>NZ_JBNPNH010000001.1:0-494714 GCF_050314555.1 Candidatus Spyradosoma sp. SGI.093 | reverse complement strand
AAATATACCAAAGTCAAATCTGAATTATACACAATCGAAAAGAATATTCGAGAGGCTGAGAAAAAAGCAGAGAGTGATTATGTTCAGGATTTGAGAACCCGAAAAGAAAATATCGATCGTCAGATAGATTCCATCGGTGTAGAAATCGGGAAAAGACAAAGTGAAATAGAGTTACTTAAAGAACAAGTGATTGCTCATAAAAAGCAAAAGGAGATTCTCTCTAAAAAAATAAATGTTTCAGATCAGAACCGTGCAGTTGACAATGAAGCTGCGCGCCTAATCAATACAATACAAAAATTCCTTATTCGTTTTAAGGAAGAAAAGAAAAAGGCACTTGCGAAGAAACTGGAAGTAAAGCTTCAATCATATTTGCACAAGACCAATCTTGTTAAAAAGGTAATTGTTGACATCAATGGCAATGGTGATGATGTTGACATTTGCCTATTTGGATATGATGATAAGAAAATTGATAATAGCATTCTTTCCATGGGGGAACGTCAGATGTTTGCATCTGCACTATTAAGTGCTTTGGTTGATGAAACAGAAATTGAGTTTCCTGTTTTCATAGATAGCCCAATGCAGAAATTTGACCCGCAACATACAAAGAATGTACTCACGAAGTTCTATCCAAATGTTTCAAAACAAGTGATTCTATTTCCTCTTCTTAAAAAAGAATTGACGGAAGAAGAATATCAATATATTCAACCAATCGTAAATAAATCCTATTTGATAAACAATGAAAAAGATGGTTCGCACTTTGTTGAAGTGAAACCAGAGAATCTTTTTGAAGAATATAACAATAGCGGATATGCAAATTAACATCAAAACATCTGGCGAAAACCAAGCCATTGTAACCCAATTAACAAAAAACTTACTGGGGGTACAAAAGAAAATGTGATAGCTCGTATTGCATTAGGCTATTCTTTGTCTACAGGTAAACGCTTTACACAACAGGAATTTTCTGCATACGATTCACAAGGAAAAGAATACAAGGACCATATCCTATTTGATGGACAGTATAGAGATTTCTATATTGCCTTAATTTGTCAGGCATATGGAATAAGTAAAAATGACGAGTTTATCCCCAAGTATATAAAACTGCATATTGATCATGGATTAGAAAAGATAAATTACCTGTTTGAAAATAATCCACAATATACTTTCTTCGATTTCTTAACTGAATATTTCAGAAATGGAATTGATATGATTGAAGATACTCCCGAAAGATTCGATTGCGTTGAAAACAGAAATCAACACATCACAAAAAGTGTGTTTTCTGGTCCTATTAAAATCAAAGTGGGATATAATATCGAAACAAGAGAGGATATATATTGTTGCTTCAACGATTCTACTCGCTACAACAATCAACACATTGCCGTAGCAGGAAAATCTGGTTCTGGCAAGACTCAATTTGCACTTGAATTTCTTCGCCAATTGTATACACAGACGCAAGGTCAAGTCAATTTTCTGTTCCTTGATTTTAAGGGACTAAGTGAAAATGACAGGATAAAATGGGTGATTTCTTTACAGAAACTCATACAGAATGTATAAATGCGCCTCATACACCATTTCCATTGAATCCAGTTTCATTCATTGATAATGTTAATGAAAAGAACAAACTTGTAGGTATAAATAAATTCGTTGATATTATTGCTAAATACTCCAATATTGGCAAGAAACAACAGCAAACACTAAAAGATGCAACGAAAGAAGCGTTTGTTCAACATAAAGATGGAAAACACCCTTCATTAAAGGAAATTTACGATTTAGTGATAGAATCAGTAGGTGAGAACCGTGACACTCTTACAGAGATTATGGAGCGTTTGAGTGAGTATGAACTCTTCGCTTCAAAAGTCAACGACCCAAGTATCTTCCTAAACAACAATTATTACTTTTCACTATCAGGTGAATTGGATAGTACTGTTCGATTTACATCAATCTTTCTTATCATCAACTACATCTTCAATGTGTTTACTAATATGGGTGGTACAGAAGTCATTGAAGGTAACCGAAGTATGCGTTATGTGTTAATGATTGATGAAGCTCACGATTTATTCCGTGAAAAGAAGTCTTTGGAGATTTTAGAAGTTTTACTTAGAAAAATTCGTTCATATGGAGTCTCTATAATTCTTCTCTCTCAAGGCATATCGGAGTATAATCAAGGGAATTTCGATTTCTCGCAAGAATGTGAAACAGCATTCCTTTTACCGATAAACGACCTTAATAATACAAAAGCAATAAACAAATTCTTAGGTCTGAGTGAAAAGGATGGAACTCGAACTGTGCGAAATCTTGAAAAATTAGATAACGGACAATGTGTATCTAATATTAAAGAATTGCCAAAAGGCGACTTGTTTGAAGTTGTTCAGTATTGGAAAGAAAAAGATAAATAGGAGGGGTATGAATTGGTTTAGCTTACATAAAAGAAAGCTGATTTTCTTCATTGTTTTTTTCTTAATCTGTGGTTCTAGCAGTATCTGGATGTCTTTTCTATTTCTTGAAGTAGGTCTTAAAGATATCACAATTGGTTTAATAACTATTGCAATAGCATCTGTATGTGCCTCTGCTGAAAGAGTGTTAAAGATTCTACGTACACAACGACGAATAGACAATGAAGATATAATAGGTTTAGTGGCTGTTGTAATTCCGTTAGTGGTATCTATTATTGTAGTTGGAATGCTTAAAAAATCAGAAGCATTTGCTTGTTTCCTATCTATTATAGTCTATGTATCATATTGTATACTATGGTGGTATCAAAATCGAGAAAAAGAAATTTTTGAAGAACCAACAAGTCCACTTGGAGGGGAAATACAGTAAGTAATAATATGAGCTGTATGAAAAAAATATACGGGATAAAAGTAAGTCAGCCTTTGGGCGACTTTTTTATAGCAAAAATTAAAGCTAGAGATTTACTTGAAATCTCTACATCCTCTGTTGCGCGCTATAATAAAGAAGGAAAATTGGTCGGAAATCAAAGGCCACTAAAACAACCAAGACTGAAAGCGATTGCGAATTTTATTAAATCAGCAGAGATGAGCTTCCCAACTTCTATTTTAGTTGCTGCAAATGTTGATTATGAAGGAAACATTATTGAAGATCCATTAAAAAGATGGAATCTCTGTTCAACATCTATTCCAGATTTTTTTGAAATAGAAATTCCGTCTGGAATATCATCGCTAATAATTGATGGTCAACATAGACTTAATGCCTTTTCCTATACAGAAGAGCAATTTAAGGATATAGAGTTAGTGTGTTCTATATTTATGGATTTACCCAATCCTTATCAAGCATATCTTTTCGCTACAATAAACGGGAATCAGAAAAAAGTTGACAAAAGCTTAGCTTTAGAACTTTTTGGATATGATGTTGAAGACAAGCCTTCAAATACCTGGTCGCCAGAAAAATTAGCTGTTTATCTTACTCGAAAATTTAATTTTAGAAAAGATTCTCCGCTTTATCAAAAGATAAAGTTAGCCCCACTTTTCTCATCGATAGAAGAAATTACGGATAGAACAAAATGGCTATTGTCAACGGCGGCTATGGTAGAAGGTATCATGCACCTCATATCTTCTAATCCTCAAAAAGATAGAGATTTCCTTGCCATGAAACGTTCTCTGTGGTCTGGAACTGGTACTCGTTCTGATTTGGAAAAAATGGAAAGTAATGGCAAACGAGATACTTCTGTATTAAGGAACTTGTATATAGAAAACAAAGACGAAGAAATATATGAAATTATATTTAGGTATTTTGATGCAGTGAATGAAATTCTATGGAAAAATGCGTCAGCAGATAGTGTCATTACTAAGACAATAGGCATATCTGTGTTGTTTGATATATTGAAAGCTATCATTGAGAATGAAGGCATTCAAGATTCATTTGAAAAATATATTTCATTAATTTCAGACGTTGATTATACTAGTGATTATTTTTCTTTGTCAGGAGGAGGGAAAGTGAAACTTAGACGTATCCTAAAATATAAATTAGGTTTTTTGACAGACGCAGATTTAATAGAGTCTGACATTAAATTTCTACAGGAACAATAAGGCGTCAGAAATATTATTCAAAATACACTAATAGAAGTGGAAAATCTTTCAGAGAAAGGTGGTGGAGTGCTTATCGCCACAATTCTAGTGCCTAAGAGAACAAGCCATATCATGACAACAAGAGGATTATATGGGTGAAGAATGGTGCAGACAAACGTAAGGTGTTTGACATTCGGAGCTTGCCGAGATTTGAAAAGCAGTTGATTCAATGGTTCGATTTCCCCGCTGAAAAACGATGGAATGCATAGATTTATCAGCTATTCGTACGCGACCTCCGGAAAATATTAGTGTGTCGTTACTTGGGCGAGATCTCCTTGCGTTTCATTATACGTCAAAAGCCGCTTTTAAGGGGATACTTTCGGGGAATTTTTGGTTTACAAGTCTCGCCGATGTTGAATGACAAAGCGGAAGTAAAAGACGGTATTATATTGTTTTCCGATGTGGCGCACCGCATGAATAGGACAAATTTCATCAATCGGCGATGAAGCAACTTCGGGACGGAGCGATAAAGTCGAAACAAAGAAATGTTTTTGTTTTTTGTTTGACTAAGGATTGGGATTGTCTGCCGATGTGGAAACTTTATGGGAAAATGAGGTTTGGCGTGAATGTCGGCTTTGATTATACGGAGCTCGTCCATTCAACATTTCTTCATAATTTCGATGTTTTGAATGGGGAAAAATTTCTTACGGGCATGTTGTCTATGCACGGGAAGAAAAAATCAGAATTCTGAAAAACTTTATCAAGAACTGCAATCGAGCGGTAGAGCATGCTTTGAATCAGTTTTTTCGCCCGGCCCCTTCATCTGGACTGACTTTATTCCAGTCTTCAGCTCCGGGGCAAATTTTTATGAGGAACATGAGGACTTTCGAGGATTCGTCAAGCGGGATGCGTCTTTCGAGTATATGAAAAACAGGAGTTTTTCCTATGAGCAAGAGCTCCGGATCGCAGTTGAGATTCTGGAGGAACGGCAAGAAGCGTTGGAACAGGAGGGCGTAATTCTGCGCAGTGGAAATCGTAACGGGAAACGTCATCTGGTGTTGAAGTTCGATTTGGCGAGATCGATAAGACGGCTGTATCTGTCTCCGAAAATTCAACAAAAAGAAAAAGCGGAGATTTTGGAGAATTTGCATGCGCATTCATGTCTTGAGCGCGTGCGCGTTTATTCGTCGGAATCAACGGTCAGATGATTTCGGGGAACACTTACGCTTTTTCTATTTGCTCTCAAAAAAACCGAGTATCGTGATAAACTTGCGAACGATGGGCGGAAACGCATGGTTTCCCTAAAAAATCGTGTGAGGATATAATGCGGAAAGAATAATCTCGGTTCTTGTATCAGCCGGGTAGGCAAAATACGGTTTTCGCGACGCTGTATTTCTAAATGGATTCTAAAAAAGAGCAAGAATGGGTCGGGAAGTTCAAAGCGGCAAGGAGTCTTTTGGAATGGCGGAAATTGGCTGGCGAGTTTCAGGCGGCTTCGTCGGATGAAACATTCCGGTGGAGAGTTTTTTACGCGTGCCTGACACATTTCGTTGGATCGGAGACGCAGGGTTTTGAACGGCAGGTTTACGAATATTGTCTGACCGTGTTCAAGTTATTTGAGCTTGGATTGTCGCCGGAACGTGAGCTGCAGTTGCGGGATGAAGCAGATCGTCGCGCCGTCGGGATTTCTGCCGCGCTCGCGTCGGAGCTCGGCTCGTTGCCTGTTTCGGAAAAAGAACTGTTGGAGCTTGTTCGGAACGGGAAGATAACTTATGACAAATTTGTTGCTCAATCTTCGATATTGGCGACGTCTCGCGCATGGGCGCTTTTGAATTTCATCCTTTATTCCGGGCTCTACTCAACGAAGTACGGAAAAGCTCCGGGAAACGGCTTTTCAATTCCTTTGGGAATCGCCGTAGGAAGTCTTGTTCGGCTTTTTTGTCGTTAGGATTTCTCGGCGTTCCCGTCGGCATAAATAAGATTTTAACCGCGAGTTTCGGGAAGCGAAATTTCCGCGCAATGTCGCGCGCTCCGTCAGTGGGCGAACTTTCGCTTGCGGGAATTTTCGCCAGGGCGTCATCGTTGATGCCGCGAGTCTGAACGCGGGCGATGCGCTGGGCGGCGCTCCTCGCTTGTCCTACGCTGAATCGTCGCCCCGTCGGGGCTCGGAGATTGCACATGTCCGCGGGAACGCGCGGATGCCGCGCGGCGAAATTTCGTCCGCGGGAAATCGCGCGTCGCGGGAACGAAGGCAGGATTGCCTTCGCCCCCCGAGGAAAACTTCCTTTGCCTTCTTTTGACTTCGCAGGTTTTCTTCGCGTCCTTTGCGTTTGAAAAGACGTTCCCGCGCGCGAAAAATCCTCTCGCGGGAACGCGCGTTTTCGCGGAGAATGGGCGCATGGAAAAGCACAAGGACGACGCGAATCTGATTCTTTACCGGACTCGGGACGGCAAGGCCGAGATCGCGCTTTATGCCCGTGACGGGAGCGTCTGGCTGACTCAGCGGCAGATGGCGGAGCTTTTTTCCACCTCCAAGCAAAACGTTGGGCAACACATAGCCAATGTCTTTGCTGAAGCGGAATTGGAGGAGAATTCAGTTGTAAAGAATTTCTTTACAACTGCCTCTGACGGGAAGCGTTACGACGTGCGCTACTATTCGTTGGAGATGATTTTGGCGGTCGGGTTTCGTGTGCGCGGCGTGCGCGGCACGCAGTTTCGCCAGTGGGCGAACCGCCATCTGCGAGAATTTCTCGTCAAGGGCTTCGTCGTCGATTCCGCGCGTTTGAAGAATCCCGACGGGCGTCCCGATTATTTTGACGAACTGCTCGCGAGCATCCGCGACATTCGGGCCTCGGAGAAGCGTTTTTATCAGAAGATCCGCGAACTTTTCGCGCTTTCCAGCGATTACGACAAGACGGACAAGGCGGCGCAGATGTTCTTTGCCGAGACGCAGAACAAGCTGCTCTACGCCGTCACCGGAAAAACGGCGGCGGAGCTTGTCGTCGCCCGAGCGGACGCCGCCGCGCCCAACATGGGGCTGACCTCATGGAAGGGCTCCGTCGTGCGCAAGCAGGACATCTTCATCGCGAAAAACTACCTTTCCGCCGAGGAGTTGGACAAGTTGAACCGCCTCGTGACGATTTTCCTCGAATCCGCGGAGCTGCGCGTGCGGGAACGTCGCGACCTGACCCTGAATTTCTGGCGCGGGAACGTGGATGCGCTGTTGAGCTTTCACGGGCAGCCGCTGCTGCTCGATTCCGGGAGCGTGCGCAATGCGCAGATGGAGGCTTTCGCAGCAGGCGTGTACGAAAAATTCGCCGCGCGGCGCAGGGCGGCGGAGGCGCGTCTTGCCGACGCGGAAGACGAGGCGGAGCTGCGAGCCCTCTCGGAGCTTTCGGATTCGCTGAAAAAGCGTTCCCGCGAGGATTCATGAAATTCGCGTGATCCGCGGCGAGCGCGGTTCCGCGAAAAACTTCAATCGCGGATGAGCACAGATGAAACGAGCGTCCGCGGGAACTCGTTTTCGTCGGCAATTGCGCCCTTTCAGGGCGCGGCGGATTGTTCGCGGTTTCGTAGGGCTGCGCTCGCGGCGCTCGCTTGCCCTGCGCTGAGCAATCGTCGCCCCGTCGGGGCTCGGAAATTGCGCTCGTCCGCGGGAACGCGAGCGTCGCGGGAACGAAGGCAGGAATGCCTTCGCCCCCGAGAAAAACTTCTTTTGCCTTCCTTTGGCTTCGCGTTTTCCGACAAAAAAGTGTTCCCGCGAAACGAGTCGCGGGAACGATTTTCTTGTCCGCAAAAACGCGCGGGCGCGCCGCCGCCGAAAACGCGTCAGTCGGAAAGGCGTCGCGGACGGCGGCTGTGCGGATCTTCGCCGAAGGCGCGGCGGAACTTGCGCGGATTCCTCACGAGCCGCTTGCCGCAATAAAAGCGTTTATCCCCGTCGCCGCGCCGCACGGGAAGGTCCCGCTCTTCCGGCTCGGAAAATTCATCTTCCGTGAAGATTTCCGATTCCTCGTACATGCGCTGATCCTGCACGCTGTGACAGCAGAAAAACGGATCCGCGGAATTTTCGCGCACGATTTCCGCGAAACGCTCCGGCGTGACCGCCGTCACGCTCCGGATGGCGTCCTTGTGGTGATGCTTCACGCGCGGAATGTTCCGCGTGATGCGCGCCGCCTCTTTGGCGCTCTCCGCCCGAATCGCGAAACGCTTCAGTATGTAATGCTTTCTGCCTACGTGCCCGCACTTCGCGAGAACTTCAAAATAACCGAGTTCCTCTCCCGTCATCGTCTTTTCCTTTCTCGAACGCTCCCGCGACGCGACCGCCGTCGGCGCGCCCGCGGCTCCGGCGGGCAGTCGAGGCGTGATTCGAGTCTGCGGCATGAAAAATTTTCATGGCGAAATTTCTTGCAGGAAAGGTGCCAAGAAAACGAGCGGCCGTCGCCGCGACGTCCCTCAGAACGGAAGCGCTTATTTAGCGCATTCCTCGCGGCAAACGCTGTTCCCGCGAACGAAAATCCGCTCGCGGGAGGGTTTGCCGAGCTTCGGCGGGAACGCTTTTGCTTTGAGCTTCGGGGCGCAGGGTTTAAGCTTTCGCGTCATGCAGGAAGATTTTTCCGATTCGCTTTTCGCGTCCGAGGAGACGCCGAAGGAAGCGCCCGCGGCGACGGACGCCGGGTTCCGCCGTCCGCTTGCCGCGCGGATGCGCCCGCGCGCGCTGAGCGAAATCCTGGGGCACGAAAAAATCCTCGGCGCGGGCGCGCTGCTGCCGCGGCTGATCGCGACGGACAATTTCGGCAGCCTGCTTTTCTACGGGCCGCCGGGCTGCGGCAAGACGACGCTCGCCGAAGTCATCGCCGCGGAGACGCGCTGCCGCTGCGTGCGCGTGAACGCCGTGCTCTCCAACACGGGCGAGCTGCGCGACGTGCTGCGCATCGCGCGAGCCGCTCCCGAACGCCGCACGCTGCTGCTCATCGACGAAATCCACCGCTTCAACAAGGCGCAGCAGGATCTGCTTTTGCCCGACGTCGAGGCGGGGAACGTCCGCCTCATCGGCTGCACGACGCACAACCCGGGCTTCTACGTCATTCCGCCGCTGCTGTCGCGCTCGCACCTTTTCCGCCTCGAACCCGTGGAGGAAAAGCACGTCGTCGCCTCGCTCGCCCGCGCGCTCGCGGACGAGGAGCGCGGGCTGGGTGCGCTGAACATTTCCGCGGACGCGGACGCGCTCGCCGCGCTCGCCCGCATGAGCGAGGGCGACATGCGCCGCGCCCTCAACGCGCTCGAGACCGTCGCGCTCGGGCACGCGCCGAATTCCGCGCTGACGCTCGCCGACGTCGCCGCCTTCGCGCGGGAACGCCAGATCCGCTACGACCGCAACGAGGACGAACACTACGACACGATTTCCGCGTTCATCAAATCCGTCCGCGGGAGCGATCCCGACGCCGCGGTCTATTGGCTCGCCGTCATGCTCGAAGGCGGCGAAGATCCGCGCTTCATCGCGCGGCGGCTCGTGATTCTCGCGAGCGAGGACGTCGGGCTCGCCGATTCGCGCGCGCTCGGCGTCGCCGTCGCCGCGCAGCAGGCGTGCGACTTCATCGGCATGCCCGAGGCGCAGCTGACGCTCGCGCACGCGACGCTGTTTCTCGCGACCTGCCCGAAGAGCAACAGCGCGACGGAGGCGATCTTCGCCGCGCGCGCCGCGGTCCGCGAAGGCGGGCGCCAGCGCGTTCCCGCGCATCTGCGGGACGCGCACAACAAACTGAACAAAACGCTCGGGAACGGCGACGGCTACCTTTACTCGCACGAATTTCCCGAGGGCATTTCCGGACAGACGTATCTGGAAAAGCCCGTCCGCTTTTACGAACCGAAGCCCAACGGCGCCGAGGCCGCGATCGCCGAGCGCCTTGCGCGCTGGAACGCGCTCCGCGAGGAAATCCGCTCTGCGCGCGCGGCGAAGCAGGGCGGAAAGAAAAAACGCGCATGACGCCGCCGCGGGACAGGACGCGCCTTCGCCGTCTCGCGTTCGCCGCGGCGCTCGCGGCGGTTTTCGTATGCGCGGCGTGGATGCGGTTTCACGGCATCGCGGAACGCCCGATGCACGTGGACGAGGCGGTGCAGGCGTTCAAGGTCGGCGAAATGCTCGCGGGCGGAACGTACCGCTACGATCCGAGCGACTTTCACGGGCCGACGCTGTATTTCTTCGCGTTCTGGCTGTGCCGGATCTTCGGCGTCGAAAGTTTCGCGGCGATGACGGAAACGCTCGTCCGCGTCGTTCCCGCGTGCGTCGGCGCGCTCGCGTGCGTCGCGCTTCCGCTGAGCTTTTTCGGGCGGAAGGCGGGCGCGCTCGTCGCCGGGCTGCTGCTCGCGTTCGCGCCGGTTGCCGTCTTTTTCGACGCGTATTTCATTCAGGAGACGTTGCTCGTCGCGTTCGCGTGGACGGCGGCGGGCGTGTGGTTCTTCCGCGAAAAAAATCTGTGCAACGCGGCGCTCGCGGGAGCGCTTTTCGGGCTCGCGGCGGCGTCGAAAGAAACGTGGATTCTCATGGCGGCGGCGTTCGCGTGCGGCGCGGCGGCGGACGCGCTCGTCCGGCGGCGTTTCCCGCCTGAACGCGTTCCCGCGGGCGGGCGTTCCTTCGCCGTGCGCGCGCTCGTCGCGCTCGCGGCGGCGGGAACGGTCGCGGCGCTTTTTTATTCCTCCTTCGGCGCGAATCCGCGCGGGCTCGCGGACTTTTTCGTCGCCTTCAAAAGCTACTTCTTCACGGCGGCGGGAACGGAATCTCCGCACGCGAAGCCGTTTTTTTATTACGCGGCTCTGCTGGTCGCGCGGGCGCCTCTGCTCGTCGCGCTCGCGTGCGCTTCGGGCGTCGCGTTCGCGTCGCGCGCGTTTTTCCCGACGGCGCAGGAGCGGCGGTTTCAGCGCCGTTTTTCGGCGGCAGATTTTTCCGCGCCCGCGTTCTGCGCGTTCGCCTCGCTCGCGCTATTCGCGCTGTATTCGGGAATTCCTTACAAGACGCCCTGGCTCGCGCTCGGCGTCGTTCCCGGGCTCGCGCTTTTCGTCGGCGCGGTTTCGGAATCGCGCGTGCTGCGGACGGTTTATTTCGCGTCGCGCGCGCGGACGCTCGCGTGCGTCGCGTCGGCAGGCTTGGTTGTCGTCGCCGGCGGCTTTCTGCGCGCGCGGCCGGGCTTTTCGCTCCGCTACGAACACGCGCCCGCATCGCTCGCCGAAATCGTTCCCGCCGTCGCTTCGGCGAAACGCGGCTTCGCGGAGCGGGGCGGGGAGGCGGGGAGCTTTTTCGCGGCGCTCGCGGGGCGCGAGACCTGGCCGCTGCCGTGGCTGCTGCGGCGGGAACGCGTCGGCTTCTGGGGGACGCTCGCGGACGTTCCCGCGGCGGCGCCCTTCGTCGTCGCGGAGACGGAGGCGTGGGAGGCCTTCGACGCCGCGCGCCCCGAGCACGCAAAAAAATTCCGCACGGTTTTCTGTGCGGAATCTCGTCCCGGCGTCGTTCTGGAGGCGCGGGAAAAAATCGTCGGCGCGGACGATTAGCGTCTGAACTTCGCGACGACGGCGGGATCGGCGACGTCGGACGTGAGCTTGACGATGCGCGAATTGCTGTCGCCGAAGACGACGACGCGCGGCTTCCACGTCTTGGCTTCCTCCGGCGTCATGCGCGCGAAGGACATGATGACGATGAGGTCGCCGACCTTGCCGAGATGCGCGACGGCGCCGTTCAGGCAGAACTGGCGCGAGCCGGCGGGAGCGGGAATCGCGTAGGTTTCGAAGCGGTTTCCGTTGGAGATGTCTCCGACGAGGATTTTCTCATTCGGGAGCAGGCCGACCATTTCCATGATTTCGGAATCGATGCCGAGGCTGCCCTCATAGTGCAGCTGCGCGTCGGTGACTTCGGCGCGCAAGATTTTGGAATGAAGAATATCTAAGAGCATTGTTGTGATGCGTGAATTTTCCAATTTACGCCCCTTCGCCCGATTCGGCAAGAACGTTGTGCGCGGACAAAAAACGTTCCCGCGGGAAAGATTCTCCGCGGGAACGCTTTCGGAAGGCGAAGGCTTTTACGCGATCATCGCGCCGTCCGTGCGGACTTTCCTGCGGAAAAGCTCGAGCAGCTTCGCCGTGAGCGGGCCGCACTTGCCGCAGCCGATCTTGCGCCCGTCGAGTTCGACGACCGGGATCACTTCCGCCGCCGAGCCCGTGAGGAAGGCCTCGTCCGCGTTCCAAATGTCGTAGCGCGTGAGCGTCGTCTCGACGACGGGAATGCCGAGCTCTTCCGCGCATTCCATCGTCGCCGAGCGCGTGATGCCCTTGAGCAGGCTGGACGAAGGCTGCGGCGTGATGAGCTTGCCCTTGTGGATGATGAAGATGTTGTCTCCGGAGCATTCCGCGACGTTGCCCTGGTCGTTGAGCAACAGGCATTCGTCGAAGCCGCAGTTGAGCGCCTCGATCTTCGCGAGAATGTTGTTCAGATAGTTCAGCGACTTCACCATCGGCGGGAGCGCGGCGACGCTCATGCGGCGCGTCGGCACCGTGATGAGCCTGATGCCGTTTTCGTAAACGGACGCCGGATACAGCTTGATCTTGTCCGCGATGATGATGAGCGACGGGTTCGAGCAGTTGCGCGGGCTGAGCCCGAGGTCGCCGACGCCGCGCGTGATGACCGAGCGGATGTAGCCGTTGGCGACGCCGTTGCGGCGGCACGCCTCGATGTGCGCCTGCGCGAGCTCCTCGCGCGACCAGGGCAGATCGAGCGCGATCGCCTTCGCCGAATATTCGATGCGCTCGAGGTGTTCGTCGAGTTTGAAAATGCAGTTGTCATAGACGCGAATGCCTTCAAAGAGACCGTCCCCGTAGAGCAGGCCGTGATCGAAGACGGAGATCTTGGCGTCTTCTTTTTTGTAGAATTTTCCGTCGATGTAAACTTCCATAAGTGGGTTCAATGGAAACACTCGCCCCGCGGGAACGCAAATTGAAATTTGGGACGGTGCGCCGCCGCCGTCCGGGGAAAAACTTCCGCTTCGCGCTTCACTTTTTCCGTTTTTGTGAAATAATTTTCGGCAACGTATGAAAGAAAAATTCAAACAACTCGCTCAACAATACAAGTCGGAGCTGCTCGACAACGTCATCCCGTTCTGGCTTGAAAAATCGCTCGACAAGGAGTTCGGCGGCTACTTCACCTGCCTCGACCGCGACGGCACCGTCTTCGACACGGACAAATTCGTCTGGCTGCAGGGACGCGAAGTCTGGATGTTCGCCTTTCTCTACAATCATCTCGAAAAGAAGCAGGAATGGCTCGACGCCGCGATTCTCGGCGCCGAATTTCTGCGGGAACACGGGCACGACGGCGAATACAATTTCTACTTCTCGCTTTCCCGCGACGGCACGCCGCAGGTCGAACCCTACAACATTTTCTCCAACACGTTCGCGGCGATGGCGTTCGGCCAGCTCTCCATCGCGACGGGCAGCCGCGAGTACGCCGAAATCGCGAAAAAGGCGTTCGACCGCGTCGTCGCGCGCTTCGACAATCCGAAGGGCCGCTGGAGCAAGGCTTCGCCGAAGGCGCGGCCGATGAAGGCGTTCGCGCTCCCGATGATCGTCTGCAATCTCGCGCTCGAAATCGAGCCGCTCATCGAGCCGGAGTTCCTCAAGAACGCCATCGAAAAGAGCGTGCACCTGGTCATGGACGAATTTTACCGTCCCGAAGTCGGGCCGGGGCTCATCGTCGAACACCTCAATTCCGACGGCACGCTCGCGGACAACATGGACGGTCGCCTGCTCAACCCGGGCCACATGATCGAATCGACGTGGTTCATGATGGATCTCGGCGAGCGCCTCAACCGTCCCGAGCTCATCGAAAAGGCGGTGAAGATCTCGCTCAACGCGCTCGAATACGGCTGGGACGAAAAGTACGACGGCATCTTCTATTTCATGGACCGGCTCGGCCGTCCGCTTCAGCAGCTCGAATGGGATCAGAAGCTGTGGTGGGTGCACATCGAGACGCTGATCGCGCTGCTCAAGGGCTACCGCCTCACGAAGAACCCGAAATGCTGGGAATGGTTCGAGCGCGTTCACGCCTACGCGTGGTCGCACTTCAAGGACGAAAAATATCCGGAATGGTTCGGCTATCTGAACCGCCGCGGCGAGCCGCTGCTCTCGCTCAAGGGCGGAAAATGGAAAGGCTGCTTCCACGTGCCGCGCGGGCTCTACCAGTGCTGGCGCCAGCTCGAAATGCTGGCGAACGAAGCCTGAGACGCCCGAGGAGGAAAGGCGGCACGGCGCGTCGCCCTGCCGCCTTTCCTTTTTGAAACCGACGACCCGCGCGAAACGCCCATGCTCATCGACAGTCATTGCCATCCGGATACGTTTTTCAGGAGCGGAGAGCTCGCCGCCGTGCTCGCGCGCGCCGAAGCCGCCGGCGTCGGGCAGTTCGTCTGCGCGGGAACGGACGCCTCCGACTGGCCGATCTACCGCGATCTCGCGGCGGCGTTCCCGCGCAGAATCTTCCACGCCGTCGGGCTGCATCCGGGCAACGTCGGCGACGACTTCGAAGCGCAGCTCGCCGCGCTTCCCGCGTTCTTCCGCGACGTTCCCGCGCCGGTCGCCGTCGGCGAAATCGGGCTGGACGAACACTACATGCCGAAAGACCCGGCGGAAGCCGAACGCGTCCGCCGCGCGCAGCTCGAAGTCTTCGAACGCCAGCTCGCGCTCGCGAAGACGCTGGGACTGCCCGTCATCGTGCACGCACGCGACGCGTTCGCGGCGACGGTCGCGGCGATCGACCGCAGCGGCGTGGACTGGCGCAAGGTCGTCTTCCACTGCTTCGCGGAAGACGCCGACGCCGTGCGCGAACTGAACGCCCGCGGCGGGTGCGCCTCGTTCACGGGAACGATCACCTACAAAAGCGCGTCCCGGGTGCGCGAAGCCGCGCTCGCGCAGGGATTGGACAAGCTCATGCTCGAGACGGACTGCCCCTACCTCGCGCCCTGCGAACACCGCGGCAGGCGCAACGAACCCGCCTTTCTGCGGCGCACGGCGGAATTCGCCGCGGAGCTCTTCGGCGTTCCCGTCGAAGAAATCGAAGCCCGCACCACGGAAAACGCCCGCGCGTTCTTCTCGCTCCCGAATTGAGCCGCGCCCGCGCGATTTCCCGTCGCCGCGTTCCGATGAAAATCGCCGGACGCGAAAAATTGTCTTGCGCGGGAACGCGTTTTTTCTGATTTTTGGAGTCAACAAGAGACCGATATCGCTTCCGTCGCGCCTCGCTCGTGACTTCCCGCCGTATCGCCGTCCTCACGTCTTTTTAACCCCAAAAACAAAAAGCTCCATGATCACGACGAAAACCCTCACCCGTACCGCGCTCGTTCTGCTCGCGGGAACGCTCGCCCCAGCCGCCCACGCGGCAATCGACATCTCCGATTCCGCGACTTACTACGACCCCGAAAATTGGTACGGCTATTACAGCAAGGCTAATATCACTTACACTTACGGCGTTGATTACATCCGGTTTTCTCAAGTTGACAACACCGGCTACTTGTGGGCGTACTTCGATTCTGTCCAACTTGACGTCGGAGACACGCTGACTTTTTCCGGGACATTCACGTTCGGAACAATTGCCAGCGGCGGAAAATTTTTCATTGGTCTTTTCAATAGTGGATTATGCGCACAATCCCAAATGTTGACGCATACCTATCAATCGGGAACGGATGTTTCGTCGATGGAGAATTACAGTGAGACGACGAAAACGGACGGAACCGTCTCCAAAAAAAGTGTGACGGGAACGGCAACAGGCGGCATGACCGGAGTTTCCGCGAACAGTGCGACTGCGTATCTTCGGACGAACGCGGCGTCGAACACGGCTTTTTTGTCCACTTCTTCCGGGGCACAGCAAAAAAACACCGATTTCACTTCGGCGTTTTCCGAACCGTCCGCGAATTCTGCGTACAATGTTTCCTTGGAGCTGAAAAAGACGGAAACCGGCCTAGATTTTTCGGTCGCTTTCGACGGTGCCGCCGCGCAGACGATTTCTTTCGAAACGGACATTAAGACGTTCGATGTTCTCGGCATCAGAGCGCCTACGACTTCTACGGGCGGCATCACGCTTTCGAACGTGTCCGTCACGACGACGGGAACGGTGATTCCGGAGCCGTCGGCGTTCGGGCTGCTCGCGGGCGCGTTCGCGCTGGCGCTGGCGGGAATGCGCCGCAGACGTCGCCGGTGATCGCGCGCCGGTTTCAAAAAAACGGGACAGGGCGAGGAGCCTGTCCCGTTTTGTTTTTCTCCGCGTTCCCGCGGGCGGATTAGAGCGCGAAGTCCGGCGGGGCGATGAGGACGACGAATTCGCCCTTGAGATTTTTGCCGACGAGGCGAGGAAGGACTTCGGAGATCGGACCCGTGAGCACGGTTTCGTGAAGCTTCGTCAGTTCCCGAGCGAAGCAGACGACGCGCGCGCCGCCGAGCACGTCCGCGATTTCTTCCGCGAAGGCGCGGATGCGGTGGCAGGATTCGTAGACGGCGAGCGTGATTTTCGAGTCGCGGTTTTCTTCGAGAAAACGCCGGCGTGCCGCCGTCTTCGGCGGGAGAAATCCGTGGTAGGCGAAGGCGTTGGTCGGCAGCCCGGAAGCGGAAAGCGCGGCGATCAGCGCGCAGGGGCCGGGCACGGGTTCGACGGCGAGCCCGCGTCGGCGGCATTCGCGCACGACGCGGAAGCCCGGGTCGGAGAGCGTCGGCGTTCCCGCGTCGCAGACGAGCGCGACGCGCGCGCCCGCCTCGATCTTCGCGGCGATGCCGGCGGCGGAGGCGAGCTCGTTGTGTTCGTGGTAGGCGATGAGCGGGCGCTCGATGCCGAATCTGCGGAGCATGTTCCCGGTCGTCCGCGTGTCCTCGCACGCGATGCAGTCGGCGGCGAGCAGGGTTTCGCGCGCGCGCGGAGACAGGTCGGCGAGGTTGCCGATGGGCGTGGCGACGACGCTGAGGCGCGGCGCGCCCGTCGCGGGAACGGCGGCGTCCGCGTCGGCGGCGGGATTTTCGGGAACGGATTCGGAAGCGTTTTCCATGGATTCATTGCAGCGTTCCCGCGGAGTTTTAGCAACGGAAATTCGCGCCGCCGCGGACCAGCGCCAGCGGCGGGTTCAGCTCGAAGGGGAGCGGGTGAACGTCGGGCGGAAGCGGCGGGGGCGGCGGCGGAAAGAGGTCCGCCGGCGGCAGCCACGGCAGTTCGATGAAGCCGCCCTTCGAGACGTCGCGCAGGATTTCCGACGTGCGGAAGAATTCCGTTTCGGCGCAGGGAAGCGCCGGCGGGAACGGGCGCAGCTCGAAACGGAACGGCGTCGCGCTCGGCGGTGTTTCCGGCGGCGTCTGCGGGGACGGGGGCGTCGTCGGCGGCTCCGGCGCGGGAACGGCGCTCGGTTTTTCGTCGGGAATCCGCGTTCCTTCGTCCCGAGGCGCGGGCGGTCGCGGTTCGGCGCAGGTGAGCATCGGCGGGAACGCGCGCAGCTGGAAGCGGAAGCGCGGCGCTTTCGGCTGCTTCGGTTTCGTCTTTCGGCGCGTTTTCGCTTTCGGTTTCCGCGGGGGCTCCGGCCGCGAACTCGGGAGCGGCGCCTGAAACTGCCGCGTCGCGACGACCTGTTTCGCGCCGTCGCCCAGCACGTCCAGCGTCCAGAAATTCTCGGCGGCGGCGCGCGTGATGCCGAGCATCGAGATGTAGCGCGTGCGGAGCAGGTTGGCGTTGGCGTGTCCCATCTCGCTTTGGAGCAGGTGGTAGTCGCGGTAGAATTTGGCGTGATAGCTCGCGAAGGTGTGCCGCAGTACGTCCTGGCGCCAGACGTTGGTCGTCGCGTTCCAACCGGCGGAACGGCGGACGAGCTGCCAGCGCGTTTCCCAGTTCGGCGGCACGATCGGCGCGTCGGGGTGGGCGCGTTCGCGGTTTTTGCGCACGCTTTCGAGCAGCAGCGCGCGGAGCGGCGCGCAGATCGTCACGTGCCGCGTGCCGCCGGTCTTGGAGTTGATCGCGCGGATGCTGATCACGTTCTCTTCGAAGTCGATGTCGCGCCAGTGCAGACGTTCGACTTCGCGCGGGCGGATTCCGGCGAAGAGCATCAGCCCCGCGGCGGGCGCGCACGAGCCGGATTCCCAGGTGCGGACGCAGTCCAGCAGGCGCCGGATTTCCGCGAGCGAAAGCGGGACGATTTCCTTTTCCCGCACCCGGGGAATGAGGATCGGCGTGACGGGATTGTTCGTGATCCAGCGGCGCCGTTCCGCGTAGGTGAAAAGCGAATGCAGAATCGAGCGCGCCTTGCACTGCTGGCGCGGCGTGCGGAAGCCCGTCAGCAGGATTTCCCGCATGTCCTCCGGATCTATCGACCGGGCCTTGCGTTTGAGAAACGCCGGGAAGCGGGTCTGGATTTTCCGCCAGACGTGGCGATAGTCGCTGAGCGTGCGGGAACGCAGGTCGGAGCGGTCGGAACAGAAGATCTCGTAGAGCTTCTCCGTCGTCACGCTCGCGCGTTCGCGCTTCATCGCCTCGACGCCGAGACGGATCACTTTGCGGAGCGAGTTGAGGCACAGATTCTTCCCGGCGCTTTCGTGAAGCTCGATCGCGAGGCGGACCGAGTCCAGAAGGCCGAGATTCGACTTCGTGAGGAGCTGCCGGACGGCGACGATTTCGTCCTGCGTTGTCGATATGTTCGTTGTCTTTTTCATAGGCCGCAAAGATTAAACGGAGACAACGAAGAAAACAAAAAGGGCGTTCCCGCGCGGGAACGCCCTTTCGTGCCGGTAAGGCGATTCTCGAATCAGAGATTGTCGAGGATGTCGCCGAGGTTCGCGAAATCGCCGCCGGTGCTCGTGGACATCGTCGCGGGAGCGCTGCTGCGTTCCGACGACGGTCCGCGGACGCGCTCGTAGGCGCTGATTTCCGCCTGGAGCTGAGCCGGGTCGTAGTTCGCGGCCTTGATCGAGAGACCGATGCGGCGCTCGTCCTTGTCGATCTTGATGACGCGGGCGGTGACTTCCTGGCCGAGCTTGAGCACGTCCTTGATCTTTTCGACGCGCTCTTCGCTGATCTGCGAGATGTGGACGAGACCGTCGATTTCGTCCGCGAGTTCGACGAACGCGCCGAAGTTCGCGATCTTGGAGACCTTGCCCGTGACGATGTCGCCGATGTGGAACTTGCGGTCGATTTCGTCCCACGGGTCGTCCTGCGTCTGCTTGATGCCGAGAGCGATGCGCTGCTGGTCGGCGTCCACGTCGAGAACGATGGCTTCGACTTCGTCGCCCTTCTTGAGCATTTCGCCCGGGTGGTTGATGTGGCGCGTCCAGCTCATGTCGGAGACGTGGACCATGCCGTCGATGCCTTCCTCGAGCTCGACGAACGCGCCGAACGTCGTCAGGTTGCGCACCTTGCCGTGCACGCGCGCGCCCACCGGGTAGTTGTGGCGGACCATTTCCCACGGGTTCTGTTCGAGCTGGCGGATGCCGAGCGAGATCTTCTGCTCTTCCTTGTTGATGCCGAGGATGACGGCGTCCACTTCCTGGCCGATCTTGAGCACGTCGGACGGCTTCGTGATGCGCTTCGTCCAGGAGAGCTCCGTGACGTGGACGAGGCCTTCGACGCCTTGTTCAAGCTCGACGAACGCGCCGTACTGAACGAGGTTGACGACCTTGCCGTGCACCTTGGAGCCGACCGGGTACTTCTTTTCGATCGAATCCCACGGGTTCGGCGTGCACTGCTTGAGACCGAGCGAAACGCGTTCGCGCTCGCGGTCGATTTCGATGATCATCACGTCGATTTCTTCGCCGACCTTCAGCACTTCGCTCGGGTGCGAGATGCGGCCCCAGCTCATGTCCGTGATGTGGAGCAGGCCGTCGAGACCGTCGAGATCGACGAACGCGCCGTAGTCCGTGATGTTCTTCACGACGCCGCGGCGGACGTCGCCCGGCTTCACTTCTTCGAGAAGCGCGCGGCGCTTTTCGTTGCGCTGTTCTTCGATGAGCTCGCGGCGCGAGATCACGAGGTTCTTGCGCTCCAGATTGATCTTGAGAATCTTGAAGTCGTAGGTCTGACCGATGTACTGGTCGAGATTCTTCGGCGGCTGAACGTCGATCTGCGAGGCCGGCAGGAACGCGTCGATGCCCATCGAGACGATGAGCCCGCCCTTGACCTTCGCCTTCACGCGGCCGGGCATGACCGAGCCTTCCTTGCACTCGGCGACGATCGTTTCCCAATTCTTCTTCTGCTGCGCCTTGTCGTAGGAGATGACGGGCGCGCCGTTGCGGTCTTCCGCCTTTTCGAGATAGACCTCGATTTCGTCGCCGATCTGAATTTCGCTGACGTCGGCGAATTCGCTCGCGGGAACGACGCCTTCGGATTTGCCGCCGATGTCGACGACGACGTTGTTGTCGCGGATTTCAATCACCGTGCCCTTGACGATCGAGCCGGGAATGAGGGAGTTGAGGCTGCCGGCGTTTTCGGCGAGCAGCTGTTCCATGATGGAGGACATTTGTACTGTTCTTCTTTCTGTGTCTGCGGGAACGGGAAGTCCCTCGCAGGGTTGATGGTTGTCGTTGTTCCTTTTTCGCGGGAACGGGCACCCGCCCGAACCGCAAAAGGAAAATCAATCATGACCGAACGCCCGCCCCTTTCCAAGAAAAAAGACGCGTTCCCGCGGGCGAAAATCACAGGAAGCGGGCGGTGGGCGTGTCGCCGCGGGCGCGGAGGGCGTCGGGCGTTCCCGCGAAAATCAGCGAGCCGCCGGCGTTCCCGCCGCCGGGACCGAGCTCGAGAAGCCAGTCCGCGCAGCGCACGACGTCGCTGTTGTGCTCGATGACGACGAGCGTGTGCCCCGCGTCGCGCAGGCGGAAGAGCAGGGCGAGCAGCAGGCGCACGTCGCTCCAGTGCAGCCCCGTGGTCGGCTCGTCGAGCAGGTAGAGCGTCGGTCCTTTTTTCTTTTTGGAAAGTTCGAGCGCGAGCTTGAGGCGCTGCGCCTCGCCTCCGGAAAGCGTCGTCGCGGGCTGGCCGAGCTTGAGGTAGCCGAGCCCGACTTCGTCGAGCGTCGTGATCAGATTCAGAATGCCCGGCTGCGCGCGGAAAAATTCCTTCGCTTCGGCGACGGTCATGTCGAGCGTTTCCGCGATGTTTTTTCCCTTGAAGAGCACTTCGAGCGTCTCGCGGTTGTAGCGCGCGCCGCGGCAGCTCGGGCACTCGACCCAGGTTTCGCCGAGGAACTGCATGTCGAGCGGCACCTGGCCTTCGCCCTGACAGGCTTCACAGCGGCCGCCGCGTTTGTTGAAGGAAAAGCGCCCCGCGTCGTAGCCGCGCATTTTCGCGAGCGGCGTCGCGGCGTAGATTTTTCGGAGCAGGTCGAAGACGCCCGTGAACGTCGCGGGATTGGAGCGCGGCGAGCGCCCGATCGGAGACTGGTCGATGCGCACGAAGCCCTCGAATCGTTCCAGCCCGTCGATGCCCGCGTGCCTGCCGGGAACGCATTTGGCGCGGTTGATCCGGCGCGCGGCGGCGTTGCCCAGAATCGCGTTCACGAGCGTCGATTTCCCCGAGCCGGAAACGCCGCAGACGACGGTCAGCGCGCCCAGCGGGAACGCCGCGTCCACGCCGCGCAGATTGTTTTCCGAGGCGCCGCGCACGACGAGAAAATCCTTCGGCTCGACGCGCGGGAACGCCGCCGCGATTTCGCGGGAACGCTCCTCCGGCGCCGCGTTCAGAAAGCGCGCCGTGAGCGATTTTCCCTCGGCGAGACACTCCGAGAGCGTGCCCGAAAAGACGAGTCCGCCGCCGCGCGTTCCCGCGCCGGGCCCGATTTCGACGACGTGGTCCGCGGCGAGGATCGTGTCGCGGTCGTGTTCGACGACGACGACGCTGTTCCCGCGGTCGCGCAGGTCGCGCAGCTGCGCGATGAGGCGCGCGTGGTCCGCGGGATGCAGCCCGATGCTCGGCTCGTCCAGAATGTAGGTGACGCCGACGAGTCCCAGCCCGAGCTGCGCCGCGAGCCGCACGCGCTGCACTTCGCCGCCGGAGAGCGTCGCGTAGGCGCGGTCGAGCGAGAGATAGGAAAGCCCTGTCGTATCCAGAAACTCGATGCGTTTTTCGAGCCCGGCGCGCGCCTCCTCCGCGGGCTCGACGGCGGGGACGCCCTTCAGCGCGCGTACGAACGCGAGCGCCTCGGGAACGCTCATCCGGAAAAATTCGCCGATGCTTTTTCCCGCGAGCTTCACGGCGAGCGCGCGCGGATTCAGCCGCAGACCGCCGCACGCCGGGCAGGGCGCGGCGTGCTGAAACGCGAGCAGGCGCGTGCGCAGGAGCAGGCTCGACGTCGTGCGCGCCGTGTTTTCGAGATCCGCGAGCACGCCTTCGAACGGCCGCATCGCGGGCTTGCGCCGCCCCGTCTTGAGCAGAAATTCGCGCGCGCCGCTCCCGTGCAGAATCAGGTCGCGCGTTCCCGCGTCGAGCTCCTCCCACGGCGTCCGGAGCGGGAACGGCGCCTGCTCCGAGAGCTGGCGCAGCCAGGCGGCGCGCTGCGTGATCATCTTTTTCGAGCCGTAGCGCCAGGGCTTGATCGCGCCGTCCTTCAGCGATTTTTTCGGGTCGGGAACGACGAGTTCCGGCAGGAAACGCGGCAGTTCGCCGAGCCCGCCGCACACGGGGCAGGCGCCGTCGGGGCGGCTTTCGGAAAAGTTCTTCGGCGAAATCGCGTCGTAGGTCTTTCCGCAGAGTTCGCAGGAAAAATCGAGGCGCAGCGGGATCTCGCGCGCGTCGTCGCTCCCGCCGAGCACGACGGCGAACGCGCGGTTCTTGCCTTCGCGGAAGGCGAGTTCGAGCGAGTCCGCGAGGCGGGAACGCGCGCCGGCGGAAACGACGAGCCGATCGACGACGACGTCGAGCGCGAGCTCGGCTTTCTTCCCGAAGCTCGGGAGCGCGTCGTCGAGGTCGAAGATCTCGCCGTCCACGCGGATGCGCTGGAAGCCGCGCCGGCGCAGGTTCTCCGTCTCGTCGGCGAGCATCGCGCGGCGGATCTTCGCGTAGGGCGCGCCGAGCGCGAGCTTCGTTCCCGCGGGCAGGGCGCAGAGCCGCTCGACGCAGTCGTCGAGCGTGCGGCGCGTGATTCTGCCGCCGTCGTCGGGGCAGAACTGCGTTCCCGCGACGGCCCAGAGCAGGCGCGCGTAGTCGGCGATTTCCGTGGCGGTGGCGACCGTCGCGCGCGGATTGCCGTTCGCCGCCGTGCGCTGCTCGATCGCGATGACGGGCGAGAGCCCGTGGATGAAATCGACGTCGGGGCGCGGAATCCGGTCGAGATTCGCGCGCATTTTCGCGGAGAGGCTTTCGAGGTATTGCCGCGCGCCCTCGGCGTAGATCGTGTCGAACGTGAGCGAGGATTTGCCGGAGCCGGAGACGCCCGTGACGACGACGAGCCTGCCGCGCGGAATCCGAATCTCGAGGTTCTTCAGATTGTGTTCCCGCGCGCCCTTGACGTGAATTTCTGCCGGTTCGGAGCTGTTCATGCGCCCAAGATAACGCGCCCCGCCCCCGATGAACACGAAAATTTTTCCCGCTCACCCCTCCGCGCGCGGAGCGGCGGGCGTTTTTCCATGTTGAGTTCGAGGCGAATTGAGAGGAAAGTAGGCGGACGTTTTTTTCGGCATGGACACGGAACTCTTCGATTACGATTTGCCCGAGCGCCTGATCGCGCAGACGCCCGCCGCGCGGCGGGAGGATTCGCGCCTGCTCGTCGTCGACCGCGCTTCGGGAACGCTGCGCCATTGCGTTTTCGCGGATCTGCCGGATCTGCTTCCCGCGGGGACGCGGATGTTCCGCAACGACGCCGCCGTGCTGCAGGCACGCCTGCCCGGCGTGCGCGAGGGCTCCGGCGGGAAGGTCGAGTGCCTGCTGCTGCGCCCGGGCGAAACGCCGACGCGCTGGTGGTGTCTGCTCAAGCCGGGGAAAAAGGCGGCTTCGGGCGCGTTCGGCGTCGAGGGCGTCTATCGTGCGCGCGTGATCGCGAAGGAGGACTGCGAGGACGGCGGCGGCGAATATCTCGTCGAGTTCGACGTGTTCCCGCCGCTCCGCGACGTGCTCGACGTCGCGGCTAAGATCGGCGCGCTGCCGCTCCCGCCCTACATCACGCGCGCCCGCCCGAAGGACAAGGATTTTTCCGAGCTCGACAAGGAACGTTACCAGACGGTCTACGCGCGGCGCGACGAGCCGGTCGCCGCCGCGGCGCCGACGGCGGGACTGCATTTTTCCGAAGTTCTGCTGGAGCGTCTGCGTTCCCGCGGCGTGCCGCAGTTCGATCTGACGCTGCACATCGGCCTGGGCACGTTTCAGCCCATCAAATCCGCGACGATCGAGGCGCACCCGATGCACAAGGAATTTTACGTCATTCCGGCGGCGACGCGGGAGCAGCTCGAAATCGTCGACAAGGCGCGCTCGCCGCGTCTCGCCGTGGGCACGACGAGCCTGCGCGCGATGGAGGATTTCGCGCGCCGTCGCGCCGCCGGCGATCCGCTGATTCCCGCGCGCGGGAACGTCGCCGCGAGCGCCGGGCTCTTCGTCTATCCGCCGCAGACGATTTCGGGCGCGGACGCGCTGATCACGAATTTCCACCTGCCGAAATCGACGCTGATGTGCCTCGTCGCGACGTTTCTCGCGCCGGGCGAAATGAGCGGAATCGCCTGGCTCAAGGAAATCTACGCCGAGGCGGTCGCGCGCGGCTATCGTTTTTACAGCTACGGTGACGCGATGCTGATTCTGTGACGCGCGCCGTTCCCGCAACTTTTTTCACTCATGAACACATTCCGAAAAATTTCCGTGAAAACCGCGCTCGCCGCGAGCGCTCCCGTCGAAGACGCGCTCGTCCGGGGCTGGGTGCGCACGCGCCGCGACTCGAAGACGTTTTCCTTCGTGGAAATAAACGACGGCTCGTGCCAGAAGAATCTGCAGTGCGTCGTGGACGCCGCCTGCGCGGGCTACGCGTCGGTGAAGAGCGCGCTCACGGGCGCGGCGGTCGCCGTGCGCGGCGCGCTCGTGCCTTCGCAGGGGCAGGGGCAGAGCTGGGAGCTGCGCGCGACGGCGTTCGAGATCGTCGGTGCTTCGCCGGAGACGTTCCCGCTGCAGAAGAAGGGACACACGGTCGAATTCCTCCGCGAGATTCCGCACCTGCGCGCGCGCACGAACCGCTTCGGCGCGATGTTCCGCGTGCGTTCCCGCCTCGCCTACGCCGTGCACAATTTCTTCCAGGCGCGCGGCTTCGCCTACGTGCACACGCCGCTCATCACGACGAGCGACTGCGAGGGCGCGGGCGAGCTTTTCCGCGTGACGACGCTCCCGCTCGACGCGCTCCCGAAGACGCCCGAAGGGAAAATCGACTACGCGCAGGATTTCTTCGCGCGGCAGTCCTTTCTGACCGTCAGCGGCCAGCTCGAGGCGGAGACGCTCGCGTGCGCGCTCGGGAACGTCTATACGTTCGGCCCGACGTTCCGCGCGGAAAATTCGCACACGTCGCGCCACGCCAGCGAGTTCTGGATGATCGAGCCGGAGATGGCGTTCTGCGACATTCACGAGGACATCGACGTCGCCGAGGCGTTCATCAAGCACCTCATCGCCGACGTGCTCGAAAACTGCCCGGACGAAATCGCGTTCTTCGACAAATTCGTCAGCAAAGGGCTGCGGGAACGCCTCGCGCACGTGCTCGAAAAACCGTTCGTGCGCGTGAGCTACACCGAGGCGATCGAAATCCTGCGCGCGTCCGGCGAAAAATTCGAGTTCGAGCCCGTCTGGGGCGAGGCGCTGCAGAGCGAGCACGAGCGCTTCCTCACGGAAAAGCATTTCAGGTCGCCGGTCGCGGTTTATGATTACCCGCGCGCGGCGAAGCCGTTCTACATGCGCCGGAACGACGACGGGAAGACCGTCGCGGCGGCGGACCTGCTCGTGCCCGGCATCGGCGAGATCGTCGGCGGCAGCCAGCGCGAGGAACGGCTCGACAAGCTGCTCGAGGCGATGCGCGAACACGGGCTTTCGGAAAAGGATTACGGCTGGTACGCGGATCTGCGCCGTTTCGGCAGCGTGCCGCATTCGGGCTTCGGGCTCGGCTTCGAGCGGATGCTGATGTTCGTCACGGGCGAAGGCAACATCCGCGACGTGATTCCGTTCCCGCGCACGCCCGGCTGCGCGCGCTGAGCGCCCTCCGCGGGAACGCGTCCCCGAAAATTACGCTTCGAGGCGTTACGCTCCGAAGCGTAATTTTTTATGTCTGCGCGTCTTCGCCCGCGAAAAGGCTTTCGGCTTCGCGGGCAAGAAATTCCGCGAAGCGCGGCGAGTCGTTCAGGCACGGCGCGAGCGTTCCCGCGCCGAGCTCGCGCAGTTCGAGCAGCGTTTCGAGATTGTCCGCCGTGAAGCCGGGAGCGACGACGACGGTCGCGTCGGAGATTTTTTCGTCCGCCGTCGCGGGAAGCAGCCAGGCGCCTCCGCCGAAGCGCGACTGAAACGCGACGCGGAAGCGTTCCCGCGGAATGCCCGCCGCCGCCGCGATCGCCGCCGCGCCCGCGAAGCACTGCCGCCGATAGCATTTCTCCGCCGCCGCGCAGGCGACGCAGTTCTTTTCGGAAAATTCCGCGCGCGCGGGATTGCAGGCGAGCCGCTTTCCGCGGGCGACGCGGACGAGCGATTTCACGGGAACGCCGTGAAAGGAAAAAAGAAAATCGCGGCCCTCGCCGACGAAGCCGCGCAGCGTTTCCGCGACGGCCTCGACGTAGCCCGTCGCGGTGTAAAAAGGCGCCGCGACGCGCGCGCGAGCCCGCGGCGCGAAGCGTTTCAGCGCGTCGGAAAAATGTGCGACTGCCGTCTCGAAAGACGATTCCGCGTACTGCGGAAACTGCGGCAGCACGGCGACTTCGCGGACGCCGAGCCGGGCGATTTCGCGCGCGACGCTTTCCGCCGAAGGCTCGCCGTAGCGCATCGCGGCGAAGACCGGAACGCGGTTGCCGAGCGCCGCGCGCACGCGTTCCCGCAGCGCCTCCGTGAAGACGGCGAGCGGCATGCCGCGCGGCGTTTCGATCTTGCGGTAGCGCGCGGCGGCGACGGCGGCGCGGCGCGGCAGAATCACCAGCTCCACGAGCGCCTTGCGCAGAATCCACGGGAGCGCGACGACGCGGCGGTCGCTCAGAAATTCCCGCAGAAAACGGCGCACGGCGGGAACGCCCGCGTCGCGCGGCGTCCCGAGAGCGAGCAGCACGACGGCGCGCGGCGGGAACGGCGTTTCCGGCATCGGCGGAGCCTCAGCGGACGTGCATGATGCACTCGTAGATCGCCGGGCCGAGAATCTCCAGCGACGAGCGGATGCCCTCCGGCGTCCCCGGCAGATTGACGATGAGCGCGTGCGAGCGGATGCCCGCCGCGACGCGCAGCAGCACCGCGGTCTTCGTCGTTTCGTAATACTTCATGCGCAGAATCTCGCCGAAGCCGGGAAGCTCCTTTTCGATGACGAGGCGCGTCGCCTCCGGCGTGACGTCGCGGCGCGCCGGACCCGTGCCGCCGGCGGTGAGGACGAGCGTGCAGCGTTCGTCGTCCACGAGACTGCGGATGGCGTCGGCGATGCGGTTGCGGTCGTGCCCGACGATTCGCGAGACGAACGTGACGTCTTCGCCGAGCAGGTCGCTGAGCATGCGTTCGATTTCCTTGCCGCTCAAGTCCGGCGTGATGCCGGCGAGCGTGCGGTCGCAAATGGTCAGTCTTCCGATTCTTAACATAATCGCGGGATAATGTTTTGTTTTGCCCGAATAGTAAATTGCGATTTTTCGCGGCCGCCGCCGCGCCCGTATTTTAGGCTTTCCTTTTCGGAAATTCCGGGTATCCTCGGTAATCGCTTATGAGAGTTATACCCTACGGCGCTGCCGGTGGCGTAACCGGCTCCTGTTATCTCGTTGAAACAAAACGGGCGAAAATCCTGGTCGACTGCGGGATTTTCCAAGGATTCACGCTCAGCGAATCCGCCAATCGCGTTCCCGGAGGGCTCGATCCGAGCCGTCTGAACGCCGTCGTGCTCACGCACGCGCATCTCGATCACTGCGGCCGTCTGCCGCTGTTCGTCAAAGCCGGGTTCTCCAATCCCATCTACGCGACGGAGGCGACGATCGAAGTCGCGAAGCTGATTCTGCTGGATTCGGCCCACATTCAGGAGGCGGACGCGATCCGCGCGAACCGCAAGCGCGCCCGCGCGCTGCGCAAGCCCAAGCCGCCGCTCTACACGACGGAGGACGTCAAAAAAGTCTTCCCGCTGTTCCGGGCCGTCGATTACGAGGCGCCGACGGAAATCGCGCCCGGCATGGAGTTCCGCTTCGTCGAGGCGGGGCATCTGCTCGGCTCGACCTGCGTGGAGCTCTTCGTGAACGACGTCGGCGTGAAGAAGGCGCTGATGTTCTCCGGCGATCTCGGCGGCGCGGACATGCCGATTCTGCGCGACAGCAAAAAGGTCTCGGACGTCGATTTCGACGTCGTGTTCGTGGAATCCACTTACGGCGACCGCGATCACCGCTCGCTGGACGCGACGGTCAACGAGTTCCGCCAGCTGCTCCAGGAGGCGATCGCGCGCAAGGGCAAGGTGCTGATCCCGACCTTCGCCGTCGGCCGCGCGCAGCAGCTGCTGTATTATCTCGGCGGCTTTTTCTCGAACGGCGAACTGCCGAAGATTCCGGTTTACCTCGACAGCCCGATGGCGATCAAGGCGAGCCGGCTTTATCAGCGGCACACCGAGCTCTACGACGAGGAAGCCTCCGACGTCGAAAAGATGAACCGGCTCAAATCCGGGCTTTCGACGCTGAAGATCTGCGAGACGGGCGAGGAATCGCGCGCGCTCAACGACATGGAAGGCCCCTGCGTCATCATGGCGGGAGCGGGCATGTGCAACGGCGGCCGCATTCTGCACCACTTCAAGAACAACCTGTGGAAGCCGACGACGACCGTCCTCATCTGCGGCTACCAGGCGGAAGGCTCGCTCGGCCGCCTGATCGCAGAAGGGCGCAAGCGCGTCCGCATCTACGGCGAGGAAATCGGCGTCGCGGCGAAAGTCTACACGCTGGGCGGATTTTCCGCGCACGCGGGGCAGACGGATCTGCTGAAATGGCTCGCGCCGCTCTGCGAGAAAAAGAAGAAGCGCCCGCGCGTCGTCGTGATGCACGGCGAAGCCCGCCAGCGCGCCGCGCTCGCGGAAAAAATCCACGTCCGCTTCGGAATCCGCGCCGCGATTCCGAGCCTCGGCGAAGCGGTCATGCTCTGAGCCGCCGCACGAAAAAAAGGCGTTCCCGCGATTCGTTTCGCGGGAACGCCTTTTCGCGTGAGACGGGAACGCGCGCGCTCAGGCGGCGGGATTGCCGTTGGCGGGCGGCGCGGTGTAGGTGCGCGCGGCGGCGTCCGCGTCGAGCATCAGCAGACCCTGACCTTCGCCGTTGACGAGCTTGAGGCGGTCGATGATCGCCTTGACGTTTTCCTCTTCCTCGATCTGCTCGGTCACGAACCACTGCAGGAAGATGTCGGTCGCGAAATCGTGCTCGGCTTTCGCGAGGTGGACGAGCTCGTTGATGCGGCGGGTGACTTCCGCCTCGTGTTCGGCGGTCGCCTTGAACGCTTCGAACGGGTTCGCCCACTGAGCCGGCGGTTCGTCGATCGCGGAGAGCTTCGAACGTCCGCCGCGCGAGAGCACGAAATCGTAGAACTTCAGCGCGTGCGCGGTTTCTTCCTGGTATTGGACGCGCATCCAGTTGGCGAAGCCCGGCAGGCCGACGTCCGCGAAATACGCGGACATGGCGAGGTAAAGATTCGCCGAATACATTTCCCACTTCAACTGTTCGTTGAGCGCTTCGGAGATTTTTTCACTGATCATAGACCGCAGATTGTCGCCCCGTTTTCGGAGAAAATCAAGAATTCTGATGCGCTCGTCGGTGGGCGCGTTCCCGCGGCGCTTTTGAAATCCGCCCGTAAAAATTTTTCCCGCAGATGACGCAGATTTCCGCAGATTTTTTGAAACTGCGAATTTCCGCGAATGAACGCGAATTCAACAGGGGAGGGGTAAGCGTCCCGCTTGCCCTCCTTTTCGTTCCCGCGACGCGTGCGTCCCTGCGCTCAGCGCAGGTGCGCGATGAAGCGGTCGCCGGCGACGCGGAGCGGGCGCGCGATGCCGCGGGAAACGTAGTCGATCGCGCGCGCGACCGCTTCGCCGAGCGTTTCCGCCACGTCGGACTCCGGCGCGGACGCGAGATTCGCCGCGACCGCCGCGGAAAGCGTGCAGCCGCTCCCGTGCGTGTTCGTTCCCGCGACGCGCGCGTGGACGAAGCTCCGGGAGCGACGGCGGGGGACTTCCGATTTTTCCGGGAAAGCGAGCGCGTCCCGCACGTCGTTCCCGGCGCCGTGCCCGCCCTTGAGCAGCACGGGAACGCCGAGCGCGTCGGCGAGCTTTTCGGCGGACGCCTCGATTTCCTCGGGCGTCGCGTCCGCGTTCCCGCGCCACGCGAATTTTTCGCCGAGCAGCGTTTCCGCCTCGTCGAGATTGGGCGTGACGAGCGCCGCGCGCGGAATCAGGCGTTCCCGCAGCGTCGCGACCGCCTCGGCGTCGATCAGCGCGGCGCCGCTCGTCGCGATCATCACGGGATCGACGACGAGTCTTATTTCGCTCCGCGCGGCGAAAAAGTCCGCGACGGCGGCGATGATTTCCGCGTTCGCGAGCATGCCGGTCTTCGCCGCGCCGATCCGGAAGAAACGCGCGACCTGTTCGGCCTGTTCGCGCACGAAGGCGGCGGGAACGGCGCGCACGGCGGAAACGCCGTCGGGATTCTGCGCGGTGAGCGCGGCGACCGCCGTCGCGCCGAAGACGCCGTGCGCGGCGAACGTGAGCAGATCCGCCTGAATCCCGGCGCCGCCGCCGGAATCCGAGCCCGCGACCGTGAGCGCGACGGGCAGTTCGTTCGCGCGCGTTTCCGCGCCGTCGTTCCGTGTTTTCATGACGCGGAGCTTAACGCGTTCCCGCCTTCCGAAAAAGCGAAAACGCGCGTCCGCGCGTTCCCGCGACGGAGGCGCGGACGTCTTCGCCCCCAAACGCGTTCCCGCGAAGGCGCAAAAAAACGTTCCCGCGAGGAACTCCCGCGGGAACGTTTTCTTTGGTGCGTCGGAGCTTTTTACGCGTTGCAGCAGCAGCCGCAGGCGGCCTTGCCGGCGGAGCCGAGCACGTTGTTGATCTTGTGCATGTAGAGCTTCTTGAGCTCGTCGCGCGCGGGACCGAGGTACTTGCGCGGGTCGAACTCGGCGGGCTTCTGCGTGAAGACCTGGCGGACCGCCGCCGTCATCGCGAGACGACCGTCGGAGTCGATGTTGATCTTGTCCACGCCGAGGGACGCCGCCTTGCGGAGCTGGTCTTCCGGAATGCCGACCGCCGCGACGAGCTTGCCGCCGTTTTCGTTGATGATCTTGACGTATTCCTGCGGAACGGAGGAAGAGCCGTGGAGCACGATCGGGAAGCCCGGAATGCGCTTTTCGACTTCTTCGAGAATGTCGAAGCGCAGCGGCGGCGGAACGAGGATGCCGTCCGCGTTCTTCGTGCACTGTTCCGGCTTGAACTTGTAGGCGCCGTGCGAGGTGCCGATGGAAATCGCGAGGGAGTCGACGCCCGTGGACTTGACGAACTTTTCGACGTCTTCCGGATCCGTGTAGTTGGAGTGCTCGTGCTGGACTTCGTCTTCGATGCCCGCGAGAACGCCGAGCTCGCCTTCGACCGTCACGTCGTACTTGTGCGCGTATTCGACGACCTTGGACGCGAGTTCGATGTTCTTTTCGAACGGAAGCGCCGAACCGTCGATCATGACGGAGGAGAAGCCGTAATCGACGCAGGACTTGCAGAGCTCGAACGAGTCGCCGTGGTCGAGGTGAAGGACGACGGGAACGTTGAAGCCGAGTTCCTTCGCGTATTCGCAGGCGCCCTGCGCCATGTAGCGGAGAAGCGTCTGATTCGCGTACTTGCGCGCGCCGCTGGAGACCTGAAGGATCACCGGGGACTTGGTTTCGACGCAAGCCTGGATGATGGCCTGCATCTGTTCCATGTTGTTGAAGTTAAACGCCGGAATCGCATAGTGGCCTTCGTGAGCCTTTTTGAACAGTTCCTTCGTGTTAACCAAACCGAGGTCTTTGTAGGATACTTGCATGATGTTTGCTTTCTTGTTGTGAAAAATGTTCCGCCATTTAAGGCGTTCCCGCGCGGGAACGCAATTCAAAACGCGGCGGGAACGGGCTTACGCGTCCTTCTTCCCGCCGCAGGTGCAGTGCCCGCAGGAGCCGTCGCCGCGGCAGCGCGGTTCTTCGAGCACGGGAAGGCCGCGTTCGAGAATCCCGCCGAGCGTCGCCGCGAGATTTTCGCGCGGGAACGCGATTTCGCGCCGTTCGAGCGTGTCGCGCACCTTGACGACGCCGAGCGCGAGCTCGTTCGCGCCGTAGATCAGCGCGTAGCGCGCGCCCGCCTGTTCCGCCGCCTGGATGAGCTTGCCGAACTTGCCGTCCCTGAACGCGTATTCGACGCGGAAGCCGGCGTCGCGCAGCGTCGAGACGTCGTTCAGCGCGGCGGCGCGGTTTTCGTCGCCGAGCACGATCGCGTAAAAATCCGGCGCGTCCGCGATCTGCGGTAGCAGCGCCTGCTGTTCGAGCAGATTGCGCAGCGTGACGTCGCCCATGCCGAAGCCGACGGCGGGCATGTCCGGGCCGCCGAGCTTCTTCACGAGCTTGTCGTAGCGGCCGCCGCCCGCGAGCGCGCGCCCTTCGCCGACGAGCTGGAATGCCTCGAACACGAAGCCCGTGTAATACGCCAGGCCGCGCACGATCGTGAGATCGACGCGAATGAACGCGCCGACGCCGAGCGCGTCGAGCAGCCCGAGCAGCTTTTTCCATTCGCCGAGGCGTTCGACCGCCTTTTCCGCTCCCGCGCGCGCCGCGAAGAACGCTTCGAGCGCGTCGAGGCTCTTCAGCGCGACGAACTCGCGGATCGTCGCCAGCGTTCCCGCCGGATCGAGCGGCGTTCCCGCGAGTGCGGCGCTCATCATTTCGAGCAGCCCCTCGTGCGCGACGCGCTCGAGCTTGTCCACGACGGCGAGCACCTTGACGGCGGTCGCCTCGTCGGGAACGCCGAGATTTTCAAGAAAAAGAAACCACAGCGTGCGGTCGCTCAGGCGGATGCAGAAATCCGCGTCGCCGAGCCCGAAGGCGTGCAGCGACTCGACGCAGAGCGCGATGATCTCCGCGTCCGCGGCGCATCCGGCCTCGCCGAGAATGTCGGCGTTGTACTGGTAGAACGCGCGCAGGCGGCCGCGCTGCTGCTTTTCGTAGCGGTAATTTTCGCCGATGCCGAACCACTTGATCGGGCGGCGGAGCGATCCCGCGCGGGCGGCGACGAGACGCGCGAGCGACGGCGTCATCTCCGGACGCAGGGAAACCTTGCGGCCGCCCTTGTCCTCGAAATTGAAGAGCTGGGAGACGATTTCCTCGCCGGATTTTTCGGTGAAGAGCTCGAGCGGCTCGAGCGCGGGAGCGTCCCACTCCGAAAAGCCGAAACGCCGCGCGGACTCGCGCCAGCGGGCGAAGATGAAGTTGCGCACGGCGCAATCCTCCGGATAAAACTCGCGGAAACCGGGAAGTGATCTGAACTGCATAACGTCTTAAAAAATGTCCAACCAGAAAAGCGCGATGAATTCGCACAGAAGCAGCGCCGCCGCGAGCGTGTACGTCAGCGCGGCGAACGTGTCGTTCGCCGGCGGGCGGACGCGGAGACGCCGCCGCTTCGGCTCCGTTTCGGGGGCGCGCGCGTCGTTCTGCGGCTCTGGCTTCGTGTTCATGCCGACGGATTCAAACAGCGTTTCCCGCGGATGACAAAGGAAATTTTTCGTCCGCGAAGCCTTTGCCCGCGGGCGTTCCCGCGCGGGAGAAAAATTTTTTTGAAAAAATGCTTGCGGATTCGAAAAATAAATGCCATCGTTTACCTCGTTCTTTTTTGAACAAGACGGCCGGTTAGCTCAATGGTAGAGCAGTTGACTCTTAATCAATTGGTTACAGGTTCGAGTCCTGCACCGGCTACCACTTTCGAAACCCGCAGAAATGCGGGTTTCTTTTTTTGTCCGGCGGGCGGAGGTTCGCGCGCGTCAGATGTCGATGACGTCGTCGTCGCGTTCCCGCGGGGCGCGGCGTCGGGGCGGCGGGGGAGGCGGCGGCGTTCCCGCGTCGTCGCGTCGCGGCATGCCGCCGCGCAGGACGTCGCCGAGCAGAGAGCGGCGGCGGATGCCGAAGAACGCGCAGATGAAGAGCGTTGCCAGGCTCGTGAAGACCGAGCCGAGCATCGCCGAGCCGAAGCCTTCGACGACGAAGCTGCTGCCGGCGAGGAAGCTCGCGAGCGAAAAGATGCAGGCGTTGACGATCCAGAGCCCGAAGACCGAGACGACGCCGAAGAGCGCGAGCGCGCCGAGCAGCGAACGCGCGCGGAAGAGCCCCGTTCCCGCCGCGCCGAGCCCGAAAGTCGTCAGCAGCAGCGGCAGCGCGAACGAAATGAGCATCGGCCGCAGAAAGGCGTTGAGCAGACTGATGAAGACCGCGACGACGAAGAGCGAGAGAAAGTTCGCGTAGCGGATGTGCGTCGGCCCGAGAATCACCGCGGCGAAGAGCACGCCGAAGGCGATGATGAGCGCGTCGCGGAAAAAGTGGAGAATTTTCTGTTCGTTCATGTCGGAAGCTTAAAGCGATTTGCGTGCCAAGTCGGCGAAAAAATGCGCGAGGCGGGAACGCGCGGGCGGTTTCGCGGCCGCGTCATTTCCCGCCCGCGCCGCCTTGTCCGCCGCCCGCTTCCCGCGCCGGAATCTGGCGGATTCCGCTGATCTTCACGGGATAGCCCGTTACGGTGCATTTCGCGGATTCGTAGAAAAACCACGCGGAGGAGGTTTCCATGTCGTAGCGCGGGAGCAGCAGGAAATCCGCGCCGGCGCGCCTGCAGGCGTCCGCGATCGCCGCGCGCAGCGCCAGCGACTGCGTCGGCGAAAGCCCCGAGAAGAGCGAGCCGACGTCGGAAAAATAGCCGTCGGCGGTGTCCTGCGAATCGGGGATGAAATGCAGCCACGTGGAGCTTTCGGCGCTGCCGGAGACGCGCTCTTCGCCGAGCGTCGTGTCCAGTTCGTAGCGGGCGAGGGCTCGCAGGTCGGCGCCGGGGACTTCCCGCGCGTAGCGGCTGTTGGAACAGCCGGCGAGAATCGCGGCGGTTAAGAGCGCGAGCGGCGCGGTTTTGAAAAATGCGGACTTCATGGGGCTTTTCCTCCTTCGGGAAGAAAAGCGTCGCCGCGGGAACGTTTTTTTTCTAGTTCGCGCGCCCGCGCCGCTTCAGCGCACGCCGCGCTGGCGCAGCGCCTCGAACAGGCACACGCCCGTCGCCACGGAAACGTTCAGGCACGGCACGCTGCCGAGCATCGGAATGCGCACGAGAAAATCGCAGGTCTCGCCCGTGAGGTGGCGGATGCCGTCGCCCTCCGCGCCCATGACGATCGCGAGCGGCCCCTTCAGATTCGCGTTGTAGAGCGACTGACTCGTCTTGTGGTCGGACGTTCCCGCGACCCACACGCCGCAGTTCTTCAGCTTGTCGAGCGCGTTGCGCAGATTGTTCGCGAGCACGATCGGCACGCTTTCCGCGCCGCCGCAGGCGATGCGCCGCACCGTCTCCGTCACGGGAGCGGACCGGCGTTTGGTGATGACGACGAAATCGACGCCCGCGCAGTCCGCCGTGCGCAGAATCGCGCCCAGGTTGTGCGGATCCTGAATGCCGTCGAGAACGAGAATCAGCGGGTTTTCGCCCGCCGCTTCGACGAGTTCGGGAATTTCGGATTCGTCGTGTTTGAGAATCGCGACGTCGCGGTTGTAGTGGGAATTGTCTCGTGCCATGGGAAAAATTTTTTGAGGAGGATTGCGGGAAAACGCGCGCGCGCCGCGCGGGCGTCTCATTCGGCCTTCAGGTCGCGGGTCATCAGCGCCGTGATGCCGTCCGCCGGCTTCACGCCGCGGAAGACGATGCCGTGGACGCATTCCAGAATCGGCGCGGGAACGCCGGCGTTCTTCGCGTATTCGTGAAAATTCTTGGTCGCGTAGTAGCCTTCGACGACGCTCTTGCCCGCGGAGATCTTCTGCAGGGCAGCGTCGATGCCGCGGCGTCCGATTTCGAGCCCGAAGGCGCGGTTGCGGGACCAGTCCGCCGTCGCCGTCGCGACGAGGTCGCCCATGCCGCTGAGCCCGCGCACGGTTTCGACGTTCCCGCCCTCGGCCTCGACGATGCGGCCCATTTCCGCGAGCGCGCGCGTGAGCAGCGACGCCCGCGCGTTTGCGCCGAGCCGCATGCCGTCGCAGATGCCCGCCGCGATCGCGTAGATGTTCTTCAGCGCGCCGCCGAGCTCCACGCCGACGACGTCCGAAGAACGGTAGATGCGGAACGACGCGTCGCTGAACTCGCTCTGAATCTTTTCCGCGAGCTCGGCGGGGGCGTCGCTCGCGAAGACGACGGCGACGGGGAAGCCCGCCGCGACTTCCGCCGCGTTCGTCGGGCCGGAAATCACGCCGCAGGACAGCGACGGGAACACCTGCCGCAGCACCTGTTCGGGGCGCAGGAGCGTTCCCGCCTCGAGTCCCTTGCAGAGCGAGATGAGAATGCGCGTGCGCGGCGAAATCGCGGCCTTCACGCGCTCGGCGGTCTCGCGGAGCGCCTTCGACGGGCAGGCGAAGATCACCGCGTCGCACTCGGCGAGCGCGGGCGCGGGAACGTGCGCGATCTGGACGTCGCGCGGGAACGGCACGCCGGGCAGATAGACGCGGTTCTCGCGCGTTCCCGCGATTTCGAGCGCCTGTTCGAGCCGACGCGGCACGAGCGTCACGCGCTGCCCGCAGCGGTTGAGGTGAATCGCCATCGCGGAGCCCCAGGCTCCCGCGCCTAAAATTGCAATCGTCATGGTAACGGATGATGGATGAGGGATAGTGGATGATTTTCGGGCGTTCATTGCCCGTTCAAATTTTTCTTGGCCGTCTTGACGGTCGCGGACAACATCTTGGCGAGTACGGTGCAGTCGCCGTAAAGCGACGAGAAATGCGCATCGGAAAGTTTCCCCGCGCCGTGCAGAATTTCCAGCCAATACTGAGTTTCGTTCGCTTCCCTCAAGGCGATGGACATTTTCTGAATGAAATCTCTCTTGCTCGAAGCGTTTTGCGCTTCGCGGATGTTGGCGCCGATGCTGGTCCCGCTCCGCAGGATCTGAACGGCGAGCACGCGGGAACGTTCGCGCATACAGAAAAAATCACAGAACTTCACGACCCGGACCGAAAAATCTCTCAACCGTTTCGTCAGCTCGTCTTTCCGCATGTTCAGACCATCCGTCATCCGTTATCAGTCATCAATTTCTCTTCTTCACGTCGTCGCGGTATGCCCGGAGCGCGGAGACGATCTGCGCGCCCGCGTCGCAGTAGAGCTTCGCGAAGGACGGGCGGCGCGGCGTGAGGCCGAGAACGTCGTGCATGACGAGAATCTGCCCGTCGCAGTCCTTGCCCGCGCCGATGCCGATCGTCGGAATCGAGACGGCGCGCGTGATCTCCGCGGCGAGGTCGGACGGCATCATTTCGAGCAGCAGCGCGAACGCGCCCGCCTTTTCGTGCGCCTTCGCGGCGGCGAGCAGCGACGCGCGCTCCTCCGGCGTCTTGCCGTATTTGCGGTAGCCGCCTTCCTGAAAGACGTTCTGCGCCTGCAGTCCGATGTGCGCCCACACGGGAACGCCCGCCGCCGTAAGCCGCGCGACCGTCGGCGCCATTTCCGCGCCGCCCTCGATCTTGACGGCCTCCGCGCCGCATTTCTGCATGAGACGCATGCAGATTTTGAGCAGGTCGGAAAAATCGCCGTGCGCGACGCCGAAGGGAATGTCCGTCGCGACGAGCGCGTTCGGGCGGGCGCGCGCGACCGCCGCCGTGTGGTGCGCCATCATGTCCGCCGTCACGGGAACGGTGCTTTCGAAACCGAGCACGACGTTCCCGACGGAATCTCCGATGAGAATGACGTCCGTGTCCGCGGCGTCGGCGAGGCGCGCGGTGACGGCGTCGTAAGCCGTGATGCAGACGATCTGGTCCGAGCCCTTCATCTGCCGAATTGTCTTGGTCGTTCGTTTCATCTTGAAAAACGGAAAGCCTCCATTATGCGCCAAAACGGGATTTGTTAAAACAAATTTGAACGCCGCGGCGGATCAGGCGGCGGCCGTCGCGCTCCACGGCAGGGTTTCCCCGGCGAACATCGGCACGACGCGCTGACCGAAGCCCTCGTAGGCGTCGGGGACGCGCGTCGGCGTGTCTTCGAGCGCGACCTTCTTCGCGGGCGTGCGGATGCCGTAGATGCGGCGCGCGTTCCCGCCGACGAAATCGCCGAGCCGGTCGAGCGCGCCGTGCTTCGCGAAAAGCGCCGCCAGAGCGGGCAGGGCGAGCGGAGCCGTGAACACGCCCGCCGCGCAGCCGCAGCATTCCTTCTTGTGGAGCGGGTGCGGCGCCGAATCGCTCCCGAACATCAGCTTCGGGTGCCCCGCGAGCGCCGCCGCGAGCAGCGCCGCGCGGTCTTCGGGACGCTTCGCGATCGGTTTGCAGAAAAGGTGCGGACGCATCATGCCGCCGACGACGTCGTCGAGCGTGATGAGCAGGTGCTGCAGCGTCACCGTCGCGAAGACGTTCTCGAATTCGTCGAGCAGCGAAAGCGCCGCCGCCGTGGTGACGTGCTCCATGCAGATCTTCAGACGCGGGAACGCGCGCGCGAGGCGGCGGTAGGTCGGCAGAAATTCGGCCTCGCGGTCCATGACGAAGCCGTGGCTCTCGCCGTGGACGAGCAGCGGAACGCCCATCTCCTCCATCGCGCGGAAAGTCGCCTCCGCGGCGCCGAAATCGCTGACGCCGCCGTCGGAATTCGTCGTCGCTCCCGCCGGATAAAGCTTCAGCGCGAAAAAGCCCGGCTGCGCCCGCGCGGCTTCGAGCTCGGCGGGCGTCTGGTTCTTGAAGAAAAGCGTCATGAGCGGCGCGAACGTTCCCGCGTTCTCGCCGGCGGCTTCCAGAACGCGCGCGCGGTAGGCGGCCATCGCGGCGGCGTCGACGACGGGCGGCACGAGGTTGGGCATCACGACCGCGCCGGAAAAATGCGCGGCGGAAAGCGGCGTCACGAGCCGGCGCATGTCGCCGTCCCGCAGGTGCAGATGCATGTCGAGCGCTTGTTCGATTTCGATTCGCATGGCGAATCATGAAAGGCGTTCCCGCGCGCGCCCGCAAGCACCGAAAATTTTTTGAAAAAACGCTTGCGTTCCCGCGGACAAATCGATTTATTCACTCTTACCTTTTTGAGTGTCGGGGCGTAGCGCAGTCTGGCTAGCGCGCTTCGTTCGGGACGAAGAGGTCGGAGGTTCAAATCCTCTCGCCCCGACCAACTATACCTTCAAATAGCCCGCAATTCCGCATAAACAAAGGGATTGCGGGCTTTTTCGTGTTTTCCCGCTCTCCGCGAAAATCGCCCGAAAATGCCTAAAAATGCCCTTTCCTTGCAAGGATTCTTGCTAAACTTTTTCCGCCGCCCGTCCCGCCGTCCATGCGGGATTCATGACGGCGCGGACGAAAAATCCCGCAATGCGGCAGAATCTTCTTCGACAGCAACTTTATGACAACCGCGAAAAATCCCGTGATCATGCCCTTTGAAAGATGAACGATGTTCGGGTCAGTCTTTTTTCTTTTTCCCGGCACGGGCGCGGGCTGCCTGGCGGCGCAGTTCCGGCAACTTCGCCGTGCGTTTTTCGCCGAGCAAATCGACGCGTTGTCCCTGACGAAAATTCCCCATTTTTTCGTCCAGTGAAAATCCGAACTCCGTGTTCAGCCTACGAATGATCGCTTCACGCGCGAAAGACGCGAAGTTTTTCATGTTCTGACACGACGCGTAGGCCTCAAGCACCTCTTGCGGGACAGAAATGGAAAACTCTCGTGAGCTTTTAGACATTGCCAAAGGTCTAATCGCGCCGCCGTGTTTCCGCAAAAGGAGCATGATTGACCTTCCGGAATGTATTTACTTGCGTTTCCTCACTTTTACATTCCAGAATGTCAATCAAGGTTTAGCTATGAATTCGATTGAAGAAAAAATTCTGCAGATCATTTCCGAAAACCGTCCGGACATCGACGTTTCCGCGGACGCCCATTTCATCGAAGAAGGGCTGCTCGATTCGTTCGACGTCTTGACGCTGTCCGCCGCGTTCGACAAGGCTTTCGGCATCTCCATAGCGGGTGCGGACATCAGGCCCGAGAATTTCGACACGATCGCGGGCATGGCGGAACTCGTCCGGAGAAGCATGAAATGATTTTCGAGTTTTCCGGCAAGCGTCTCTCCGGCGTAATCGCCTGCGTTCCCGCAAACACGCGGCGTTTCGACGACGACGCGACGCGCTACAATTTCCCGTTGCGAAAATCCATGAAGCTCAAAGAGCTCATGGGGTACGATTGCCACCGCGTCGCTCCAAGCGGCACGTGCGTGTCCGATTTGGCGATCGCGGCGTTCCGCGAACTGTTCGCAAGCACGGACGTACGCGCCGACGAAATCGACGCACTCGTCTTCGTCACGCAATCCCCGGATCATTTCATTCCGCAGACGTCCGTCATCGTTCAGCATGCCGTCGGTCTTCGGGAAGACGTGCTGTGCCTCGATCTGAATCAGGGCTGCGCCGGCTATCTGCACGGACTTTTCGAGGCGTTTCTGCTTTTGGAAAACCCGGAGTTCCGCAAAATCGCCGTCGTCACCGGCGACGTGCTCAGCCGCAAAGTCAATCCGCGCGACCGCAACAGTCATCCGCTCATCGGCGACGGCGCGGCGCTCTCCATCGTCGAACGTTCCCGCGAGGCGTCGCCGATTTTCTGCCTCAACAAGACTTTCGGAGAGGGCGCCTTCGCGATCCGCATTCCCGCCGGGGGATTCCGCACGCCCGCCTCGCCCGAAACCGCGCGCGAAACCGAAGATCCCGACGGCAACATCCGATCGGCGAACGACCTAGTCATGCAGGGCGCGAGCGTATTTTCCTTCGTCCAGGAGAAGGTTCCGCCCGCGGTCGCGGAACTGCTCGCGCACGCGGGAACGCGCAAGGAGGACGTCGAGTTCTTCGCCTTCCACCAGCCGAACCGGTTCATGCTCGAAAAACTCGCGGACGCGCTCGGAGTGCCGCGCGAAAAAATGCCGAACGACATCGTGACGCGCTACGGGAACGCGAGTTCAGCGACGATTCCTACCGTGCTCGCGGACAATTTGCGCGCGCCGCTTTCCGCGGGAACGCATCGGACGCTTCTGTGCGGCTTCGGTGTCGGTCTCACGATTTCCGCCGCGCTGCTCGACCTCGGGCCGCTCGACTTCTGCAAACTCATCGAAATCTGAAATCTTTATGGAAAAACTGTACGAAAAAATTGCGGAAATTCTCGACGTCGACGTCGTTTCCGCGAACGAAAAACTGCGCGACTTCGAAGAATGGGATTCCGTCGCGGTCATCTCGCTTCTCGCGTATGTCGAACGCGAATACAAAGTTTTCCTGAGCACGGAAGACGTCCGCGCCTGCGAAAGCGTGGGCGATTTCGTCGCCGCGGTTTCAGGAAAACTGCGCTGACGATTTTTCCATGACGAAGCGCATTCTGATTTCCGCGGCGACGTCCGGAATCGGTTCCGCGATCGCCGAGCGGCTTGCGGAAACGCACGCGTTGCTTCTGCACGGACGCGACTCCGCGAAGCTCGAAGCCTTGCGGGAACGCCTTTCGAACGCGGCGGCGCACGCGGTATTCGTCGCGAACCTGGCGGAGACGGATTTCTCGGACATGCGGGAAAGGCTCGCCGAAGAAATCGCCCGAGAAGGAGAAATCTCCGGATTCGTCCACTGCGCGGGAACGGATTTTTTCGAAACCGCCCGCAATTACGACGACGCCCGCACGCGCGAACTTTTCTCGGTCAATCTTTTCTCCGCGATGGCGTTCGTTTCCGCGCTTTTGAAAAAACGCGTGAACGGGAAGACTCTTGAAGACGTGCTTTTCATCTCCAGCGTCTCTTCCGTGCGCGGCTGCGCCGGGAAAAGCTTCTACGCTTCGAGCAAAGGAGCGCTCAACGCCTACGCGCGGTCGCTCGCCCGCGAACTCGCGCCCCGCGTCCGCGTGAACTCGCTTTTGTGCGGCGCGATTCTCACGCCGATGACGGAAGCCTTATTTCGCGACGCGGGCGCTCGGGAGCGCGCCGAGGCGTCCCAGCCGCTCGGCGTCGGAGTTCCCGCGGACGTCGCGGGGCTTGCGGCGTTCCTTTTTTCCGAAGCCGCGCGTTTCGTCACCGGCGCGGAAATTCCCGCCGACGGCGGATTCTGCATCTGAAGAAAATTTTCCGAAAAATGAACGACACCGAAATCATAATCATCGGCGCGGGCGGATTCGCTTACGAATGCTGGCTCATGCTCCGAAAACTTCTCGATATGGGCGCGCCCGCGACGTTTGCCGGATTCGCGGCGAAGGAGGCGAGCTCGATTCTTTCTTACGGACTGGGAGAATTTTTTCTCGGAGACGAAGACGCGGTTGAAATCCGTCCCGAACGCGAATTCATCATTGCCGTCGGTTTTCCGTACGCGCGCAAGGCGATTTACGAACGCTTCAAAACCCGCGGCGCGCGCTTCATGAATCTCGTCGATCCGAGTGCAATCGTGAGCGAGGAGATTCTCGAGCGTACGGAAGCGTCGATTTTCTGCCCGAATTCTCTCACGGTTTCGTTGGAGTTCGGAATCGGAAACGTCGTGAACTCTCTCACGACCGTCGCGCACGACACGCGCATCGGCGATTTCAACGTTCTTTCCGGACATTGCGACGTCTGCGGTCACGCCGAAATCGGCGATCTGAATTTCTTCGGTTCGCACGCGTCGATGCTGCCGTCGTCGAAGCTTGGGAACGGCAACCGCGTCGCCGCCGGAAGCGTCGTCTACAAAAAGCATCGCGACGGGCGGATTCTCCTCGGCAATCCGGCGCAGGACGTCGGCGGCGTTCTCTGAAAATTTTCTTCCTTCCTGAAAAATGAAAATCAACGTTCTTGAATTTCTTCTCGAAACGGCGGCGCGCGTTCCCGAAAAAATCGCGCTCGAAGACCGCGCGGGAACGATCACGTTCGCGGAGCTCGTCGCGGCGGCGAAGTCCGTCTCCGGGGCGATTCTTAGCCGCCGCGCGGTTTCTCGGCGCCCGATAGGAATTTTCCTGCCGAAAGGAATCGACGCGCTCTGCGCGCTCGCGGGCACGCTTTTCTCCGGGAACGTCTACGTGCCGCTCGACGTCAAAAGTCCGCGGGAACGCGTTCGCGCGATTCTCGAAAACATCGAGCCCGAGCTCGTCGTCACCGACGAAAAGCACGCGCCCGCGCTTGCCGAAATTTGCCCGCCGGAAAAAATTCTGCTCGTTTCCGAAGCCTGTGCCTCCGCCCCCGCGACGAATTTCGAAACGCTCATCGACACCGATCCCGCCTACATCATCAACACGTCCGGCTCCACGGGAACGCCGAAAGGCGTGACGATCGCGCACCGTTCCGTCATCGACTACATCGAATGGGCGCGCGCGTGCTACGGCGTGCGCGAAAGCGACGTCATGGCGAACCAGGCGCCGCTTCATTTCGACAATTCCGTGCTCGACGTCTATCTTTGCTTCGCGACGGGGCTGAAGCTCATCCTCACGCCGGAGGAACTTTTTTCGTTTCCGATTCGTCTTCTGGAATTTTTCGCGGAAAAGCGCGTGAACACGTTTTTCTTCGTTCCGTCCGTGCTCGTGAACATCGCCAATCTCGGCGTGCTCGAAAAGATACGTCCGCCGTTCGAGCGTATTCTCTTCGCGGGCGAAGTCATGCCGACGAAGCAGCTGAACGTCTGGCGGCGCCACTATCCGAACGCCGTGTTCTCCAACCTTTACGGACCGACGGAAATCTGCGTGGACTGCACGTTCTACACGCTCGACCGAGAGTTCCGCGACGACGAACCGCTGCCCATCGGCAGCCCCTGCCGCAATTCCGACGTGATGATTTTGGACGAGCAGAACCGCCGCGTCCGCGAGCCCGGCGTTTCGGGTGAACTCTGCGTGCGCGGCACCTCGCTCGCGCTCGGCTATTGGAACGATCCCGCGCGAACCGCGGCCGTGTTCGTGCAGAATCCCGAGAACGAAAATTTCCCGGAAAGGATCTACCGCACCGGCGACGTCGTGCATCTCAACGAACGCGGCGAAATCATCTTCGAAGGACGACGCGATTTTCAGATCAAGCATCTCGGGTACCGCATCGAGCTCGGCGAAATCGAGACGGCGCTCGGTCGCGTTCCCGCGCTTGAAAACGTCTGCGTCGTGTACGACCGCGCGCGCTCGCGCATCACGCTTTTTTACGAAGCGCAAGAGGAAATCGCGCCGCGCGAACTCGTGCTCGCGCTCGGAAAATCGCTTCCGAAATACATGATTCCGACGGAGCTGCGGCGCCTCGAAAGACTCCCGCAGAACGCCAACGGAAAAATCGACCGCAAGGCGCTCGCATCGCTTCTCGACGCGGAAAATGAACTGGCGTAAGGAAGACTGCGGCGCGCTTCGGGAACGTCTGGCGCAATGGCGCTCCCGTGCGCCGGAATGCCATAACGTTTTTCGCGAACCCGAAGAGACGTGGGAAATCGCGGAGTCCGACGGCGCGACGTTTTTCCGCGCCCGCGAGCACGCGCACTTTCGTCTCTACTTTTTCGCGGAGAGTTTTTCGGCTTTGATGCGCGCGCTCGCGTTGCTTGACGCCGCCGAATACGTCGTGAACGTTCCCGCGCGCGGCGATGCGCCCGAATCGCTCCGCGGCGCGCTCGAAGGCGCGAATTTCAGGGAAATAGCGCGTTATCGCCGAATGTTCTTTCCGCGGGCGGCTCTGCTCGGTGTCGAGAAGGCGGACGACGAACCGGAGTTCGCGAAGGATACGGACTCGGAAAAAATCCACGAGGAGCTCTTGAAAACGTTTTCCGTCCGCACCGATTATGTGCCGGAGAAGACGGAATGGCGAAAAATCGTCGAGGAGCGTCGCGTGCTCGTCCGCCGCGCGTCCGACGGGAACGTCCGAGCCTGCGCGGCGTTTTCCCGAGTCGGCAGAAAAATCGTACTGAACTTCTGGTTCGCGACAGGCGGCGGAACGCAGGTGCTCCGCGATTTGATGAGACTTGCGGCGAAGGAAGGCGCCGCCCTGCAGTTTTGGGTCCGAGACGGGAACGCGCGCGCGATTTCCCGCTACCTCGCGCATGGCGCGCAATTCGACGGACTGAACGATCTTTCCTTTCTGCGGCTTCCCTTTCCGCGAGATTAAGCGCGTATCGGTCCGGAGATGTTTTGCCCGTTGACTCGCGGGAAACGATGCCAGGCTTTTCGCCGGGAACGAAAACTTCGTTCTTGCCCCGGTATTTGCAACCGAGGCCCGAAAACGCGTTTCCGGCGGGCGCGGATTCTTGACAGCGCGGGGCGCGCGCGGTACTTTTCCCGCCACGAAAGGTGCAAATAAAATGGCTAACGAATTGGACGAAATGACCGGTCCCGTCAACGGCGCGGGGCGCGACGTGAACGTGATCGAAAAGCAGCTTCCCGTCAGAATCGGGTGGGGCTCGACTCTGTTCGAAATCGTGCTGTGGTGTCTCGGCATTCTTCCGGGGCTGGTTTTTCTCTTCATGAAGATCGGCGCCAAAAACTACTTCCGGCAGCTGCAGCAGAAGATCCAGGCGGACGCTTCGACCATCGACAACTATCTCGAGCAGCGGGTGCGGATTCTGCAGAATCTCGCCAAGCTGCTCGAAAAGGCGATCGATCTCGACAAGGACGTCATGAAGACCGTCGCCGCCCTTCGCGGCGGCAGGCTGGGCGACGGCGAGCGCAATGCCGTCGCGGCGCGCGTCGACGGCTGTTTCGGGTGTCTCTTCCCGCAGGTCGAGGCTTATCCCGACCTCAAGGCGCACGCCGCGATCGCAGAGGCGATCCGGCAGAACAGCTGTCTTCAGCAGGAAATCACCGCCGCGCGGCAGCTGTACAACGATTCCGTCATGCAGTGGAACACCGACGTCTTCTCCTGGCCGACGAAGCAGATCGTCGCGGCTCGCGCGGGCTACACGACGCGCATTCCGTTCACCGCGTCCGCCGAGGTCAAGGCGCAGGCGAGAGGAACGTTCTTTTGAACGAAGACGTTCAGGAGCCTCTTGCGCGTTACCGCGACGAATTTCGCGAGAAGTTCGCCCGGTTGGCGCGCGAGAAATTCGCGGAGCTTGCGAAGCGTTCCCGCGTGGACGTCGAGGCGAACCGCAGGCTCGCGGCGGAAGTCGGAAAACTGCAGACCGAGGCCGATTCCGCGAAAAACAGGAAGACCGGCTACGGCTGTCTGGCGGTCGTCGGTTTTTTGACCGCGGCGGCGTCGCTCGCGGGAGCGGTCGCTGCGAACGGCGAGCCCGGGCGGGCGCAGGCGTGGTGCGTTTCCGGCGTCGTCGCGGGGCTGATTCTGGGAATCGCCGTGATTCCGCGGTTCCGCGCGGCGTCGAAAAGGGTCGTCGAGCTCCGGGCGCTGATCGCCGAGAAAAAAGAAATCGCGTGGAAGCAGATGGAGCCGCTCAATCGGCTCTACACCTGGGACATCACCGTCGGGCTGATCGAGGCGACCGTGCCCCGGCTGAAGTTCGACCCGTATTTCACGGCGGAGAGGCTGGCGTCGCTGCGCGGGCGGTTCGACTGGGACGATTCCTTCAACGACGGCAAGTCCGTCATCTTCGCGCAGTCGGGCGCCGTCTGCGGGAATCCCTTCGTGTTCGGGCATTACCTCGAGATGAAGTGGGGAGAGAAGATCTACGAGGGCGCAAAGGAGATTTCGTGGACGGAGACGGTGCGCGGAAGCGACGGGAAAACGCGTTCCGTCCGAAGATACGAGACGCTGCGCGCGCACGTGACCAGGCCGATTCCCGTTTACGACGAGCGCAAGCTTCTCCTGTACGGGAACGCCGCCGCCCCGAATCTTTCGTTTTCACGCCGTCCGTCCGGTCTGACCGGAAAGGACGAGGGATTTTGGAGCTCGGTCCGCAAGCGGTGGCGCCTGAACCGGCTGAAGGCCTATTCCCGCGACCTGACCGACGATTCCGACTTCACGCTGATGAGCAACCACGAGTTCGAGACGCTGTTCCACGCGAAAGACCGCGATCACGAAGTCGAGTTCCGTCTGCTCTTCACTCCCGCGGCGCAGACGCAGATGCTGAATCTGATGAAGGACTCGACCGTCGGCTACGGCGACGACTTCACGTTCATCAAGCGGAAGAAGATGAACGTGCTTTTCTCGAAGCATCTCGACGAGGCGACGCTCGACACCGATCCTTCGCGCTTCTTCAATTGGGATTACGACGCGGCGTTCTCCTTTTTCGTCCGCTTCAACGAGAGTTATTTCAAGGCCGTTTACTTCGCGATGGCGCCGCTTCTCGCGATCCCGCTCTACCGGCAGACGCCGCCGCGCGAGGGCGCGCGTCAGGGCGTTCCCGCGGACGCGGCGGCGTCTTTCTGGGAGCTCGAGTCTCTGGCGAATCATTACGGAGAGGCCGAGTTCCGCCATCCGGACTGCGTCACCCGAAGCCTGCTCAAAACGAGAGTCGTCGCGCGCGCGGACGGCGAAAGCAGAGTGGCGGTGACCGCGTACGGCTACCGCGGGGCGGAGCGCGTCGATTACGAAGACGTGTACGGCGGCGACGGCAGACTGCACCGGGTCGCCGTGCATTGGACGGAGTATCTTCCCGTGCAGCGGACGAGCGGCATGCGCCTCCGCGAGCGCGGCGCTCCGTCGGAGTTTTTCGGAGAGCGCGCCGCCGCCTCGCGCGGGAGCCTCTTCCGACGTTCGATCGTTTCCTGCCTCGAAGCGTCTTGACTTTTCCCGCTTTCCGCGCGAGCTTCTTCCCGCCGTCGGAAGTGTGGTGCGGCTCGTTTTCGGGTTCTCCATTTATGGATTCATTTCCTCGTTCCGGCGGCTTTTTGTTTGACTCTCCGTGCTCGCCGCAGAGCATTTTCGGCGACTCCGATTTGAGCCGTCGAATGCTTCAAGGCTTTCAGAAGGATACGCGTCCGCCTTCCGAATCGGAGTCTTTTTTCCGCCGCGGGAGCAGAAACGCTTTCGCGCCCGTTCCCGCGGAAATCGCTTGCGGGAACGCGGCGGAACGGCAAGATTTCCGGCATGAACGATTCCGAAAACGCTCCCGATGAAGCGGGATTTTTCTCCTGGCTCCGCAAGGCTTTCTTCACGGGGCTTTTCGTCTGTCTGCCGGTGACGCTCACGGCGTGCCTGATCGTCTGGCTCGTCAATCTCATCGCCGCGCCGGCGCGGGGCATCTTCGAGGCGGTCCTCAAGGCGTTCGACCTTTCGGGCGTGCGCGACGCGCCGTTCTTTCACGCGGGCGTGACGCTGGTTTCGGCGCTCTGCGTGGCGGCGTTTCTCGTGCTCATCGGGCACGTTTCGCGCCACGTCTTCGGGAAATGGTTTCTCAATCTGCTGGACGGCGTGTTCCGCCGTCTGCCGATGGTGAGCTCCGTTTACGCCGCGGTGAAGCAGGTCATCGACACTTTCGGTGCGGGCAAGAAGCAGACCTTCAGCAAGGTCGCGCTCGTCGAATTTCCGCGCGCGGGCGCGTGGACCTTCGCGTTTCTCACGCGCGAGAAGCCGACGAAGCTCTGCGCGATGACGGGCGAAAAGCTTGTCCATCTCTTCGTGCCGACGACGCCGAATCCGACCGGCGGCTACATGATTTTCGTGCCCGAGAAAGACGTGCGCTTTCTCGACGTCTCCGTCGCCGAGGCGATGAAGACCGTCGTCTCCGGCGGCGCCGTCGTGCCCGCGAATCTGCTCGACGCCGCGGAAACTTCCGCGACGCCCGAAAGCGAGGCGCGCGCATGAATCTGATTCTGCTCGAAACGGAGGAGCCGCGCCAGCGTCTCGCCGCGGGAACGCCGGCGGCGACGCATCTCCGCGACGTGCTGAAGGCGCGCGCGGGCTCGACGTTCTGGTGCGGCGCGGAAAACGGCGCGCGCGGGATCGCGACCGTCGAAGCCGCGGAGCCCGACGGGAGCTTCGCCTTCTCCGTCGCCTGGGAACGCGGCGTTCCCGCGGACGCTTTTTCGCCGCCGATCCGTCTGCTCGTCGGGCTTTCGCGCCCGCAGACGATGAAGAAGATTTTCGCCGCCGCGGGCGAAATCGGCTGCCGCGAAATCCGCGTTTTCGTCACCGAAAACGGCGATCCCGCCTACGCGCGGAGCTCGCTCTGGCGCGACGGGAACGACGAGCTCCGCGCCCTCCTGCGCAAGGCTGCGGAACAGACCTGCACGACGTTTCTGCCGCCCGCGCGGCTCTTCCCGTCGCTTGCGGAAGCCTGCGCCGACTTCGCCGAAAGCCCCGCGGGCGCGGCGTTCGCGCTCGACGTGTACGAGGCGGAAAGCTCGCTCGCGGACGTCGCCTTCCCGCCGCTTCCCGCGGGAACGCCGCGCGCGTTCGCGATCGGCTCGGAACGCGGCTGGACGGACGCCGAGCGGCGCGCGCTGCGGGAACGCGGCTTCGTCTTCGCGCATCTGGGCGCGCGCGTGCTGCGCACGGAAACGGCGGTCGCGGTCGCGCTCGCCGTCGCCGCCGCGCGCTCGGGGACGTGGACGCGCCACACGCCGCCGCGCTGAAAAAAACGCCCGCGGTCCGGGGACGCATTCTCGCATTGCGCGGAGGGCGCGGGAACGATAAATTGCGGGAAATTCGTCTTTCCCATGATTTGGATTTACCGCATCTTCATTCTCCCGTTTCTTTTGGCGATGAGCCCGTACTTCGTCGGACGCATGCTCAAGCGCGGCGGCTACGGCAAGGATTTTTCGCACCGTTTCGGGAACGTTCCCGCGCTGCCGCCTCGCCGCGAAGGCGTGAAGCGCATTTGGATACAGGCCGTTTCCGTCGGCGAGACGGAGGCCGTCGCGCCGCTGCTCCGAAAGCTCAAGGAACGCGGCGACACGGAAGTCGTGCTGACGACGACGACGAGCACCGCCTACAAGATCATCCGCGAAAAATACGCGGATCTCGTCTCCGCCTACGCGTGTTTTCCGATCGACTTCTGGCCGTTTTCGGCGAAGGCGTGGCGGCGCTTCGACCCGACGCTCGTCGTGCTGATGGAAGGCGAGCTCTGGCCCGAGCACCTGCATCAGGCGCGCGCGCGCGGCGTTCCCGTGCTGCTCGTGAACGCGCGGCTTTCGGACAGATCCTTCCGGCGCTACCGCGCGGCGGGACGCATCGCGCGGCGCGTCTTCGGGCTCGTCGATTTCGTCTGCGCGGGAACGCGCAACGACTTCGAGCGCTTCCGCGCGCTCGGCGTTCCCGAGACGAAGCTCGCGCTGACGGGCAACATGAAATTCGACGCCGCGGGCGGCGGGGCTTTCTCCGACGCGGAGAAGGCGGCGCTCTACCGCGAGCTTTTCGCGCCGAGCGCGCCGACCGGGAAGGCGGGCGCGGTGCTGCTCGGTTCGTCCACCTGGCCGGGCGAAGAAGAGGTCGTGCTCGACGCGTTCCGCCGCGCGCGCGCGGACGATCCCGCGCTGAAGCTGCTCGTCGTGCCTCGCCACGCGGAACGCCGCGCGGAGATCGTCGCCCTGCTCGAGAAGAGCGAGTTCCGCTGGTATCTGCGCTCGAAGACGGCGCCGGCGGACGTTCCCGCGGACGCGGACGTCTGCGTCGCGGACACGACGGGCGAGCTGCGGCGGCTGACGCAGGCGGCGTCCGTCGCCTTCGTCGGCAAAAGCCTGCCGCCGAACAAGGGCGGGCAGACGCCGATCGAGTGCGCCGCCGCGGGCGTGCCGCTCGTTTACGGCACGGAGATGAGCAATTTCAAGGACGTCTGCCGCATGCTCGAGGACATCGGCGCGGCGATCAAGGTGCGCGACGGGAACGAAGCGGCGGAGACGCTGCGCCGCCTGCTCAAGGACGACGCGGCGCGCGCGCGCATGTCCGAGCGCGAGCGCAAATGGCACGCCGACAACCAGGGCGCGACCGCGCGCGTGCTCGAAAAAATCCGCGAAATCACGGAGGGAGTGCGATGAGCGTTCTCATTCGTCTGCTCGGTTTCTTCACGGCGGCGCTGCCGGAACGCGTCGCGGCGCTTCTCGCCCGCCTGCTCGGGAACGCGGTCTTTCTGCTGATGCGTTCCCGCCGCGCGCTGATGCTGCGCAACCTGCACCACTGTTTCCCGGAAAAGACGGAGGCGGAGCGCCGCGCGATCGCGCGCGAAAGCGCGTGCCGCATGGTGGAGATGGGCATGTTCGTGCTGGCGTCGCCTCATTTTTCGGAGGCGCGCATCCGGCGCAATTTTTCGATGGACACGTCCGTCGTCGACGCCATCGTCGCCGAAAACGTGCCGGTCGTCGCCGGCGTGCCGCATTTTTCGCTGATGGAGGCGCTGACGATGATTCCCGTCTTCTCCGAGAGCGTGCGCGGGCGCGACTGCGGCGTCTTTTATCGGCCGTTCGACGCTCCCGCGATCGAGCGTTGGGTGAAGGCGACGCGGGAACGCTTCGGCTTCCGTCTGCTTTCGCGCAAAAAGGGGTTGACGCAGGCGATTTCCTTTCTCGACCGCAACGGCATCGTGTGCGTGCTCTTCGACCAGAGCGCGGGCAAGCGCCGCGGCGCGCTCTCGCTTTTCGGCAACCGCGTCGTCACGTCGAGCACGCTGGCGGGAACGCTCGCGGCGGGCAAGCCGAACTCCGAGCTGGTCGCCGTGTACTGCCGCCGCGAAGGCTTCTGGCGGGGGCGCGTCGTCGTCGAGCGGCTGAAGCCCGCGCGGCGCACGATCGCGGACTGCACAGTCGCGCTCGACCGCTGGCTGGAGGCGAAGCTCGCCGAGAGCGACGACCTCTGCGCGGACTGGCTCTGGATGCACGATCGCTGGAAAGGGCTCGAAGGCTTCAATCTCGAACACCGCAAGAGCATTCTGCCGGAGACGCTCGCGGCGCGCGGGCTCGCGGAACTGCCGCGCGGCAAACGCCTGTGGATCCGCCTGCCGAACTGGCTCGGCGACGTCGTGATGGCGTTCCCGCTGATCCGGGCGATCCGCGCTGCGCGTCCGGACACGGAAATCACGCTGCTCGCGCGGAAGCATTTTCTGCCGATGCTGGAGCCGCTCGGCGTCGCCGACCGCCTCGTCGCGCTCCCGCCCAAGGGCAAGGGCTACTGGAAATTCTGCCGCTCGCTGCGCGCGGAGTATCCGGACCAGTACCTGCTTTTCACGAACTCGCTGCGCGGCGATCTCGAGGCGCTGCTCATGGGCGCGCCGCGTCGCTTCGGCATGGTGCGGCCCGGGCATCCGCGCCCGCTGCTCACGAAGAAGTGGCGCGTTCCTGCGGATCTGGATCTGACGAAAGTCCACCAGACGCGCGTCTGGGAACGCTGGCTGCGCGAGTCGTGCGGGCTGCTCGCGCCGCTCGACGCTTCGCCGATCGCGATCGCCGCGGAAAAGAAGAAACGCCTCGGGCTCATCTGCGGCACGGAAAATTCTCCGGAAAAACGCTGGAGCGTCGGGCGCTGGCGCGAGCTGATCGCGCTCGTCCGCGAAGCGTTCCCGGACGTCGAGATCTGCCTCTTCGGCACGGCGAAGGACGGCGCCATCACCGCGCGCGTCGCGGAAGGGCAGGACGAAAAAGTCGTGGACCGCGCCGGCAAGACCGATCTGCCGACCTACATGCGCGAGCTCGCGTCCTGCCGCGTGATCTGCGGGAACGACACCGGCGGCATGCACCTGGCGAACATGCTCGGCGTTCCCGTGGTCGGCGTCTTCGGGCCGACGAATCCCGTGCGCACGGGTCCAATCTTCGACGCGCCCGTGAAGATTCTCCAGCCCGAGGGCTGCCCGCCGACCGGCGGAGCGGACATCGAGGGCGTTCCCGCCGCGCGCGCGTTCGACGCCGTCGCGGAATTTCTGCGATGAGGCGGGAAGAACCGATTTCCGCGCTTCCCGCCGCCCGCCGCCGGTCCGCCTTCTGACCTTTTACCCTCCGAACCTTTTCCCCTCTCCGCATGACCTTCACCTTATTCATCGATTACCTCGGCACGTTCGCCTTCGCGATCAGCGGCATCCGCCGCGCGTCCGCCAAACGCTTCGACCTCTTCGGCGCGATGGTCGTCGGTTTCGCCACGGGCTGCGGCGGCGGCACGCTGCGCGACATCATGCTCGGGCAGACGCCGTTCTGGATGCAGTCGAAGACGCCGTTCTGGGAAGGCGGCTTCACGTATCTGCTCGTCGTGCTTTTCGCGCTCGCGCTCGTCTCGGCGCTCGGGCGCTACCTGCTGCGGATGAACGACACGATCTTCATCTTCGACGCGATCGGGCTCGGGCTCTTCACGGTCGTCGGCATAGAAAAGACGCTCGCGTGCGGCTTCCCGATCTGGGTCGCGATCCTGATGGGCATGGTGACGGGCGCGGGCGGCGGCGTCTTCCGCGACATCTTCATCAACGTCGAGCCGCTCGTCTTCCGCAAGGACATCTACGCGCTCGCGTGCGTCTTCGGCGGGCTCGTCTACGTCGGCTGCGTCGCGCTCGGGCTCGATTCCGTCACGACGCAGATCGTCACCGCGCTGAGCGTCATCGCCCTGCGCGGCATCGCGATGACGCGCCACTGGACGCTTCCCGTGCTGCGCCGCGACGTCGCCGAATACGACGAGAACGACAGCCGCGTCTGGCGCGATTTCGGCAAGACGCCCTCCGAAGGCGTCGGCTGCTTCAATCTGCAGGTCGTCGCCGCCTCGATGAGCGACATCGCCGAAATCAACGACTCCGACGCCGCGGCGGTGGAGCTCTGTTCCGCGCCGGAACTCGGCGGGCTTACGCCGGACCGCGCGCTGATGCGCGACGCCTGCGCGCAGAGCCGGCTGCCCGTTTCCGTGATGATCCGCCCGACGGACCGCGATTTCGTCTATACCGAAGACGAGTTCGCGACGATGCTCGACGACGTCGCCTACGTCGCGCGCGAGACCAAGGCGGAAGGCATTTCCGTCGGCGTGCTGACGGCGGACGGGAACGTCGACGTCGAGCGGCTGCGGCGCCTGATCGAGGTCGCGGGAACGCTGAAGATTTCCTTCAACCGCGCCTTCGAGCAGGCGAACGATCCCGTCGCCGCCTACGCGCAGCTGGCGCGGCTGAAGGTCGCCTCGATTCTCACGACGGTTTCGCCGACGCTCGACCTGCTGCCGCGCGCGCCCGTGCGTCTGCGCGTCGGCGGCGGCGTGAAGCCCGAACACCTGCCGGACCTGCGTTCCCGCGGGCTGATGAACATCCACATGGGGCGCGCCGTGCGCCGCAAGCTCACCTTCGAATCGTCGGTGGATTCGTCGAAAGTCTGGGAATTCACGCACGCCTGAACGATGAATTTCGCGCGGACGGTCTTCGCCTTTTTCGGGCTTTGCGCGGCGGCGTGCTTCGCCGGCGTTCCCGCCGCGCGCGCGGAAGTTTCCGAAGACTTCGCCGAACGCGCCTGGCGCTTTCTCGCGGACAACGTTCCCGCGCAGGACCGCGCGCTCGTCTCCGAAGATTTTCTGCGCGAAAACTGGAGGCTCGCCCTGGAGACGCGCGACGCGGCGCCGTGGGCGCGCGGCGTGCCCGAGGACGTTTTCTTCGACGCCGTCCTGCCGTATTCTTCGGTCGGCGAGGCGCCTGAACGCTGGCGGCCGCTTTTCCGCGAGCGCTTTCTGCCGCTCGTCGCGCGCTGCGGGAACGCGACCGAGGCGGCGGAAACGCTGAACCGGGAAATCTGGAAGACGCTCGGCGTCGTTTACGGCCCCGGACGCGAGCGCCCGGACCAGTCGCCTTTTCATTCGATGCGCCTCGGCGTCGCGTCGTGCACGGGGCTTTCGATTCTGCTCGCGGACGCGTGCCGCGCCGTCGGCGTTCCCGCGCGGCTCGTCGGCTGCCGCTGGCGCCGCAAGCCCGGCAATCACACCTGGGTGGAGATCTGGGACCGCGGCGCGTGGCGCGCGATCGGCGCCTTCGACTCGCCGAAGGCGGACGAGCTCTGGTTCGCCGACGACGCGCGCGAGGCCGTCGCCGCGTCCGAATACGCGATTTACGCGACCGCCTGGGCGCCGACGGGAACGCGCTTTCCCGCCGCCTGGCGCGAAGCGGACGACGTCCGCGCGCCCGTTCCCGCGCGCGACGTCACGGCGCGCTATGCTCCCGCGGACGCCGCGCCCGCGCTCCCGCGCCTCGCTCTCGACCTGCGCGACGCCGCCGGACGGCGCGTTTCCGTGCGCGTGCGCCTCGTCGAAAAGGCGAGCGGAAAGATTCTCGCCGAGGGCGAAACGCGCGATGCCTCTTCCGACTTCAATCGGCATTTCTCCGCCGCGCTTCCCGCGGGAACGGAAGTGGAGATTTTCTGGGAGGATTCGGGCGTCTTTCGCCTCCTCGGCGAAAGCGTCGTTCCCGAACACGCCTCCGTGCTGACGCTCGCGCTCCCGCCAAGCTTCTGACTTTTCAAATGAACTCCGACTTCAAAGATTTTTATCTGCTTCTCGGCGTTTCGCCGAGCGCGACGCCCGCGGAAATCAGGCACGCCTGGCACGCGAAGATGCTGGAATGCCACCCCGACCGCCACTTGGGCGAAGAGGCGCGCTACGAGCAGATTTCGCGCGAGATCAACGCCGCCTACGCCGTGCTTTCGAACCCGCAGGAGCGCGCGGCCTTCGACGTCGTGCGCGCGTCGTATCTCCGCGAGCGCGTGAAGCGTTCGGCGGGAGCCCGCAAGGCGGCCGAGAAGGGCGCGAAAAAGGACGCGAAAAAAGAAAAGGCGGCGACCGCGCCGAAAAGCGGGGAGCCGCGCCGCCCGTGGAAATGGCGGGAACGGCTTTGCCTGACGCTGCTGACGTGCAGCCTCGCGGTTTACCTGCTCGCGCTTCCGCCGTGGGAAAAATGCGGTCCTCCGCTGCTCGCGTATCTGCTTTCCGGCAAGACGGCGGGCGCGACGCCCGCGCTGCCGATTTTCGGCGCGGTGCTGATCTGCGCCGTTCCCGTGGTCGCCTACGTGGTCTGCGGGAGAATTTTTCGGGAACGGCTCGTGCCGCTCGCCGGGCTTTCCGTCTTTTCGTTCGCGCTCGCCTGCGCGGGAACGTTCATCATCCCGCTCAAGGAACACCCGGAGGCGCTTTCCTGCGTGATCGCGCCGTTCGCGCTGATCTGCGTCTTCCGCAGTTTCGGGCAGAACGCGCGGCTCGTCGCGGGAACGGCGGCGCGCGTGCTTGCGCTCGCGTTCTGCGCGGTGATCTACCGTGCGGCGACGCTGGCTTTCGGCGCGGCTGAACCGCTGCTCGCGGCGGGCTCGTTCCTGCTCCTCTGCGGCTTCATGGCGGCGTGGGCCTGCGGCGACTTCCTCGGCAGATCCGACTGAACGGCGCGGCGAAACCGCGGGCGGGGCGTTTCAAAAATTTCGTTGCCGCGGGGGGAAGGGGAGCGTATTTTCGTCGCAATTTCCTCATTTTTCTCAACGTGTCCGTTTCGTCGCCATACCTTCGCTCCTGGGGCTCGGTCTTTTCGGAATTTTTTGAAAAGGCCTGGGACTTTCTGCGTCGTTCGGACAAGCTCACGCCGCTTCTCATCGGGCTGCTGAGCGCGCTCGGCGTGGCGGGCATCTATTCTTCGGGAACGTTCCGCGGGAGCGACGACTGGGAGAAGCAGCTGGGCTTTCTGGCGGCGGGCGCGGTCGTTTACGTGATCGTCGCGGCGATTCCGTTCAAATTCTACAAGGACTGGAGCAATCTTTTTTACATTCTGGGCGTGGCGCTGCTGATTCCCATCGCGGTCTGCGCGCTGCTGAAGATGAATCTGGGGAACTTCATCCACTCGGTGAACGGATCGCGACGCTGGTATTTCCTGGGTTCGTTCGGGCTGCAGCCGTCGGAGTTCGCGAAGATCACGACGCTGATCATGCTCGCGAAGCTGCTTTCGCTGAAGCCGCTGGGCGCGTTCCGCGATTCGTGGCGGTGGGTGCTGAAGGCGGCGATCGTCGCGGGCGTGCCGTGGTTTCTCATCGTCGTGGAGCCGGATCTGGGCTCGAGCATCGTTTACGTTCCCGTCGTGCTGGCGCTGCTTTGGCTGGCGGGGCTTTCGCGGAAGTTCTTTCTGACGGTCGGGATCGCGGGTGCGCTGCTGGCTTCGGTGGTCGCGACGGACATTTATTTTTACCGCGAGCGCATCGTCACGTATTACCAAGAGCAGGGAGAGCGTCCGCGCAATCCCGCGCTGGACATCCGCGGGCAGTATCAGGCGGTCTCCTGGCTGCCGCTGAAGGACTACCAGCGGGAACGTCTGCTCTCGTTCGTCGATCCGAACGCGATCGACCCGAAAGGTATCGGTTCGAGCTGGAACGTGCGCCAGGCGCTGATTTCCGTGGGCAAGGGCGGACTGACGGGAACGGGCTTCAACCGCGGCATGCAGGCGAAGCTCGGCTATCTGCCGGAACTCGCGGCGCACAACGACTTTCTTTTCTCCGTCTTGGCGGAGGAATACGGTTTCGCGGGGTGCGCGGGACTGATTTCACTGTATCTTCTGATGGCGTTTCGCGCCCTGCGGATTTCCGCCCACGCGCGCGACGCGTTCGCTTCACTTTTGTCGGCGGGGATCGCCGTCGTGCTGATGACGCATGTGCTCATCAACGTCGGAATGAACATCGGCTTGATGCCGGTGACGGGGCTGTCCCTGCCGTTTCTGAGCTACGGAGGATCTTTTGTTCTGAGCTGCTTCATTCTTTTCGGGCTGCTGCAAAGCGTGCACAGCCATACGCTGCGGGAGGGCGAGCGCAACGGCGCCGCCGTGCCCGACGCGGCGGAAACGGCTCGGGCGACGATCTCTCCGGCTTAAAAACACAATGCAACCAACCAAATAAACACCATGCCGGATATTCCTGAAAACGATAATTTGCCGCACGACGAAAACGAGGATCTGCGCCGCCCGCCGAAACCTCACGAAGTCGAAGCGCTCCCGCCCGAAAAAATCAAGGGAGACGCGGCCCAACGCGCGAAGAAGCTTCCCATCATTCAGCGCATCATCAAGCATTTCTCGAAGGATCGGGAACGCTTCCGCGAACTCGTCATCAACTCCGAGCCGCTCGAAAAGCGCGCCGCGCTCCTCACCGACGGCGTGCTCGAAAAATACGAGCTCGAGCGCACGGACGAGAAGCGCGTCGTCGGCGCCATCTACAAGGGCCGCATTCAGAATCTCGAAAAAGGTCTGAAGGCCGCCTTCGTGGACATCGGCGAGCCCAAGAACGCGTTTCTCCACTATTGGGACATGCTGCCCGCCGCGAACGACTCGTCCGTCGAGTTCATCCGCGACAACGAAAGCGCCGAACAGAAGTCCAAGCGCGAAAAATACAAGATCACGGACATTCCCGAGCTCTTCCCGATCGGTTCCGAAATCGTCATTCAGGTGACGAAAGGGCAGATCGGCACGAAAGGCCCGCGCACGACGACGAACATCGCCATTCCCGGTCGCTTCATCGTCCTCATGCCGTTCTCGGGCCAATGCGGCGTCTCCCGCAAGATCGAGGATTCCGCCGAGCGCGACCGCCTCAAGAAAATGCTGCGCCGCCTGACGATTCCGGAAGGCATGGGCGTCATCATCCGCACGGCGGGCGAGGGCAAGAAGCTCCGCTACTTCGTGCGCGACCTGCACATGCTGCTCAAGCGCTGGGCGGCGATCTGCAACGTCATCAACACGACGTCGAAGCCCTGCATGCTCTACCAGGAGCCGGGGCTCATCGAACGCACCGTGCGCGACTTCCTCACGGAAGACGTGGACCGCATCCTCGTCGATTCCGAAGAGGACTACCAGACGATCCTCAAGCTCGTCGGCGAAATCTCGCCGCGTTCCCGCGGCAAGGTCGTCCTCTACAAGGACAACATTCCGATCTTCGAACGCTTCAACATCGAGCGCCAGATCGAGCAGACCTACATGCGCCGCGTGCCGCTCCCGTCCGGAGGCGAAATCGTCATCGACGAGACCGAGGCGCTCACCGCGATCGACGTCAACACGAGCGGTCATAAGGGCAAGGGCGACGCCAAGGACTTCATCGTCCAGGCGAACATCGAGGCAGTGAAGGAATCCGCGCGCCAGATCCGTCTGCGCAACCTCGGCGGGCTCATCATCATCGACACCGTGGACATGAAGAACCCGAAGGACCGCAAGGCCGTCTTCAACGCCCTCCGCGACGCGATGAGCATGGACCGCGCGAAGCACCAGATTCTGCCGATTTCGCAGCTCGGCATTCTGCAGATGACGCGTCAGCGCCAGCAGGAAAGCAACACGACGTCGCTCTACATGGGCTGCCCGTACTGCCAGGGACGCGGCACCGTGAAGAACTCCCGCGCGATCAGCGTCGAAATCCAGCGCCGCATCGTCAGCGTGACGCGCCGCCTGCGCTCCGACGCGAAGAACGTCGGCAAGGAACTCGCCTTCCGCGTGTTCCTGCACCCGATGAATCTCGACCGTCTGCGCGGGGACGACCGCAGCAGCATCGCGGATCTGGAAAAGGCGTACAACATCCGCCTTTCGTTCCGCGCGGACCCGTCGTTCCACGTCGAGAACTTCAAGGTCGTCAACATGGAGACCGGCGAGGAAATGCGCTGATCCGCGCCTCCTTCCCGAGAAAAAGGCGTTCCCGCGAAACACGCGCGGGAACGCCTTTTTTTGCGCCTCTTTCCCGATGACTTTTCGGAAAAAGCTCAAAGCTTAAAGGGAAGTTCGTGCGGGCGGATTTTTCGGGGAAGCGGCAGGAAGGATCGCTTTCTTCAAAAGAAACTTCTGTCGACTTCTGAGACTTCCAGTAAAAAATCTTTGCGCCTTGGCGTCTTGGCGGGAAAAAGTTTCTGCGGACGGATTCCGACAAGCGACAAGAATGTCGCTTCTCCCCTAAAAACTTCCTTTGACTTCGCGTTTTTTTTCGCGTCAGCGGGCTTTGCGGGCGGCGGCCTTCATGGAGGCGGCGAAGGCGCGGAGGGCGGCGCGCAGCGCGGGAACGTCGTCGCGGTGCTTTTCGATGAGGCGCACGACGGCGGAGCCCGAAATCGCTCCCGCGGCGCCCGCGTCGAGCGCGGCGCGCACCTGCGCGGGCTCGGAGATGCCGAAGCCGAGCACGGGCGGCGGCGCGCCGAATTTCTTCAGCGCGGCGAGCACGCGGTCCACGGGAACGCCGGCGCGGGATTCCGTTCCGGTGACGCCCGCGCGCGAGAGCAGGTAGGTGTAGCCGTGCCCGAATTCCGCGACGGCTTCGAGCGTCGCCTCGTCCGCGTTCGGCGGCGCGATGAACACGAGCGGCAGCCCCGTCTTCGCGGAAATCTCGCGGAACGGCGCGCTCATCTCCACGGGAACGTCGGCGACGAGCAGCGAATCCGCTCCCGCCGCGAGCGCGTCGCGGAAGAATTTTTCCGCGCCTCGGCGGACGATGAGGTTCGCGTACACGAGGAGCCCGATCGGGATTTCGGGATGGGCGCGGCGCACGTCCGCGATGATCGCGAAGCAGTCGTCGATGCGCGTTCCCGCGTCGAGCGCGCGGTTGTCCGCGGCCTGAATCGTCGGGCCGTCCGCGAGCGGATCGGAGAAGGGGAAGCCGAGCTCGAGCGCGTCCGCGCCGCCTTCGATCAGCGCTTCGACGGCCTCGCGCGAGGCGTTTTTGTCGGGATCGCCGAGCACGACGAAGGGAATGAAGGCGCCTTCGCGCGCGCTTTCGAGCGAGGAAAAAAGTTTTTGGTAACGCATTTTTTGTAAGGCTGAAGTTTGATTCTTAAAAGACGGATCAATCGTTGTTCACTAATTTCATCACCGTTTCCAGGTCCTTGTCGCCGCGCCCGGAGAGGTTGACGACGAGAATCTGCTCCTTATCGGGATTCGCGCGGATCAGCTTCAGCGCGTAGGCGAGCGCGTGCGAGGATTCGAGCGCGGGAATGATGCCTTCTTCGCGGCAGAGGTCGCGGAACGCGGCGAGCGCCTCGGCGTCCGTCACGTTCACGTATTCCGCGCGCCCGGTCTGCGCGAGGAAGGCGTGCTGCGGGCCGACGGCGGGAAAGTCCAGCCCCGCGGAAACGGAGTAGGATTCCTGAATCTGGCCGTCGTCGTCCTGCATGAGCGGCGCGCGCATGCCGAGGTAAATTCCCGTGCCGATGTTCCCGCCGCCGGAGATCGCCGCGCCGTGCAGCCCGGTCTCGACGCCTTTGCCGCCGGGCTCGACGCCAATGAGGCGCACGCCGGGCTCGTCGATGAAGTCCGCGAAGATGCCGATCGCGTTGGAGCCGCCGCCGACGCACGCGAGCACGGCGTCGGGCAGGCGCGCCTCCTTCTTCAGGCACTGCGCCTTGGCTTCTTCGCCGATGATGCGCTGGAACTCGCGCACGATCGTCGGGAACGGGTGCGGACCCGCCGCCGTGCCGAGCAGGTAGTGCGTGTCGGCGTAGCTCGCCGTCCAGTCGCGGATGGCTTCGTTGCAGGCGTCCTTGAGCGTGCGCGAGCCGGTCTTGATCGGCACGACTTCGGCGCCGAGCAGCTTCATGCGGAAGACGTTCGGGCGCTGGCGTTCGCAGTCCTTTTCGCCCATGTAGACGCGGCATTTCAGCCCGAGCAGCGCGCACGCGATCGCGGTCGCGACGCCGTGCTGGCCCGCGCCGGTTTCGGCGATGATGCGCGTTTTGCCCATGCGCTTGGCGAGCAGCGCCTGGCCGAGCACCTGGTTCGTCTTGTGCGCGCCGCCGTGGAGCAGGTCTTCGCGTTTGAGGTAGAGCTTCGTGCGCGTTCCCGCGGTGAGGTTTTTCGCGAGCGTGAGCGGCGTCGGGCGGCCGGCGAATTCCGTGAGCAGCTCGCGCAGCTCGGCGCGGAACGCGGGATCGGCCTGCGCCTCGACGAAGGCGCTTTCGAGCTCGCGGAGCACGGGAACGAGAATCTGCGGGACGTACATGCCGCCGAATTCTCCGAAGAACGGATTGAGTTTTGTGTTCATGGTCTGGTTACGTTTGTTTGAAAAGGAAAGGGAAGTGGCTCGGAGCTGGTGACTGGGAACTGGAGATCAGCGGAATCGGATTTCGAAAAATTTTGCCGACGGCAAAATCCGCAAAGTTCTAGTCACCAGTTCCCGATCGCCAGCCACTTTTTTCATTCGTGGAAATCCGTGTTCATTCGTGGTTTCAAAAAGAACGGACAGCCTCGAAGGCTGCTCGGATTTTTTCCGCGGACTTCACGCCGGGAGCGCTCTCGACGCCGGAATTGAAATCCAGCCCGAGACAGCCGACGCGGTGCGCGGCGCGCGCGTTTTCCGGCGAAATTCCGCCCGCGAGCAGGGCGTGTCGCTTCGTCTCCGCGGGAATTTTTTCCCAGTCGAAGGGCGTTCCCGTGCCGCCGCGCCCGCTGTCCAGCACGAAGCGGTCGAACGCCGCCGCGTCGCTTGCGCCCGCGCGGAACGCGTCCGCCGCGTCGGCGCTCAGCGCCTTCCACACGCGCGTTCCCGCGGGCAGCTTTTCGCGCAGGCGCGCGGCGAAATCGGCGTCCTCTTCGCCGTGGAGCTGCACGACGCGGAGCCCGAGCGCCGCCGCCGTTTCCGCGACCGTTTCGAGCGGCTGATTCTGGAACACGCCGACGAAATCGAGTCCCGGCGTTCCCGCGACGATTTCCGCCGCGCGTTCCTGCGAGACGCGGCGCGGCGATTTTTCCGCGAAGATGAGCCCGCCGAAGACCGCTCCCGCGTCGCGCGCGGCGCGGGCGTCCTCCGCGCGCGTGAGCCCGCATACCTTGTTCTCGCCGAGAATCAGCGCGCGGCAGGCGCGGTCGAGATCGCGTTCCCGCATGAGCGAGGTGCCGACGAGAAACGCGTCGGCGAAGGGCGCCGTGGCGAGCGCGTCCGCGTGCGAGCGAATTCCGGATTCGGCGACGCGCACGGCGTCCGCGCGCACGGCGGCGGAAAGTTCCCGCGTGCGCGCGACGTCGGTCTCGAGCGTGCGCAGGTTGCGGTTGTTGATGCCGATCACGCGCGCGCCGAGGGCGTTCGCGCGACGCACGTCGTCCGCCGAATCCGCTTCGGTGAGCACGCCCATGCCGAGCGAATGCGCGAGCGCGGCGAGCCCGGAATACGTCGCGTCGTCGAGCACGGAAAGCATCAGCAGCACGGCGTCGGCGCCGAGACTGCGCGCGAGAAAGATCTGATACGGATCGACGACGAATTCCTTCGCGAGCACGGGCTGCGCGAGGCGCGCGCGCACGAGCGGTAGGTTTTCGTAGCGGCCCTGAAAGAATTTTTCGTCGCAGAGCACGGAGACGGCGTCGGCGCGGCGCGCGTAAACGTCGGCGATCGCGCCCGGATCGAAATCGGCGCGGATCAGCCCCTGCGAGGGCGACGCCTTTTTGCATTCGAGAATGAACGCGGGAACGCCCGCACGCCGGCGCCGTTCGAGCGCGCCGTAGAAGTCGCGGTCGCTCGGGACGACGTTCCCGCGGAAGCTTTCGAGCGGGCGGACGCGCTTGCGTTCGGCGAGCTCTTCGCGCTTCGCGGCGACGATGGTTTCGAGAATGTTCATGGGAAAAACGGAAAGTGGAAAATGGGAAACGGAGTCGAGTGGCTTGGAGCTGGTAACTGGTGACTGGCGCTCAGCGGATTCGGATTTCGAAAAATTTTGCCGACGGCAAAATCCGCAATTCACAAGTCACCGTCTCCGAGCTCCCAGCCACCGCTTTTTTCATTTGCCTTGGGTGAACTCCGTGATCTCGCGTGCGCGCTCCCACGCCTTGCCGGAGGCGAGCGTCTCGAGCGCGAGCTTCGCGCCCTCGGCGAGCGTCGCGACGTTGCCGTTCATGTAGAGCAGCGGCGCCACGTTCGCGGCGATCGTGGCGTTGTGCGCGTCCGTGCCGTTCCCGCGCAGAATCGCTTCCGTGATCTTGCGGTTCTCCTCCGGATTGCCGCCGAGCACGCTTTCCGGCGGGAACGCGGGCAGGCCGAAGTCGCTCGGCGCGAGCTCGTATTCGCGGATTTCGCCGTCGGGGAGAAGTTCCGCGCACTGCGTTTTTCCGCTGACGGAGACTTCGTCGAGCCCGTTCCCGTGGACGACCATCGCGCGGCGGAATCCGCGCCGACGCAGCGCCTCCGCGATCGGACGGACGAGCGCCGGCGAATACACGCCGAGCAGAATGAACGTCGGGTTCGCGGGATTGATCAGCGGGCCGAGCACGTTGAAGATCGTGCGCGTCTTCATCGCCTGGCGCACGGGCGCGGCGTAGCGCATGCCGCCGTGGTAATACGCCGCGAAAAGGAAGCAGAAGCCGAAGCGGTCGAGGCATTCGCGCGCCGCCGCCGGCGGAATCGTCGTCTTCACGCCGAGCGCGTTGAGCAGGTCCGACGAACCGGACTTCGACGACACGCTGCGGTTGCCGTGCTTGGCGACCTTCACGCCGCAGGTCGCGGCGACGATCGCCGACGTCGTCGAAATGTTGATCGTGCCCACGCCGTCGCCGCCCGTGCCGACGATGTCGCAGAAATCGTAGTCCGGGCGCGGGAACGGGCGCGCGTTCTCCGAGAGCGCCGCCGCCGCGCCGCTGATTTCCTCCGGCGTCTCGCCCTTGAGCTTGAGCGCGGTCAGAATCGCCGCGAGCGTCGCGGGCTCGACGTTCCCGCGGATGATTTCCGAGAAGAGCTCGCGCGTCTGCTCCGCCGAGAGATTTTTCCCCGCGTAGAGCAGGTTGAGCAGCGCCTGCACGTCCGCGCGGCGCGATTCGCCGGAGACGAGGTCGAGCGTCCGCCGGAGCAGCTCCGAGCCGTTCGGCGACATGATCGATTCCGGGTGGAACTGGAAGCCGACGACGCGGTCGGCGCGGTTCATCACCGCCATCGCCGTGCCGTCGCACTGCGCGATGACTTCGAGCGTCGCGGGAACGACCGTCGCCGCGAGCGAGTGGTAGCGCGCGAAGGGCAGGGGGCTCGGCATGCCTTCGAACGGGCCCGTTCCCGTGTGCGAAATCAGCGAGCTCTTGCCGTGCATGATTTCCGGCGCGGGCCCGACCACGCCGCCGTAGAAGCGGCAGATCGCCTGGTGCCCGAGGCAGATGCCGACGATCGGGAACTTGCGGTGGCAGAGCGCGATCAGCCGCAGCAGACAGCCCGCTTCGTCGGGCGTTCCCGGGCCGGGAGAGATGACGAGGATCGGGTCCTTCGCCTCCTTCATCTTTTCGAAGATCTTCTCCGCCGCGATGCTGTTGCGGTAAACGCGGACGTCGTGCCCGGCGGAGCGGAACTCGTCCACGAGGTTGTACGTGAACGAATCGAAGTTATCGAGCAGGAAAATGTTTTTGCCCATGGTCTGTCTTGTATTTGAAATTTAATTGCAAAAAAGGGAAAGCTCCTTCGAAGCGCCGTTCTTCAGCCGTTGAAGGTCAGGACCTTCCCCTGCGCCTGCGCGACGGCGACGAGCGGCGCCATCGCCTTGTTGCGGGATTCGTCCGCCTCGTTCTGCGGCACGGAATCGAGCACCACGCCGCCGCCCGCCTGGACGGTCGCGACGCCGTTTCTCACGAACGCCGAGCGGATCAGGATGCACGTGTCCATGTCGCCGTTCCCGCCGAGCCAGCCGACCGCGCCGCCGTAGCTGCCGCGGCGTTCCCGCTCGACTTCGCGGAGCAGCTCCGTCGCGCGGATCTTCGGCGCGCCCGTGAGCGTGCCCATGTTCATGCACGCGAGATAGGCGTGGAGCGCGTCGAGATCGTCGCGCAGCTCCGCGACGACGTGCGAGACGAGGTGCATCACGTGGCTGTAGCGGTCCACCTTGAGCAGCTCGCTCGTGCGGCGCGTGTTCGGCTTCGCGATGCGCGCGAGGTCGTTGCGCGCGAGATCGACGAGCATCAGGTGCTCCGAAAGCTCCTTGGTGTCCATGCGCAGCCCGAACTCGACGCGCGAATCGAGGTCGCAGTTGATCGTGCCGTCCGCGTTGAAGCCGCGCCGCCGCGTTCCCGCGATCGGGTAGAGTTCGACGAGGCGCGTCGCCGCCGTGAACTTCACGGAAATTTCCGGCGAGGCGCCGAACACCGTGAACTCGCGGTCGTCCACGTAAAACATGTACGGGCTCGGGTTGTTCTTCTTGAGCGCGCGGTAGGCGGTTTCGGGATTCGGGCAGGGCGCGCTGAAGCTGCGCGACGGCACGACCTGGAAGATGTCGCCCTTGCGGATGAAGGTCTTGAGGTATTCGACCTCGGCGCAGTAAGTCTTGTCGCTCTTGCCGAGCGCGACCGGGAGCGTCTCCGTCGGCTGCCGCGCCGGATCGGGAACGGCGGGAACGCCCGCGGGAACGAAGGCGTCGCACGCGGCGGCGAGCGCCTCGGCGCGCGCGCGGATTCTTTCGAGCTCTTCGGCGGAGTCGCCCAGCGCGAGCGAGAAGATTTCCGTCGTGCGCTCGACGTGGTTGATCTTCACCGCCGTTTCCGCGAGGTAGAAAAGAAAGTCCGGGCAGGTGTTCGCGCCCTCGGCGACGGCGGGGAGCTTTTCGAAGACTTCGACGAGGTCGTAGCCGAAAATGCCGCCGAGCAGAAAGCGCTCTGCGTCGTCGCGCGGCGAAAACGTCTCGCGCAGCGCGCGGAGCACGTCGAGCGGCGAACGCGCGCGCAGGCGGGTTTCCTCGTCCTGCTCGGGATCGATCGGCGGGAACGCGAAGACGAGCGTCGCCGGGCTCTCCGCCTCGGCGGGAACGTCCGCGAGCGCGGCGCGCAACGGCGCGAACGCCGCCGCGCCGTTCGCGTCGAGCGCCTCGACGGAGACGCGCCGCCCGCGGCAGCTGACGCGCAGGCTCGCGTCGGCGAGGATCAGGCTCTGCGTTCCCGCGTGCGTGGTGATGTCGGCGGATTCGAGCAGCAGCGTGTTCGCCGCGCGTCCCCGGCGCACGCGCTCGTAGAGGTCGAGCGGTTCGCCGACGTATTTCGCCGAGATTTTCGGAAGTTGTTTCTGCGTGTTCATCGTTGAAATTTTTTGTTCGTGGATCGTGGTTTTCGTGAAAATAAAAAAGCCCGCTTTCGAAAAGCGGGCATTCGTTGAAAAACGTTTCGTCGAGTGCGGAATTCTCTGAAAAAATCTTACGCGCCAAGCGAACGCCCGTCTTTGTGAGAGGGACGCCACCACCAGCTGTTGTTGCGATTAAGAATCATACTGAAACTGCCGCGATCAAACTCCTCCGCCTTTCCCCCGTCAACAAATTTTTCGCTCCCGCTGCAAAATCCGCCGCCGCGGACGTCCTTCCTCCCCAAAAAAACGCCCCCGCGGATCGCTCCGCGGGGACGCCACTTATTTAACACACTGAGAAAAATTCAGCTCACGCCTTCTTCGCGCGACGGCGACGCGTTCCCGCCAACGCCAGCGCGCCCAGACCCGCCAACAGCCCGAACGCCGACGGCTCGGGAATCGAGGTCGTGAAGTCGACGGCGGAAATCTTGTCGCTGAAAGCGAATTTCGTCGCGTCGAGAACCGTCCCGACGAGCTCGATCTTCGTGTCGTACACGGAAGCATTGGAGAAATTCAGCAGGATGACGGAGTTCGCTCCGTCCGTACTGATGGAAATCTGCGTATTGATGAGTCCAGAGGCATTGCTACCGGTTCCCGCAGTGTTCAGCGAAACCCAACCATAGGCGAGTTCGCCGCTGTTGGTCGTAATCGTGTGAAGAAGGTTCGTCGTGTCGGTGGATGTGGCGGCTTTGGCTCCCGGATCCACATTGGAGGCGTTCCTAAGATTGGAGGTCGAGGCTGAAAGTCCGAGGTAGCTTCCCGCCTGCGAAAAGAGATAGTAGCTGTCCGCCAGCGTCGCGACCGAGCCGGACGTATATCCGTCGAACGTCGAGCTCGTGACCTTGAAGTCAATTGAGAACGCGTCGCCGACCTGATAGTCGGAGCCCGCGAGAATCTCGGAGAAGAGCGAGTTCACTTCCGCGCCGGAGCCGGAAAGCGTCCATCCGCTGTCTTCGTTTTGAACAGCCGTCGCCGCGTTCGCGAGGAGCGTTCCCGCGGCGAGGAGTGATGTGATTGCGATGATGTTTTTCATGAAGTTTATGGTAACGAGGTTAAATTTTAGCCGAGATATTACTGTCATAATTATCACTTGGTCAAGGATATTTTCGTTGCGGAAAGGCTCTTGCCTTGAAGGGAGAAAAACGCGTCCGTTCAATTCTCTACAGATGTTGAAACCGAAACGAGTCACCGTGCTGATGAACCCGGAGCTTTTCGCTCTGGCGTCACAGCTTGCCCAGGAGACGGAGAAGAGCGTTTCGGAGTTCATGAGGCTTCTGCTCGCGGAAAAACTGCGGGAACGCGGCATTTTCTACAATCCCGCATGGATGAAGATGCCGAAAGGAACGCGCAACGACATGGAAACGCCGGAAGGACGCGCCCGCGCGCTGAAGCAGCTGGCGGACGCGCGCGCCGCGCGACGGAAACGCGGACCGGAAAGCGCGGAAAGCGCGTCGATGTTCGCGTGAAGACGCGATTCGCGAAATCAAAAAATCCGCGGAAATCCGCGTCATCTGCGGGAAAAAATTTGTGTCTGCGGATTCGGCGGGCAAGCGAGACGCTTACCCTCCTTTCCGTTCCCGCGAAGCCGGACAAAGAAAAAGTCTTTTTTCTCTTCTGCGCCTTTCCGGTTTTTCCCAAAAAGAAAACTTCTATCGACTTCTGAGACTTCCAGTAAAAATCTTTGCGTTCTTTGCGTTTGAAGAATCGCGTTCCCGCAGACCTCTGTTTCTCCGTTCCTCCGTGTCTCCGCGTCGGAAAAAGGCGTTGCGCGGGACGATTTGGAATGGTTTTATTTTCGTATGAAATACAAGTGCGGCGTTTGCGGTTTCGTCTATGACGAAGAAAAGGAAAACAAGGCTTGGGGCGAGCTGCCGGAAGGCTGGGCGTGCCCGATCTGCGGCGTGGGCAAGGACATGTTCGCGCCCGTTCCCGAGGCGGCGGAAGCTCCGGCGGAAAAGGTCGCCGCCGCCGCGGAGCCCGTTCCCGCGGGAACGGCGGAAGCGAAGCGCACGGCGTCCGACCTGATCGCGGAGACGCTGCGCAACTTCGGCGTGCGGCGCGTGTTCGGCATGGTTGGGCACTCGAATCTCGGCATGGCGGACGCGATCCGCCGCTGCGCCGAGCGCGGCGAAATGGAGTTCGTGAGCATCCGCCACGAGGGCGCGGCGGCGTTCGCGGCGGCGGCCTACGGCAAGCTCACGGGCATGCCCGCCGCGTGCCTGACGATCGCCGGGCCGGGCGCGACGAATCTCCTCACGGGCCTCGCGGACGCCGCGCTCGACCGCGCTCCCGCGATCGCGCTCACGGGGCAGGTGCCGAGCCGCGAGCTCGGGCGCAACGCTTTTCAGGAAATCGATCTCGTGCGCGCGCTCGGCGCCGCCGCGAGCCTGCAGCAGACGGCGACGGCTTCGTCCGATTTCGCCGCGGTCGCTGCGCGCGCCGCACGGCACGCGATTCTGACGCGCTCGGTCGCGCAGATTGTGCTGCCCGACGACGTGCAGAACGTGCCCGTCGCGCCCGACGCTCCCGCGGGAACGCCCGCGGGCGAAATCTTCAACGGCACGGCGACGCGCGCGTCCGACGCCGCTCTCGCCGAGGCGGTCGCGCTGATTTCCCGCGCGAAGCGTCCGTTCGTCGTCGTCGGGGAAGGCTGCCGCCACGCGGTCGCCGAGGCGCTCGCGTTCGCGGAGGCGGTGAACGCCGCCGTCGCGACGACGTATCGCGCCAAGGGCTTCGTGTCCGACGCGTTCCCGCTCGCTTGCGGCGTCGTCGGGCGCAGCGGCACGCTCGTCTCCGCGAAGATGATGGCGGAGAGCGACTGCGTCGTCGGGCTCGGCGTCTCCTTCAGCAATCACTCCGAAATCGCGAAGGGCAAGCCGACCGTGCAGATCGACCGCGATCCCGCCGCGCTCGGCCGCCTGCGCAAGATCGACTGCGGCGTGCTCGGCGAGCTTTCGGAGACGCTTCCGGAGCTGACGCGCCTGCTGCGCGGGAACGTCGCGGCGGAGGATCCGCGGGAACGCGTCGCCGCGCTCTGGGCGGAGTGGCGCGCCGAGAAATGCCGCCGCGCCGAGCGGAGCGCGCCGGGGAAAATCGCTCCCGCCGCCGTCTGCGCCGCGCTGTCGGAATGCGTTCCCGAAAACGCCGTCGTCTCCGTGGACGTCGGGAACGTCGCCTACGCGTTCGGCAGATATTTCGAGGCGAAGAATCAGCGCGCGCTGCTGTCGTTCTACCTCGGCTCGATCGGCGTGGGGCTGCCCGCGGCGATCGGCGCGTGGTGCGCGACGCGGGACAACGCCGCGCTCGGCAGGCGCCCGGTCGTCGCCGTCGTGGGCGACGGCGGGCTGGGGCAGTATCTCGCCGAGTGGACGACGGTCGTGCGCTGCGGCATGGACGTGAAATGCGTCGTATTCAACAATTCCGAGCTGGCGAAGATTTCGCTCGAACAGCGCAACGCGCGCGTGAGCGTGTGGGAGACGCGCCTGCACAACCCGAATCTGGCGGAGTTCGCGAAGCTCTGCGGGAGCGCCGGCGTGCGCGTCTCCGATCCCGCGACGCTGCGCGAGGATCTCGCCCGCGCGTTCGCGACGCCCGGTCCCGTCCTCGTCGAAGTCCTCACCGATCCCGACGCGGCGTGAAGGCGCACAGCGCAGGTGATGAAGTGATGAGGTTATGGAGTTATGAAGGTTGAGTAGAGCTTAAGAGCTTAAAAGATTAAAAGCTTAACGGAAAATTTTCTTTTCAACTTTTAAACTCTTCAGCTTTTAAGCTCCTCTCGGCGAAGCCGAGCGCAAAGAACTTCATCACCTCATAACCGCCATCACTTCATCACCTGCCGCGCGCGTCGCGCGCCCGTGCGGGAACGCTTTTCCTCGTTGCGCGCGCGCGAAAAAAGGATTTAATGGCGCGCTCTATGTTCAAAAACACGAACGTTGCGCCGACGCGCCTTTCCGAAACGCTGCGGCGCCTGGCGACCTTTGCGCTGGGCGCGGCGATGCTCGTTTTTCTCTGCGGGATTCCGTGCCTGTTTTTCGATGTCGGGGGAATCGCCGCGCTCGCCGCGTGCGTCTGCGCCTTTCTCTTCGTTCCCGCGATTTTCCTGATTTTCGCGCTGCGCGAAAACCGCTGACGCGCGGCGCGTTCCCGCGTCACCTGCGGGCGATGTGGACGGCGACGACGGAAAACGTCATGCCGAGCGCGCGCACGTCCGAAAAGCCCGCGGCGCGGAGCTCCGCCGAGAGTCCTTCCTTCGGCGGGAACGCTTCGATCGAGCCCGCGAGATAGTCGTACGCCTTGCGGTCGCCCGTGATCGCCCACGCGATGAGCGGGAGCGCGAGCTTGAGGTAAAGATAGTAGAACGGGCGGAAAAGCGTCGCCGGCTGCGTGAATTCGAGGATGAACGCCGCGCCGCCCGGGCGCAGGACGCGCCGCAGCTCGCGGAGCCCGCGCGCGCGGTCTTCGAAGTTGCGTACGCCGTAGGCGATCGTGAGCGCGTCGACCGACGCGTCCGCGAGCGGCAGGTTCATGCAGTCGCCGAACGCGAAGGAGACGGGCTTTTCCGCCGCGTTCTTTTCGCGTCGGCGGGCGGCGCGTTCCCGCGCGACGTCGAGCATCGCCTCGCAGAAGTCGTAGGCGCGGATTTCGGCGTCGGGCAGGGCGCGGCGCAGGGCGAAGGCGACATCGCCGCTGCCGGTCGCGAGGTCGGCGATTTCCCGCGGGCGTTCCCGCGCGACGAGCTTCACGAGCCGCCGCGCCCACCAGCGGCACGCGCCGCCGCTGAGCAGGACGTTCGCGAGGTCGTAGCGCTTCGCGATGCCCGCGAACATCTTTTGGACTTTGATTCCTTCCGGCATGGTGGCGGGAGATTTCACCACGCGAACGTTTCGTCCGCGCCGACGGATTTCGTGAACTCGACGAGGAGTTTCACGCACTGCTCGACGACGGCGAGATCGACGACTTCGCCCGGCGTGTGCATGTAGCGCAGCGGCACGGAGATCAGCCCCGCCGCGACGCCCGCGTTCGCCATCTGAATGACGCGCGCGTCCGTTCCCGTCGGGCGCGGATCCGCCTCGACCTGATACGGCACGCCGGCCTTTTCCGCGGCGGCGACGAGCTTGTCGAAGACGAGCGGGTTGATGTTCGGCCCGCGGCAGATCGCGGGACCGCCGGAAAGCGTCATGCGCCCGAACTTGCGGTTGTCCGCGTCGGGGTGATCGGTGGCGTGCGTGACGTCGATTGCGACGCCGACGGTCGGGTTCAGCCCCTGCGCGGCGGTCTGCGCGCCGCGCGTGCCGATTTCCTCCTGCGTGGTCGCGACGGCGTCCACGCGCACGGCGAGCTTCTTTTCCTTCGCGAGGCGGCGTGCCGCCTCCATCGCGATGTAGCAGCCGGCGCGGTCGTCGAACGCGCGCGCGGCGGCGATCGAGCCGTTCAGCAGCTCGACGGTCTCGTCGTAAACCGCGGGATCACCGATCGCGACGCGCGCGAGCGCCTCCTCGCGGGAGCGCGCGCCGATGTCGATCCACATTTCGTGAACCTCGGGCACCTTCGTGCGCTCCGAGGCGCTCATCAGGTGCACGGCGCGCTTGCCGACGACGCCGCGCACGACGCCGTTCTTCGTCAGAATGAGCACGCGGCGGCCGCTGGGCATCACGAGATCGTGCCCGCCGAGCAGGTTGAAATAGAGGAAGCCCTTGTCGTCCGCGTAGGAAATCTGTAGGCCGAGCTCGTCGATGTGCCCGGCGAACATGACGGAGGTCTTCGCCTTCGGGTTGAGCGTGGCGATGCGGTTGCCGAGGACGTCCCCGCGGTATTCGTCGGCGACGTTCTTCATGTATCTGTCGCAGACGGCCTGCGCCTCGAACTCGTGCCCGGTGGGCGCCTTCGCTTCGAGGAGCTCGCGCAGGAACGCGGGAATTTCAAAAGGTTTTTCGGAAGAATTTTTCGGAGATTTTTTGCTCATGATGTGCGGAGTCTATGCGTTCCCGCGGCGCGGCGGCAACGGGAAAAAGGAACGGAAGGAGATCAGCCTCATAACCTTCCTAACCTCATTAACCTCTTAACCTCTCTCGTCAGCTCAGCTCTTCGAGCACGCCGCGGCGGAGAACGAGGCGGCGGTCGGCGCGGTCGGCGAACTCGAGATTGTGCGTGACGAGGAAGAGCGCGGCGTCGCGCTCGCGGCAGACGTCGAGCAGCAGGCTCATGACGGATTCGCCCGTGCGTTCGTCGAGATTGCCGGTCGGCTCGTCCGCGAGAATCAGCGGCGGGCGGTTGACGAGCGCGCGCGCGATCGCGACGCGCTGGCATTCGCCGCCGGAGAGCTTTGCCGGGAGGTGGCCGACGCGCTCGCCGAGCCCGACGCGCGCGAGCAGTTCCCGCGCCTGTTCCCGCGCGGCGCGCACGGGCGTTCCCGCGATGCGCGCGGCGAGCAGCACGTTTTCGAGCGCGGTGAGCTCGGGGACGAGGTGGAAGAACTGGAACACGTAGCCGATGAGCTTCGTGCGCGCCCTGGCGAGAAAGGCGTTCCCGCGGCCGGTGATGCGCTCTCCGTTCCAGAAGAGCTCTCCGGAGTCGGGCGCGTCGAGGCCGCCGAGAATCTGCAGCAGCGTGGTTTTTCCCGCGCCGCTTTCGCCGCGGACGGAGACGCGTTCGCCCGCGGCGACGGCGAGATCGACGCCCCTGAGGACGTCGATCGTTCCCGCGGGGGAAGCGAAGGATTTTCTGATGGCGTTGGCTGCGAGGACGGGCGATTTTTCCATGTCGTATGAAATTTTATTGAAACCACGAATGAACACGAACGAACTCGAATTTTTTCAGAGCACGAGCCGTTCCCATTCCAGAATCGTTTTTTTGAAATTGAAGATGAGGCCGACGGGGCATTGTGCAAGGCGCATGTAATTGAGCGTCTGCGCGCGTTCGACGTTGGTGATCCGCTCGACGGTCTTCAGTTCGATGATGATTTTCCCGTGAGCGATCAGGTCCGCGTAATAATCGCCGACGAGTCTTTTTTTGTAAAAAATCTGAATGCGTTTCTGCTGTTCGAACGGAATCTTCGCTTCCGAGAGCTCCACCGTGAGCGCGTTTTCATAGGGCTTTTCGAGGAGTCCGGGACCGAGCGCGCGCTGGACGCGCATGGCGCAGCCCACGATCGCGTAAACTTCATCGCGAAAAATGATTTTTTCTTTTTCGTGTTCTTTCGTGTTCATTCGTGGTTCCGTTTTCGGGCGAGGGAAGGACTCGCGTTCCCGCGCCTCAGCTTTCCCTCATGGCTTCGGCGGGTTTTCTGCGCGCTGCCCAGATCGCGGGAATGAGCCCGGCGACCGTCGTCGTCGCCAGCGTGAACGCCGCCGCGATGACGAAGTCCGCCGCGCTGTAGTGCACCGGAATCTGCGAGAACATGTACTGCGTCTGGATCATTTCGCCGTCGCCGAAAATCGAATTGATGAAGGCGACGATGCGGTCGCGCCCGGCGACGATAGCGAACGTCAGCAGGCAGCCGAAGCCGTAGCCGATCGCGCCGACGAAGAGCCCCTGCGCGGCGAAGATCGTCAGAATCTGCCGCGGGCGCCCGCCGAGCGCGCCGAGAATGCCGATTTCGCGGGAACGCTTCACGACCGCCGAAAACAGCGTGCTCGCGATCGAGAACGACGCGACGAGCGTGATGATGAACATCAGAAAGAACAGCATCGTCTTTTCGAACTGCACCGCCTGAAGAAAATTCCAGTTGACGGACATCCACGAGAACGCGCGCAGCCCGCGCGGGAGCGCCGCGTTGACGGCGGGCAGCATCGCCGTCGCGCCTTCGGCGTCGGCGACGCGGAGGCGGATGCCGTGCACGCTTTTGCCCAGCCCGTAGAGCTCCTGCATGCGGCGCAGCGAAACGATGATCGTGCTTTCGTCCGCCGGGCGGTAGCCAGATTCAAAGATGCCGCAGACTTCGAGCTCGACCGGCAGCGGAACTTCCTCGCGCTGCAGGTCGGAAATCATCGTCGGCGAATAGATTTCGAGCACCTGTCCGGGAAGGACGCGCGCGGGAACGCGCTTGCCGTCGGCCGTCTCGTAGCCGCGCGTGAAGCGGACGCGCAGCTGGCGCGCGAGCTCGCTGCCGAGGACGACGCGGTCGTCGTCGAGCGCGTCGAGCGTTCCCGCGACGATGTTCCTGCGCACGGGAATGACCTTGTCCTCCTGCTCCAGGTCGATGCCGCGCACGAAAGGCAGGGCGGGCGTGTCGCCGTTCTTCACCATGACCTGCCCCTCGGCGTAGGGCGCCGCCGCGACGACGCCGGGCACGCGCTCGAGCTTTTCCGCGACCGCGCGGTAGTCGGAAATGAAGCCGTCGTCGATGTTGCGCACGATCACGTGGCCGTACATGCGCTGAATGTTTTCGCGGTGTTCCCGCGCGTAGCCGTTCATCACGGTCTGCACGACGAGCAGCGAGCAGACGCCGATTGCCACGCCGACGATGGAGACGAGCGCGAACGCCGGAAAGCGTTTTCCCGGCGGGAAAAGCTGTTTCAAAGCCAAATAGACGGACCAGGGCATGGAGAAAATTGAAAAAGGGAAAACGAGGAAGGACGGAAAAAGTCGAAGCGCCGGCGGAGAGCCGTGTCGAAAGTTCTCTCCGTCGGCGCCTTCGGGAAAAACGCGCGGCTCAGGCCTCCTTCTTCTGCGGGCCGGAGACGTAGTCCGGCTTCAGCGTCGGGAACAGAATCGTTTCGCGGATGTTCGCGCAGCCCGTGAGGAGCATGCAGAGGCGGTCGATGCCGACGCCCATTCCGCCCGCCGGCGGCATGCCGTGCTCCATCGCGACGAGGAAGTCCTGGTCGATTTTCTGGATTTCCTCGCCCGCCTGCAGCTCGAACATGCGGCGCTGCGTGATCGGGTCGTTCTGCTCGGAATACGCGGGCGCGATTTCCTGCCCGTTGATGCAGAGCTCGAAGACGTCGATGACGCTAGGATCCTTTTCGTTGATCTTCGCGAGCGGGCAGAGCTCCTTCATGATGTGCGTGACGAAGGTCGGCTGAATCAGATTCGGCTCGATGAGCTTGCCGTAAACTTCGTTGGTGACTTCGTAGTCCTCCCAGTCCTCGCGCGGGTCGGGCACCATGAGGTCTTTGTTGCGGAGCTCTTCGCCGCGCGCCTCCGCCTCGGCCTGCGCGCGGGAACGGATTTCGTCCGCCATGCGGCGGCATTCGGCGATTTTTTCCGCCTTGGAAAGCTCGAACCAGTCGGCGCGGCCCGTGCGTTCCCGCACGAGATCCTTGTAGTCGGCGACGCGCCATTCGCCGCCGAGCTCGATGACCTGCCCGTCGTAGCGCGTGATCGTCGTCGTGCCGACGACGGTTCTGCAGAGGTGCTGAATCATCTCGCGGATGAGCGTCATCATGCCTTCGTAGTCGGAATACGCCTGATAGATTTCCATCATCGTGAATTCCGGGTTGTGGCGGCGGTCCATGCCTTCGTTGCGGAAGACGCGGCCGATCTCGAACACGCGCTCGATGCCGCCGACGAGGCAACGCTTCAGGTGCAGCTCGAGCGCGATGCGCAGATAAAATTCGCAGTCCAGCGCGTTGAAGTGCGTGACGAACGGCCGCGCCGCCGCGCCGCCCGCGATCGGGTGCAGCGCGGGCGTCTCGACCTCGACGAAGTCGCGCTCCCAGAGGAACTTGCGGATTTCGGCGATGATGCGCGAACGGTCAAGCAGGCGTTTCTTCGACTCCGGATTCGCGATGAGGTCGAGGTAGCGCTGACGCGAAACCTGCTCCTCGTCCGTGATGCCGTGCCACTTTTCCGGGAGCGGGCGGAGCGCCTTGGCGACGAGCCCGTAGGCGCGCGCGCGCACGGTCACTTCGCCGGTCTTCGTCACGAAGAGCTCGCCGCGCACGCCGACGAAGTCGCCGATGTCGATCATCTTCTTGAAATGCTTGTTGTAGCGGTCTTCGCCGAGAATGTCGCGCGTGAGATAGACCTGCTGCACGCCGTCGCGGTCGAGCAGCTTCATGAAGCTCGCCTTGCCCATGACGCGGATCGCGATCACGCGCCCGGCGACGGAGACTTCCTCCGCCGAGGAGGGAATCTCGTGCACGTCCGTTCCCGCGGCCTTGGCGGCCTCGATCGCGGGGCGCATCAGCTCGGCGCAGTCGGCGGAGGTGTGCGTCTGCGCCCAGTTGGCGCGGAAGGGATCTTCGCCCGCGGCGCGGAGCTGATTCAGCTTTTCCGAGCGCACGGCGAAAAGGTCGTGCGAGATGTCGGCGAGGGAGTTTTTCTGTGCTTCGCTCATAACTTCAGATCGATAAAAAATGGAAGCGCAAAAAATACGCGTTCCCGCGCGGGAACGCGACATTTATTTCTCGCCGAAATCCATTCCCGCCGAGGCGCAAAAAGCGAAAAACAGGGATTGCGGGGATTTTCAGAGATTTTCTTTTTCGGGAACGCGAATTTCACAGGAGGGCAAGCGTTCCCGCTTGCCCTCCGAATCCGTCCGAACGGACTTCCCTTTAAGCTTTAACCCTTTAAGCTTTAAGCTCTTCTTCTCATTTTCCGTTCTCGACCTTGATCTTCAGGCCGGGCGCGTCGCCTTTGGGCTTGGTGAACTTCACCGTGTTCCCGTCGGCGATCTTGCCTTCGATGATTTCCTTCGCGAGCGGAGTCTCGATTTCCTTCTGGATGAAGCGCCGCAGCGGGCGCGCGCCGTAAACGGGATCGTAGCCGTTTTCCGCGATCCATTCGTGCGCGGACTTGTCCAGCGTCACGGTGATGCGGTGGTCTTCGAGCCGGCGGTTCAGCGAGGCGACGAGCAGATCGACGATCGCGGAAATCTGCTTCAGCCCGAGCGGACGGAACAGCACGATGTCGTCGATGCGGTTCAGAAATTCCGGACGGAAGCCCGCGCGCAGCTCGGCCATGACCTGTTCGCGCACCTTGTCGGGAATCTCGTCGCCCGTCACGCCTTCGACGAGGAAGCGCGATCCGATGTTCGACGTGAGGATGAACACGGCGTTGCGGCAGTCGACGGTGCGTCCCTGGCCGTCGGTCAGGCGGCCGTCGTCCAGAATCTGCAGAAGGATGTTGAACACGTCCGGGTGCGCCTTTTCGATTTCGTCGAGCAGCACGACGGAATACGGCTTGCGGCGGATCGCCTCGGTGAGCTGGCCGCCCTCCTCGAATCCGACGTAGCCCGGAGGCGCGCCGACGAGCCGCGACACGGAATGCTTTTCCATGTACTCGGACATGTCGATGCGGATCATCGCGTCCTCGCTGTCGAAGAGTTGGCGCGCGAGCGACTTCGCGAGCTCCGTCTTGCCCACGCCCGTCGGTCCGAGGAACAGGAACGAACCGACCGGGCGCCGCGGATCCTGCACGCCCGCGCGGGAACGCAGAATCGCCTCGGAGACGAGGCGCACGGGCTCTTCCTGCCCGACGACCTGCTTCGCGAGCTCGCTCTGCAGGCCGAGCAGCTTGCGTTTTTCGCCCTCGAGCAGCTTCGTCGCGGGAATGCCCGTCCAGCGCGCGACGACCTCGGCGATTTCGTCCGGCGAAACGGCTTCGCGGAAGAGCTTGTCGTTCCCGCCGGATTTTTCTTCGGCGATTTTTTCGAATTTCTTCAGCTCGTTCTGCAGCTGCGGAATCTTCCCGTAGCGCAGTTCGCTCGCCTTGCCGAGATCGCCCTTACGCTCGGCGACTTCGGCGTCGCGGCGCGCGGCTTCGAGTTCGGCGCGGAGCTTCTGCACCTTGCCGACGCTGTCCTTTTCCGCCTCCCAGCGCGCGCGCAGGGCGGTCGCCTCGGAACGCGCCTCGGCGAGTTCCTTGCGCAGCGCTTCGAGCCGGAGCTTCGACGCGTCGTCCGTCTCCTTCTTCAGCGCGGTCTCCTCGATTTCGAGCTGCATGACGCGGCGCGAAAGCGTGTCGAGCTCTTCCGGCATCGAATCCATTTCGGTGCGGATCTGCGCGCACGCCTCGTCCACGAGGTCGATCGCCTTGTCGGGCAGGAAACGGCCGGAAATGTAGCGGTCGGAAAGCACGGCGGCCTCGACGATCGCGCCGTCCATGATGCGCACGCCGTGGTGCACCTCGAAGCGTTCCCGCAGGCCGCGCAGAATGGAGATCGTGTCCTCGACGCTCGGCGGCTCCACGAGCACGCTTTGGAAACGGCGTTCGAGCGCGGCGTCCTTTTCGATGTATTTGCGGTGCTCCTCGAGCGTCGTCGCGCCGATGCAGTGCAGTTCGCCGCGCGCGAGCATGGGCTTGAGCATGTTGCCCGCGTCCATCGCGCCGTCGGTCTTGCCCGCGCCGACGAGCGTGTGCAGCTCGTCGATGAAGAGCAGAATGCGCCCGTCGGATTTTTTGATTTCCGTGAGCACGGCCTTGAGGCGCTCTTCGAACTCGCCGCGGTATTTCGCGCCCGCGAGCAGCGAGCCCATGTCGAGCGAAAACACGGTCTTGTCGCGCAGGCCTTCGGGAACGTCGCCGCGCACGATGCGCTGCGCGAGCCCTTCGACGATCGCCGTCTTGCCGACGCCGGGCTCGCCGATGAGCACGGGATTGTTCTTCGTCTTGCGGGAAAGAATGCGGATGACGCGGCGGATCTCCTCGTCGCGCCCGATCACGGGATCGAGCTTGCCCTTGCGCGCGAGATCGACGAGATCGACGCCGTACTTGCCGAGCGCGTCGTAGGTCGCCTCGGGGTTGTCCGTCGTCACGCGCTGGTTCCCGCGCAGCTCCTTCAGCGCGGCGAGCACGCTCTCGCGCGACACGCCGAACGCCTTGAACACGCCCTTCATTTCCGGGGCGGCGGAGATGAGCGCGAGGAAGAGGTGTTCCGTGCTCACGAAGTCGTCGCCCAGCGCGCGAGCCTCCTCGAGCGACTTGCCCAGCACCTGCCGGACCGTTCCCGAGGCGGCGCCTTCCTGCACGTTCCCTCCGCCGCTGACGCGCGGCAGGCGGTCGAGCTCGCGTTCGACGTTCCCGCGGAATCCCGCCGCGTCGAGCTTCATCTTCGCGAGCAGCGCGGGCACGATCCCGCCGTCCTGCGCGAGCAGCGCGGCGAGCACGTGCCAGGTTTCGAGCATCGGGTTCCCGCGCTCGGTCATCAGGGTCTGCGCCCCTTGAATCGCCTCTCGGCTTTTTTCGGTAAATTTATTGAAATCCATAATGCCCCTCCCTGTTGCACCCCCCGTGCCAATTCTGTGGGTTGCAATGTCTCATTTATTCGCGGCGCGCGGGGCGGCGCTTTTCAGCGCGTTTTCGCCGCGGGAACGCCGCGCATCGCGCGCGTCTCGAGCTCGCGTTCGAAGCGTTCCCGCGCGTCGGCGGCAAGCGGTTTCCCGCCGCTGTTGAGCACGACGAGCCGTTGGCGTCCGAAGCCCGCGCGGTACGGCGGGTGGAAGTGCTCCCGCGCGTCGCGCGCGAAGCCGAGCCGCTCGTAAAAACGCAGGCGGCGCGTCGTCGTCTCGTCTTCCGGCGGCTCGATTTCGAGCACGACGGGAACGGCGCTTTCCGCGAGAAATTCTCGCAGCAGTCGGCTGCCGAGCCCGCCGCCGCGCGCTTCCGGCGCGAGCGCGAAGTATTCGACGTAGCGGCAGCGGCCGAAGTCCCAGAAAACGAGAATCGCGCGCGCGTCTCCGTCGGCGCGGTAGAGCCGCGCGTTGCAGAGCGGGTCGGCGAGCGCGGCGGGCCAGTCCGCGTCCGTCCGCCTTTCTTCTTCCGGGAACGCGGCGTCGAAGATTTCGCGGAAGGCGCGCGTGTCCGCGGAGGCGTCGTCCCACGCGCGGAGTCGGGCGAACGGGAGCGGCGTCATCGCGCGGCTTCCGGGAGCGTCTCCCAGTTTCGGAACCCGAATCGCGCCGCGTCCGCGGAAACGAGCACGGGGCGTTTCACGAGCATGCCGTCCGAAGCGAGCAGGGCGATCTGCTCCTCCTCGCTCATCGCGGGCAGTTTTTCCTTGAGCGCGAGCGCCTTGTAGCGGAGGCCGGACGTGTTGAAGCACTTGCGTGCGGGAACGCCGGCGCGCGCGATCCACGCGCGAAGCTCGTCCGCCGTCGGCGGATTTTCGACGATGTGGCGCGCCTCGAAATCGACGCCGTTCGTTTCGAGAAACGCCCGCGCCTTGCGGCAGGTCGAGCATTTCGGATATTCGAGAAAAAGATATTTCGCCATGCCCGCGAAGCTACACGAGAACGCGTGGATTGCAAAATCTTTCGGGCGTCTCCGGGGAATTTTCGCCGGCGGGAACGCCGTCAGCTGCATCTGATCCAGCCGCGTTCCGGCGTGATCAGGTACTTCAGCGGGACGTCCGTCGGCTCCGCGGGAACGGAATCGACGACCTGGCAGTCGAACGCGAGCCCGACCGTGATCGCGCTCGGCGGCACGCGGCGCAGGAAGCGGTCGTAATAGCCTTTGCCGTAGCCGATGCGGTTGCCGTGCAGATCGAAGACGACGCCGGGAATGATGTGCAGCGTCGGGACTTCGACGGGAATCTCCTCGCAGTGCGGGAGCGGCTCGAGCACGCCGAACGTGCCCGGCGCGAGGTCCTCCGCCATGTTGCGGATGCGGAACAGGCGCAGCTCCTTACCGAAGACCTTGGGCACGCAGGTGATTTTCCCCGCCTCGATCGAGCGCAGAATGCCGCCGTGGTTGCCGACTTCGCTGCGGATGGAGATGTAGCTCGAGAGGCATTCCGCGCGCTGGAAGATTTCGCTCGCGCGCAGCTCGTTGCGGACGAAGCCGGAGAGCGTCAGCGCCTCCGGACCGTTGATTTCGTCGCGCAGCGCGAGATGGCGCTGGCGCAGGCGCCGCTTTTCGTTCTGCGCGGCGGAGAGCCGGGCGTCGGCGACGAATTCCGGGCGGCGGATTTCCCGATGTTCTCTCGGCGGGGGAATCATCGCGGAGCGCCTCCTTCGCGCGCGTCGAACGCCGCCTGCAGCTTTTCGAGGAAGAACGTCGGCGGCTTGACGGCGACGCCCTCGCGGTTCATGAACGCGTGCAGGGAATGCCCGGTCGTGATGAGCTCGCCGTCTCCGCGGAAGATCTCGTAGTCGATGCGGATGCGCACGCGCGGCATTTCCTCCATGCGGGCGCGCACGGAAACGAGGTCGCCGAAGCGCGCGGGCGCGCGGTATTTCAGATTGATCTCCAGCACGGGCAGCAGAAATCCGAGATCCTGCAGGCGGGCGTAGGGCAGCCCGACTTCCGCGAGCAGCTGCGTGCGCGCGACCTCGCACCACGGCAGATAATTGGCGTGATAGACGACGCCCATGGCGTCGGTTTCGGAAAAGCGGACTCGCGTCGTTGCAGTTGTCTGGAGCATGTTTTTTTTTGAATTTTTCTGGTGCCGAAGGCGGGGCTCGAACCCGCACGCCCGAAGGCAGCGGATTTTAAGTCCGCAGCGTCTACCATTCCGCCACTTCGGCAACGGGGGAGGCATTTTGCAGGAAAAGGAAAATTTCTCAAACGAATTTCGCGTTCCCGCCGCGCGCGTTCCCGCGGCATTTTCCGCTTTCCATTTTCCGGTTTCCGCCTTTCACTTCACGGCATGTCCGATTCCGCAGAAACGACCGTTCCCGCCGCCAAGGCTCCGCGCCTCGATTCGCTCGACGCGCTGAGGGGCTTCGACCTCTTCGCGCTGACGATGCTCGGCCCCGTCATGCACGTGATGACGCGCGGCGGGCTGCTGCCGGAGCCGCTCGCGGACGCGTTTTCGCACGTCGCCTGGCGCGGCTTCAACTGCTGGGACATGGTGATGCCGCTCTTCCTGTTCATGGCGGGCGTGTCGATTCCGTTCGCGATGGCGAAATTCCGCGCCGGCGCGGACGGCGTTCCCGCGCAGCCGATGCGGCGCGCGCATCTGCGCATCGCGAAGCGCGTGCTCGTGCTCTGGCTGCTCGGCGCGGCCGCGCAGGGAAATCTGCTCGCGTTCGACGCGGCGACGTTCAAGCCGCTTTCGAACACGCTTCAGGCGATCGCGATCGGCTACGCGGGCGCGGCGCTGCTTTTTCTGCACTGCCGGATGCGCGCGCAGATCGCCGTCGCGGGAGCGCTGCTCTTCGTCTCGTGGCTCGCGTGCGCGATTTTCGGCGACTGGAATCCGGACACGAATCTGCCCGAGCGCATCGACGAATTTCTGCTCGGCCGCTGGACGGACGGCGCGCGCGTCGCCGAGGACGGGAGCGTCGTCTTCGCGCCGTGGTATCACTACGCGTGGATTTTTCCGTCGCTGAATTTCGTCGCCACGGTCGCGAGCGGCGTGTTCACGGGCGCGCTGCTGAAAAACACCGCGCTCTCGCCCGCGCGGAAGTTCTTCGCGCTCGCGGGAACGGGCGCGGCGCTCGCGTGCGCGGGCTGGATCCTGGATTTCTGCGGCGTCGCGCCCGTCATAAAGACGATCTGGACGAGCTCGATGGTGCTCGTGACGAGCGGCTACGGCATGCTGCTGATGGCGGCGTTCTTCGGCGTGATGGACTGGGCGGGCCTCAAGCGCGGGAGCGGCTGGCTGAAGCTCGTCGGCATGAACTCCGTGCTCGCGTACATGCTCTCGCCGGAAGTCGGGCTGGTGAGCTTCGACGGCGTCTCGCGGCCGCTGCTGCGCGGGCTCGCGCAGTTCACGGAGCCGGCGGCGTTCGAGGCGCTCGTCGCCTGCGGGAACGCGCTCGTGCTCTTTCTGATTCTCTGGCTCTGCGCCCGCGCGAAAGTGTTTCTGAAAGCTTAAAGCGGCTGAGCCAGGAGCGGTTGCGCCGCTGTTTATGGTGTAGGGTTTAAGGTGTAACGTGTAAGGTGTAATTTCTCTCACCTCTCATCCCTCACCCATTATTCATTATCCACTATTCACCATCCCTCATCCGTTCCTCCCTTCTTTCCCGTTGCGGAAAAGCGCCGTTTCGCTTAGCGTTTCGGACAGTCTATGAAATCCCTGAAAAAATTGCTCCTCACCCTTTCGCTTCTTGCGGCGGCGCTCCCGCTGCTGAACGCGGAAGTGATTTATCCCTCCGAAAAACAGCCCGACGTCGCCGTAGCCAGAGGTTCGACGACGCTCGCCAACGGCAACAAGATCGTCGAAGCCCAGTTCTCGCCGAGCAAAGGCTTCGCGGTCAAGATCGACGGGAAGAAAGTCGCGTCCGCGTCGGAACTTTTTGAAATCGTGCTCGGGAACGGCGAAAGCGTTCCCGCGTCCAAGATGAGCTGCGGCGGCATCAAGAAAGTCGCGCTCAAGGGCGACCCGAAGGCGCTGAAGCTCTCCGAGCGCCTTCCCGGCCAGGCGCTCGAAGGCAAGTTCACCAAGGGCGACCTCGTCGTCGAATGGCGCGCCGTGCTGCGCGACGGTTCGCACTACGTCCGCCAGGAGCTCAGGATTTCCGCGAAAAAGGACACGCCGATGACGGCGATCGTGCCGCTCGCGCTCACGATGAAGGGCGCGAAGGTGCTCGGCAACACGCGCGGATCGCCCGTCGTGACGAAGAACGCCTTCGCCGCGCTCGAAACGCCGATGGGCAAGAACGAAGTCTCCGGCGACAAGATGACGGGAACGTGGTCGCGCAAGACGACGCTGAAGAAGGGCGACGTGTGGGAAGTCTCCGCCGTCGTCGGCTCGCTCGTTCTCGGGCAGGAGCGCCGCTCGTTCCTCGCCTACAACGAGCGCGAGCGCGTGATGCCGTGGCGCCCGTTCGTGCACTACAATTCGTGGTACGAGCTCAACATCAACCGCAACGACTTCCCCGATCCGAAGAAGCGCATGAACGAGCAGCAGTGCCTCGACGTCGTCGCCGCTTGGGACAAAAATCTTTTCAAGAAATATAAAGTCGGAATCGACGCGTTCGTCTGGGACGACGGCTGGGACGACTTCAATTCGCTGTGGGGATTCCACGTCGGCTTCCCGAACGGCTTCAAGAAAATCGACGCCGCCGCGCGCAAGCAGGGCGCGGGAATGGGCGCGTGGCTCGGACCGGTCGGCGGCTACGGCTCGTCCAAAGCGCAGCGCCTGGGCTTCTGGAACAAAAATCACCCGAACAATCAGATCGGGAACTTCCAGCTTTCCAACAAGGAATACTTCGACGCGTTCGTCGGTCAGTGCTCGAAGATGATCGCGGACTACGACATGCGCTACTTCAAGTTCGACGGCATCAGCACGAAGTTCCACGCGGACGGTCCCGGCAGCGAGGAAGACGCCGAGGGCATCATCAGCGTCGAGCGCGCGCTGCGCAAAAAACGCGGCGACCTCTTCCTCAACACGACCGTTGGCACCTGGGCGTCGCCCTTCTGGTTCCACATCGCCGATTCCGTGTGGCGCCAGGAAAACGACCACGGCATGATCGGCGACGGCGACAACCGCGAAAAATGGATCACCTACCGCGACCGCCTCGTGCACGAAGTCTTCGTCCAGGGCTCGCCGCTGTGCCCGATCAATTCGCTGATGACGCACGGGCTCATGGTCACGAAGTTCGGTCCGCCCGCCTGCATGCCGCGCAACAAGGAAAGCGCCCTCAAGGAAATGCGCTGCGCGTTCGCGTGCGGGAGCGCCCTGCAGGAACTCTACGTGGACAACGACCTGATGACCGAGCTCGACCTCTGGGGCGACCTCGCCGAGTGCATCAAGTGGTTCCGCGGGAACGCCGACGTGTTCGACGACGTGCATTGGGTCGGCGGCAATCCGTGGGACAAGAGCGCGAACGCCGGAAGCGTTTACGGCTGGGCCGCGTGGAACAAGAGCAAAGCCACGCTCGCGCTCCGCAACTCCTCCAAGGAGGAAAAGACGTTCACGACGACGCTGCGCAAGGCGCTCGACGTTCCCGCGTTCGTGCAGGGCTCGATCCGGCTCACGCCCGCGTTCAAGAGCGGCCAGCGCAGCCTTCAGGGCATCACCGGCGCGACGATTCCGCTCGACAAGGAAATCACGTTCAAGCTGAAGCCCTTCGAGGTCTTCGTCTTCGACGGCAAGCCCGGAAAATAAGCTTCCGCGCAAATCTCTCCGCAAAAAATCCGCCGCCGGACGCGTTCCCGCGGCGGATTTTTTCGCGCCGAAAAGAAGGCTCCCGCCGCGCTTCACCGCGAATTGAAGATTTGCCATGCGCGGGAAAAACCGAGAAAATCGCCGATTATGTCGAAGTTTGACCCGAATTTTCCCGAGCGCCGCAGCCTCGGAACCGTGCCCGAGATCGTTCCCGCGGAAACGTCTCCCGTTCCCGCCGAAGCCGCGTCCGGCGTTCCCGAACTGCCCGCGCCCGGCGAGCTCGCCGCCGCGCCGGAAAAACGCGTTCCCGCGAAACCTGCCGCCGCGCTCGAAGCCGCCGAGACCGCGCTCGTCGAGACCTTCGAGGTGATCGAGGACGAAGCCGTTCCCGGCGCCGCGAAGGCGCTCGCCGCCGACGCCGTCGTCGAAGACGCGCCCGCGGCCGCGAAAAAGCCCGCCGCCGCGTCCGCGGTCGTCGAGGGCGTGCTCGCGGACGACGAGAGCGACGCGGACGGCGCGGACGTGGACGCCGAGGACGACGTCGAGTTCGGCGTCTCCGCCGCGAAGACGCGCATTGAGCGCTGGAAGGCGCGCCTGCTCGACCTCTCGCTGAAGAACAGGCTGCTGAATTTCGATTCGGGCAAGGCGCTGCGGATCCACGACGCGGGGCTCGACGCGCTGGAGGACGCGCTCGCGCCGGACGCCGACGGCAAGGTCCGCGGCTTCAAAATCTTCTCGCCGCCGGAAATCAAGGGCTTCGCCGCCGCGGACGAAGCGGGCGACGCCGAGCGCAGGGCGTTCGTCGCGCGCGCGCTCGCCTCCGGAAAAATCATCGTCGAGCCGCCGCCGAAAGCGGGCAGGAACGCCGGCAGGACCGCCGCCGAGCGCACGGCGGCGCGCCTCGCGGCGATTCACAAAAACGCCCGCAAAAGCCTCGAAGAGACGGGAACGACCACGCTCTTCGTCGCGCTCGGATTCCTGCGCTGGAAAAGCGACAAGGACAAAAAGAACCGCACGCTCGCGGCGCCGATTCTCCTCGTTCCCGCGACGCTTTCGTTGCGGAGCGGGCAGCGCGCCGAAATCCGCGCGGCGGACGAAGGCGTGCGCATCAATCTCACGCTCGTGGAGCTGCTGCGCCGGGAATACGGCCTGTGCGGCGAAAGGCTCGACGCGCTCTGCGAAGAGCTGCCGACCGACGGCGCGGGCGTCGCCGTGCGGGAGATCTTCGACGTTTTCCGCCGGGCGGTGAAGAGCCGCCCCGACTTCGCGGTCGAGGAGACCTGCGCGCTCGCGAATCTTTCGTTCTCGAAATACCAGATGTGGCTCGACCTGGAAAAGCGCGCGGACGTGCTCCGGCGTTCCCGCGTCGTGAATCATCTGCTCGCCGACGCGCCGACGACGTTCGAGACGAAGATTCCGTTCCCGGACGTCCGCACGCTCGACGAAAAGGTCGCCGCGGACGAGCTTTTCTGCCCGCTCCCGGCGGACTCGTCGCAGCTCGCCGCGGTGCGCGCGGCGGCGTCGGGCAAGAATTTCATCCTCGTCGGGCCGCCCGGCACGGGCAAGAGCCAGACGATCGCGAACCTCGTCGCGGACGCGCTCGCCGAGGGCAAGACGGTGCTCTTCGTCGCGGAAAAGGCGGCGGCGCTCAACGTCGTTTTCAAGCGCCTGAAGGACATCGGGCTCGGCGAATTCTGCCTTGAGCTGCATTCCGAAAAGGCGGCGCGCAAGGACGCCTACGCGAGCTTCGGGGCGGCGCTCGAGCTCGCCGAAAAAAGCGCCTCCTCCGGCGCGGACGATCCCGAAAAACTCCGCCTCGCCGCCGCCGCGGAAATCGGCGGGCTGCGCGTCGCGTTCTCGCGGATCTCGAAGGGGCTCCACGACAGGCGCAGAAACGGGCTTTCGTTCGCGGAGGCGATCGGCGTCGTCTGCTGCCGCGAGAACGACCCGAAGATCGAGCTTTCCTGGAAGAATCCCGTGGACGCGACGGAAGGCAACCGCCGCAAGAAGCAGGACATCGCGAAGGAACTGGGCAGGACTTTCGACGCCGCGGGCGAAAAGCTCTCGGGCGCCGCGGGAAGCGTCGCCGCGCGCGTCTGGTCCATGGAATTTCAGCGCGCGGCGGAAGCCGCCGCCGGCGCCTTCGCGGACAGGGCACGCGAGCTCGGCGCGCGCGCGGACGCGTTTCTCTCGGCGGCGCGGCTCGCGGATTTCGCGGGCGAGGCGCCGCTCCCGCGGGAGCGTCTGCGCGCATTGCGCGGCCTCGTCGCGGCGCTGATCGCCGTGCGCGGCGAAGCGGACGCGGGAACGCTCGTCTTCGGCGCGGACGGCGCGAAAAATCTCGCCGCCCTGCGCGACGCCGCGAAGCTCTCCGAAACCTGCGCGACGCACCGCGGGCTGCTTTCGCTGCCCTACGCGGCGACGGCGACGGACGCGCCCGAGCTCGACGCGCTGCTCCGCCTCTGGGACGAATCGAAGATTTCGTGGGCGCTCCCGCGCTGGCTCAAGCAGCGCAAGGTCGTCCGCGCGCTGCGCGTGCTCGCCGGCGGCTCGGAAAAATCGCCGGAGGATCCGCGCGTCGATCTCGGCAATCTCGTCGCGCTGCGCGACAAGAAGCGCGAGTTCGCCGAAAAGTTCTCCGCGCTCGCGGACGCGTTCCCGTCGCTACTCAAAAAGGATTTGTCCGACTGCGGCGCGCTCCCGCGGCTCGACGCGCTCGACGCCGCCCGCGCCGCCGTCGATTCCGCCGCCGAAACGCTCGCGCCCGACGCGCGCGGGGCGTTCCGCGCCGCGGTCGAGGCCGCGTTCCGCGGGAACGTCTGCGCGCCCGGCGGCGCCGCGGAAAAGGCGCTCGCCGACGTGAACGCCGCCGAAGACGCTTTCGCCGCCGCCCGTGCCGCGCTCGAAGAGCGCTTCGCCGCGCCGCTTCCCGAGACCGCGCTCGCCTCGGCGGAAAGCGCGCGCGCCTTCGCCGAAGAGGCGCTCGACGCGCGCGAGTTCTGGAAATCCGTCTGCGAATGGAACGCCGCCGCCAAGCGTGCCTCCGACAACGGCATGGCGGCGTTCGCCGCCGCGCTGCTCGACGGAAGCCTCGCCGCGGACGCCGTCGAACGCGTCTTCGAGACCAATTACTGCCGCCGCTGGGCGGAGGCGGTTTTCGACGCCGATCCCGCGCTGAAGGAGACTTCCGCGGCGAATCAGCGCGCGCTGCTCGAAAAATTCCGCGCGGCGGACGACGCCCTGCGCCGGCTTTCCGCGAAGGCCGTCCGCGCACGCCTGATCGCCCGCGCCCGCGGCGTCTTCGGCGCGGAGCTCGTCGAAGAGTTGGCGGCGGCGCGCGCCGAAATCAACAGAAAGCGCCACCAGTCGCTGCGGCAGTTCTTCGGAAAGACGCCGCGCCTGCGCTTCCTGCTCAAGCCCTGCATGCTCGCGAGCCCGCTTTCCGTCGCCACGTATCTGGACGCGGAGGCGGAGCCGTTCGACCTCGTCGTCTTCGACGAAGCCTCGCAGATCTGCGCCTGGGACGCGGTCGGTGCGCTCGCGCGCGGCAGGAGCGCCGTCGTGGTCGGCGACCCGAAGCAGCTGCCGCCGACGAGCTTCTTCTCCCGCGCCGAAAAGGCGGCGGAGGCGGGCGAGGGCGTTCCCGACGCGGAAAGCGTCCTCGATGAATGCAGGAACTGCGGCGTTCCCGCGATGAAGCTTTCGTGGCACTACCGTTCCCGCGCGGAATCGCTCATCGCGTTTTCGAACGGCCGCTACTACGGCGGCGAGCTCGCCACGTTCCCGGCGCCGCGCACGCGCGACCGCGCGCTCGAATGCGTCTTCGTCGAAAAGGGCGTTTACGCCAAGAGCACGAATCCCGTCGAGGCGCGCGCGCTCGTCGAGCAGATCGTCGCCGACCTCTCGCGCCCGGGCTTCACGTACGACGAATTTTCGAGCGTCGGCGTCGTCACCTTCAACGAAAAGCAGCAGACGCTCATCGAAAAGCTGCTCGAGGACGCGCAGGAGGCGAATCCGGAAATCCGCAGGTATTTCTCCGAGGAAGTCGCCGAGCCCGTCTTCGTCAAGAATCTCGAAAACGTGCAGGGCGACGAGCGCGGCGTGATTTATTTCTCGACGACTTACGGCCCCGCGAAGGAACGCGCCGACGGCGCTCCCGCGGAGGTGGCGCAGAATTTCGGTCCCGTGAATCAGGGCGGGGGAGAGCGCCGGCTCAACGTCGCGATCACGCGCGCGCGCGCCGGCATGCGCGTCTTCACGTCGATGCGCCCGGGCGAAATCACGTCCGGAAGCGCGGGCGCGGCGGATCTGCGCGAGTTCCTGCGCTTCGCGTCCGAGGGAATTCCCGCCGGCGCCGGGGCGAAACCCGCGCCCGACGCGGGCGGAAAGGACGCCGCCGCGGAGCCGCGTTCCCGCGAACGCGTCGAGGACGCCGTCGCGGAAGGACTGCGGAAACGCGGCTGGAACTGCGTGCGCGACGTCGGCGTTTCCGGCGTCCGCGTGGACGTCGCCGTCGTCGATCCCGCGAATCCGGACGCGTTCGTCGCGGGCGTTCTCTGCGACGGCTCGGGGCGTCGCGCTCCCGCCGCCGTGCGCGACCGCGAAATCCTGCGCGAAGACGTGCTCCGCGGGCTCGGCTGGAACCTGCTGCGCGCGCGGATCGCGGACCGTTGGCTGACGCCGAAGCGTTGCCTCGACGAGCTCGAAAAACGCCTGAAGAAGCTCTGCTGCGAAAGCACGGCGCTCGTCGCCGTTCCCGCGGAAAGCTCTTCGCCGAAACCCGAAGAAGACCGCTGAGTCGACGGAAGTTTTCTTTTCGGAGAAGCGATCTTTCCAGTCGCTTCCTCGAAATCCGCGGAAACAAACTTTTCTTCGCGAAAAATCCCGCTTCGTCGGAGGACGAGGCGGGATTTTTTGTTTTTAAGAGTATCGAAACGCGGGAACGCTCAGTCGGCGTTCAGGGCGTCGATGAGGGCTTCGAGGACGGCGGCGGGGGTGGCGGCGCGCGCCGTTCCCGCGACGGGAATGCCCGAGGCGCGGAGCGTCGAGGCGGTCGGCTCGCCGATGGCGACGACGCGCGGGCGCGTCGCGGCGGCTTCGAGCTTCAGCGCCGCCGCCTGCGAAAGGAACGACTTCACCGCCGAGCCGCTCGCGAAGACGATCGCGTCCGCGCCCTTTTCGCGGAACGCGCGCGCGGACGGGTGCTCGGAAAGGTCCGCGTCCTCCGTCGCGTACACCGGGAACGTGTCCACGATCGCGCGGCCGATTTCCTCGAGCTTTTTCGGGAGCGCGTCGGGATTGCGGTTGCCCGTGACGACGCAGATCTTGAGGTTTTCGATGCCGTGTTCCGCGAGCAGTTTTTCCGCGAGCGCGTCGCCCGTGTGCGTTTCCGGGAGGCAGTCCACTTCGAGGTGGAGCTCCTCGACGGCGCGCGCCGTGGCGGGACCGACGCAGGCGATGCGGCACGGACCGAGCGAGCGCAGGTCTTTGTAGCGCGCGAAAAAGTGCCGGAAGAAGCCGCGCACGCCGTTCGCGCTCGTGAAGACGAGCCAGTCGTATTCGCCGAAGCCCGCGAGAATTTCGGGAATGAGCTCCTCGTCGCCGCCGAAGCGGATTTCGATGAGCGGCATTTCGAGCACGTCCGCGCCGTGGGAGGCGAGCAGGTCGCGGAGCTCCGCGCTCTGTTCCTTCGGGCGCGTGACGACGACGCGTCTGCCTTTGAGAGACTTGGATTTTTCGGAATCGTTTTTCATGCGGAAAAAATTTCGGAAAGGATCTGCGAGACGCGCCGCGCGAGCGCGCCGGGTTCGCGCGGGAACGCGGTCCTGCGGGCGACGAAGCCGACGTCTTCGCGGAAGAGCAGGATGCGCCCGCCGTCGAAGTGCGCGGCGAACGCGGTGTGGCAGCCTTCGCCGAGGGCGCTCAGGAAGGCGCGTTCGACGTTCACGGCGTGCGTCGTCTCGGCGTCGCCCGCGGCGGCGAATTTCGCGGCGTCCGCCTCGCGGCACTGCAGGGCGATCGCGGCCTGCGCGGCGGCGGGAACGATGAGCTCGAGCGGCATTTCGCGGAAGATCAGCCCCGGGAACGCGGAGACGCCGAGTCGCGCGAGCCCGGCGGCGGCGAGGAACGTGGCGTCCGCTTCGCCGTCGGCGATTTTGCGCAGGCGCGTGCTGACGTTCCCGCGCAGCTCGGAAAACGCGGCTTCGGGGAAAATCTTCGCGGCCTGGGCGCGGCGGCGCGGCGATCCCGTGGCGACGCGCTCGGGGACGGAGACGCCTTCGCGGACGACGAGCACGTCGTTGGCGCGCGCGCGTTTCAGGCAGCCCGCGAGCGCGAGCCCGGCGCGCGTCTCCGTCGGCAGATCCTTGCCGCTGTGCACGGCGATATCGATTTCCCCGGCGAGCAGCGCCTCCTCGAGCTCGCTCGTGAAAAGCCCTTTGCCGCCCGTCTTTTCGAGCGACCATTCGAGGCGTCTGTCGCCCTGCGTCGTGAATTTCCGAATACGGATTTCCGCGCCGGGAAAGACGCGCGCGAGTTCCGCCCGGGCGAGTTCCGCCTGCGCGAGCGCGAGCGGGCTGCCGCGCGTGCCGAGAACGATCGTCGCGGGAGCGTTCATGAGCGGCGTCCGTTCTTGAAGTCGGCGAAGTCCGGATTCTCCGCGAACGGCAGCGTCGGGAGCAGCTTCGTCGCCGCGTCCTCGCCGTCGCCGCGGGCGCGCATCGCGTTTCGGACGGCGTCCCGCGCGTCGCCGCGGTTTTCCGTCAGCGCGATTTCCGCGGCGGCGATTCCCGCGAAAAGCGCGAGCAGCAGCGCGATCGCGCCGTAGGTCTTCGCCGCGACGCGGAGTCGGATTTTCAGAAAAAGGCGTTTGCGTTCGTCCATGGAAAATCGGAATGCTTAAAATTCGAAGAGGCTGCGGTCGGGCTGCGCCGCGTCGTCGGGGCGCGCTCCGTTTTCGCCGCGGATGATGTGAATGACGGAATTGAGCTGGCGGACGCGCGCGGCGTTGGGCGCGGTCTTGTCGAGCTTTTCCGCGATGCGGAAGGAATTTTCGGTCGCGCCGTCGAGCGCGCGGTCGGCTTCGGCGATCTGGAAAAGCAGGGGCAGATCCTGCGGCGCGAGGGCTTCCGCGCGGGCGAGCGAGGCGCGCGCCTCCGCCTTTTTCTCGAGAAGAATCTGCGCGACCGCCTTGCCGAGATGCGCCTCGGGCGAGCCGGGCGCGGCGGCGCAGGCGTTTTCCGCCGTCAGCTCCATGGCCCGCGCGAACGCCGCCGCGGCGTCCGGTTCGTTGTATGCGGAAAGCGCGTACAGCCGCGTGAGGGCGAGCCAGGCGTCCGCGTCGTCGGCGCGCGCGGAGACGGCGCGGAACAGGGCGCGCTCGGCTTCCGGCGGGAGCGCGGCCGCGGAGGAGGCGGCGTCTTCGGCGACGTAGACGTCGCGCAGGAAGGGCGCGAGGGCGCGTTCGCCGATTTCGCGCTGCGCGGCGCCGTGGAGCGTCGGGAGCGCGAGCGCGAAAACCGCCGCGGGAACGAGAACCGCCGCCGCGAACGCCGCGGAGATTTTTCGAGGCGTCCACGCGGGAACGCGGTTGAGCCGGGCGCCGCCGGTTTCGTGCAGCAGCACGCCGCCGAGCACGGCGAGCCCGAGCAGCGGCGTCAGCGCGGAATCCGGACGGCTCATCGCGAAGAGCGCGAGCACGCCGACGACGCCGCCGAGCGACTGCGCGACGAGCAGGCGCGCGTGCCGCCCCGCGCCGGTCTCGTCGCGCCTGCCGCGTTCGAGCGGAATCGCGGCGCAGCGGCGGACGGCGCGGACGAGCAGCAGCCCCGCGGGCAGGAAAAGCGCGAGCGCGCCGACGAGCCCGTTTTCGGCGAGCGTCGTCAGGTAAAGGTCGTTCGCCGTTTCCGGGCGCGTCTGCCACTGCGCGGGAGCGCCCGCGCGGAAGGCGTCCGCGAACGTTCCCGTGCCCGAGCCGAGCGCGGGATTTTCCGTGAAGATTTTCCAGGCGCGCTTCGGGAACTCCGTCGCCGAAAACGCTTCGCGCGTTCCCGCGATTTCCGTGCTGAGCGCGCGCGCGATTTCGGCGGGCGGGCTGAAATGCGTCCGCGTGAAGATCGGCGTGATGACGGCGGCGCAGACGAGGGCGACCGCCGCGGCGAAACGGCGCGTCTTTTTGCGGATGGAAAGCGTCGCCGCCGCGAGCGCGCCGACGAGAAAGGCGAGCCAGACCGCCGTGTCGCGCGTGAGAAAAATCAGCCCGAGCGCGAGCAGCCCCGCGAGCGCGGGAAAGAGCCGCTTGGCGCGCTCGTCGCGGTCTTCGACGGGCTGCGTCGCGAGCGCCGCCGCCGTGAAGAACATCAGAATGAACGTCGCGCCGGCGTCGGCGACGTCGGGGAAAAGTCCCGCGAGCAGGTCCGCCGTCAGCCGCCCGGAAAAGTCGGCGCTCCCGCCGATCTTACGCGCGATGCCGACGAGCGTTCCCGCCGTCAGCAGGCCGAGCGTCCACGTGAGCAGGCGCGACTGGCTGCCGTTCCCGCGGCTCTGCTGCTGCGCGACCGCGAAGAGCGCGAGCGCCGGAAGCGCCTTCGCCGCCGCGAACGCGACGGACGCGGGACGCGCCGAGAAGAAGAAGTATTCCGCCGCGAGAAACGCGAACCACGGCGCGAACGCGAGGAAGCCCAGCGCGAGCGGCGAGCCCGTTCCCGCGCGCTTCACGAAGCTCAGCGATTCGCAGGCGAGCGCGAGGCACGCCGCCGCCAGCGCGAACGGCAGGAAGCGCGGATCGCCGTCGGCGACGAACGCGAAACCGAAGGCGCCCGCCAGCGCGAGCGTGAACAGACGGCGGATGCGGAGCAGGAATTTCCCGTGAAGAAAATCGCTCTCGAACTGCGGTGAAAATTCGACGATCGGATCCATGAAAATGCGAAAACCGCCACATTAAACGCGGCGGTGCCTTCTGACGACGAAATTTTCGCCGCGGAGGAGCTCCGTTCCCGCGTCGAAGAGGTCTTCGAAGGGCGGGAAAAACGCGTCGCCCTCGGGCTCGGCGTCCACGGTCGTCAGAAAGAGCTCGGCGCAGCGCGGCAGGAGCCAACGGTAGATTTCCGCGCCGCCGGCGACGAAGACTTTGCGCTCGGGCGCGATCGCGTCGAGCTCGGAAAGGTCGCGTATCGCGCGGAGATTTTCCGAAGGCGGCGTTCCCGCGGGAAGCGTTCCCGCGCGCGAGAGCACGACGGTGACGCGCCCCGGAAGCGGCCGCCCGATGGACTCGAACGTCCTGCGCCCCATGAGCAGAATGCCGCCCATCGTCGTCGCCTTGAAGAAGCGGAAGTCCTCGGGAATGCGCCACGGAATGGCGTTCCCGCGCCCGATGACGCGGTTTTTCGCCATCGCCGCGATCGCGGCGAGCGGACGGCGAGGAAGGGACGACGGGGAAATCATTTTTCGAAAAAAACTGATAGTTGATGATGAACAATGAATAACGCAGTGCGTCTTCAGCGGAAAAATCCTTTCGGCGAAGCCGTGTGCACAGAATTATTCATTATCCGTTGTTCACTGTTCGCTGCTCACACCGCCACGGGCGCCTTGATGCCGGGATGCGGGTCGTAGTTCTCGATCGCGACGTCCTCGAAGCGGAACGCGAAAAGGTCGGTCACTTCGGGGTTGAGGCGGAGCGTCGGGAGCGCGCGCGGTTCGCGGGAAAGCTGGAGCTTCACCTGCTCGAAATGGTTTTTGTAGATGTGCGCGTCGCCGAACGTATGGACGAAATCGCCGACGCCGAGCCCGCAGACCTGCGCGATCATGTGCGTGAGCAGCGCGTAGCTCGCGATGTTGAACGGCACGCCGAGAAAGAGGTCCGCGCTGCGCTGGTAGAGCTGGCAGCTGAGCCGGCCGTTCCCGCCGACGTGGAACTGAAAGAGCGTGTGACACGGCGGGAGCGCGACCTTGTCCGCCTCGGCGGGATTCCAGCCCGTGACGATGAGGCGGCGCGATGCGGGATTGCGGCGGATCTCGGCGACGAGCGCGGAGATCTGATCGACGCCGTCGCGCGCGTAGGAGCCGTCGGCGTTTTTCGTCGCGCCGAAGTTGCGCCACTGGTGCCCGTAGATCGGCCCGAGATCGCCCTCGCGGCGACCGAAGCGCGCGCACTGCTCGGCGGTGCTCCATTCGTCCCAGATGGTGACGCCGCGTTCCCGCAGCCACGCGTTGTCCGTGTGCCCGCCGAGGAACCAGAAAAGCTCTTGAATGATCGAGCGCGTGTGGACTTTCTTCGTGGTGACGAGCGGGAATCCCTTCGAGAGGTCGAAGCGGAGCTGCGCGCCGAAAATGCCGCGCGTGCCGACGCCGGTGCGGTCGGCGCGGTCCTCGCCGGTTTCGAGCACGCGGCGGAGCAGGTCGAGGTAGGCTTTCATCGCGGGGAGGCGCTCACTTGCGGATTTCCCACTCGATCTTTTTGGCTTCGTCGAAGACCGTGTAGGGATCGCCGTCGTCCTCGAGCACGGCGCGCATCTGGTCGGGCTTCATCTTGTCCGCGCCTTTTTTGCCTTTGTTGTAGAGACCGACGAGACGGTTGAATTCCGTCTTGAGCTTGGCGTTTTTGCCGACGGCGCCGACGCTGAAGACCTTTTTCACGTAGCCGGGGCGGGACGCCGTGTTCGCGCCGGAATTTTCCGCGTCCGCCGCGAGCTGTTTTTCGAGCAGCGCGGAAGCCGCGGGAGCGTCCGCGAGCTTGGCGGCGGGAACGCCGACGAGGAGCACGGGCTCTTTTTTGTGAATCGAGAAGACGCCGGAAATCTTTTTCAGCGCGGCGCGTTTGCCGAAGGCGCTCCCGTCGGCTTCGTACTGGGGCGCGTAGGTTTCGGCGAAGCCTTCGAAGGCGCCGAAGGGAATGAGCGCGTAAATTTTGCCGTTCTTGTCGTTTTTCGCGGTCGCGGTCTCGATCGGAACGACGACGAAGGGCGCGTCGCTCGTCGCGTAGCCGGCGGCGCCGATTTCGGCGACGTAGGTGGAGACGGTCTTGCCGAGATAGACTTTCGTCTGCTTCGTCCAGAGCGCGGGCGAAGTTTCGTCGGCGGCTCCCTTTTTGGGCGCGGCGAACGCGGGAACGCTCAGCGCGACCGCGAAGATCAGCAATGCGGAAAACAGTTTTTTCATTTTCATGATTCGGAGGGATTGCGGATTTGAAGTTGAAAGGAAGGGCGCGCGCGGCGTCAGAGCTTTTTCACGAGCGCCTTGGAGTTGCGCCCGTTGGCTCGGATTTCTTCAAGGCGGGACGGCGGGATCGCCTCCGGCGCGGCGTCCTCGAAATCGCAGACGCTGCGGAAGAAGCCGTAGGTCTGCGTCGTGAAGGTGATCAGCGACTTCGCGCCGCGTTCCCGCGCGAGAAATTCCGCGTAGGCGAGCAGCTTTCTGCCGACGCCGCGGTTCTGGTAGAACGGCTGCACGTAGACGCTGCAGACTTCGAGCGTTCCCGGCATGTCGTCGAACTTGCGCAGGCAGGCGCAGCCGATGATGCTGCCGTCGATTTCGTAAACGAAATAATCCTCGGTGTGCGCCTCGATGTGCGCGTGCGTGCGCTGGACGAGGCTTTTCTTCTGCACGGCGTTCTTCGTGATCGCGTAGATCGCGGGCGCGTCCTTCTTCTTCGCCGGGCGGATCGAATCGTAGTCGTTCGCGTGGATCATCGATCCCGTGCCGACCTTGTCGAAGATTTCGGCGAGGAGGCCGCCGTTCGTGCGTCCGTCGAGAATGTGCGCGCGCTGCGTTCCGTTTTCGAGCGCGTGAATCGCGAAATGCGCCTTCCCGCGCAGGCGTTCTTCGATCGTCACGGACTTGCGCTTCAGCTCCGCGACGAGATCCTGCAGGTTCAGGTTCACCTTCAGGTCGCCGTCGATGACGAGCCCCGGGAACGGCGTCAGGTAGATCAGCTTGGACGCGCCGAGCGCGATCGCCAGATCCGCGGCGACGGAATCGCTGTTCGCGCGCAGCGAGACGCCGTTGCGGTCGCACAGAATCGGCGAGACGAGCGGGATGATGTCCTGCGCGAGCAGGCTGCGGATCAGCGGCGCGTCGATCTTTTCGACCTTGCCGGTGAGCTTCTGGTCCACGCCGTCGAGCACGCCGACCTGCGTGGCGCGCACGGCGTTCGTGATTGCGCATTTCAGGTTCGCGTGCGTCAGCCCTTCGATGATGCTCTGCGAGACGATGCCGACCGCCTCGCGCGCGAGCGCCATCGTCGCGTCGTCCGTCACGCCCTCGCCGTAGACGTCGCTGAGCGCCTTGCGCTGCGCTTTCGCCATGTCGCGCAGCTGCTTGCCGATGCCGTGCACGATGACGACGTTGATGTTCAGGCTGCGCAGCACCGCGATGTCCAGAATGAGGTTCTGGAAATTCTCGTGCTCGACGATGCTGCCGTCGATCGCGATGATGAAGGTGTGGTCGCGGAACATCGGCACGTATTTGAGGATGCCGCGCAGATCCGTCGGCTTCAGCTGGCGCTCGAGGCGATTTCCGTTGGAGAACATGGCGGGAAAGCGGAGAAAGTTTTTTTCGTGAAAAATCAGTTCACGCCGCGCAGCTCGGCTTCGATCGCGAGCGCCGCCGCGGCGGGATCGGCGGCCTTCAGAATCGGGCGCCCGACGACGATGCCGCTCGCGCCCGCGCGCGCCGCTTCCGCCGGCGTCATCACGCGGTTCTGGTCGTCCGTTCCCGCCGCGCCCGCGGGGCGGATGCCCGGCGTGACGAGCGCAATCTCTTCGCCCAGAAACGCGCGCAGCCGCGGGAGCTCCAGCGGCGAGCAGACGAGCCCCTTCATCCCGCTCGAGACGGCGAGCTTCGCGAGCAGTTCGACCTGTTCGAGCGGTTCCCGCCCGACGCCGACGCCCGCAAGCTGCGCCGAGTCCATCGACGTGAGCACCGTCACGCCCAGCAGGCGCGTCCGCGGGAGCGCCTCCGCCGCGGCCTCGACGGCGCGCGCCATCATCGCGCTCCCGCCCAGCGTGTGAATCGTGAGCAGGTCGCACGGCCGCCCGCGCAGACTTCTGATCGCGCTCGCCACCGTGTTCGGAATGTCGTGCAGCTTCAGGTCGAGAAAGACCTTGAAGCCGAGCGCGGCGAATTCGTCCACGACGTCCGGTCCGTATTTCGTGAAGAGCTGCAGGCCGAGCTTCACCCAGGTGAGCTTGCCGGCGAGCGGCGCGAGAAATTTTTTCGCGACGTCTTTGTCTTCGAGGTCGACCGCGAGGATGAGTTCTGTTTTCATGCCGAAAATTTCTGACAAAACCCGCGGGAACGCAAGCGTCTAAACGCGGTTTTCCCGCCTTCGTCCGAAAACTCTTGCCTTGCGGCGGGAGGGTTTTTGGGCAGAATCTCCCGAAACTTTTTTTTCGGGCGCATAGCTCAACGGTCAGAGCAGGGGACTCATAATCCCTTGGTTGCGGGTTCGAATCCTGCTGCGCCCACCATTTCGGAAACCCGCTTAAAAAACGCGGGCGCCGCGCAAATTCGGGTTTTATTTTCGGGCGCGGCGGGATTATGATGGAAAGAAAATTTATGAGTGCCGATTCTTACGTTCTTATCAAAAACGGTCTGGTGATCGATCCCGCCAACGGACGGGAAAGCGTCGGAGACGTCGCGGTCGCCGACGGAAAAATCGTTCCCGAGCTGAGCCCGGAACAGCGGGAACGCGCGCGCGTCATCGACGTGACGGGCAAGGTCGTCGCTCCCGGCTTCGTCGATCTCAACGCGCATCTCTACCAGCCCGGCAAGACGGCGCGCGAGACCTTCGCCTCGGGCACGGCGGCGGCGGCGGCGGGCGGCTTCACGACCGTCGTGTGCACGCCGGACGAAAAGATCGTCGTGGACAACGCGGGAACGGTGCGCCTCGTCAAGGAACTGGCGGACAAGGACGGCGTCGTCAACGTGCTTCCCGCGGGCAACATCACGCTGGGCGGCGAGGGCGAGCGGCTCGCGCCGATCGGCGCGCTGAAGAAGGCGGGCTGCGTCGCGATCTCCGACTCGGTCGGCGGCGTCGCGAACAACGAGATCATGCGCCGCGCGCTCGAGTATTCCTCGATGTTCGACATGCCGATCTTCGACCACTGCCAGGACACGAGCATGTCGCGCACGGGCGTCATGCACGAAGGCGAAAAGAGCCTGCGCCTCGGGCTGCGCGGCATGCCGCGCGCGTCGGAGGACATCGTCGTCGCCAGCGACACGCTGCTCTCGCGCCTCACGAGCGCGCGTCTGCACGTGCAGCACGTGAGCTCGTTCCGCGCCGTGGACGTGATCCGCGACGCGAAGAAGCACGACGTGCGCGTCTCCGCGGAAGTCTCGCCGAGCCACCTGCTGCTGACCGACGCCGACGTCGGCGCCTACGACACGAACAAGAAGATCAACCCGCCGCTGCGCGCGGAAAAGGACCGGCTCGCGCTGATCGAGGGGCTGAAGGACGGCACCATCGACGCGATCGCGAGCGACCACTCGCCGCGCACGCCCACCGAAAAGGACTGCGAGTTCGACTACGCTCCGTTCGGCGCGATCAATCTCGAGACGACGCTCGCCGCCGCGATCGAGGCGCTCGTCCGCAGCGGCGCGATGACGCTCTCCGCCGTCGTCGAAAAGCTCACGGTCGGCCCCGCGCGCGTCATCGGCTCTCCGGCGGGAACGCTTTCCGTCGGCGCGGACGCGGACGTCGTGATCTTCGACCCGGAGGCGCCCGTCGAGGTCGTTCCCGAAAATTTCGTCTCGCGTTCCCGCAATTCGCCTTTCGTCGGCAGGACGCTGCACGGCAAGGTGCTCGCGACGCTCGTTCGCGGCAAAGTCGTGTACGAGGCCCGCTGAGCGGCGCGCGGACTTTTCGGAAAATTTTTCAAATTCAGGAAATCAGACTTATGCAAAAAATCAGAATCGGCATTTACGGCTACGGCAATCTCGGGCGCGGCGTGGAACTCGCGCTCGCGCAGAACGACGACATGGAGCTCGTCGGCGTGTTCTCGCGCCGCGACCCGAAAAGCGTCGCGACCGCGCTCCCGGGAACGGCGGTCTATTCCGTCGCCGACGCGGAAAAATTCGTCGGCAAGATCGACGTGATGATCCTCTGCGGCGGGAGCGCGACCGACCTTCCCGCGCAGACGCCCGCGTGCGCCGCGCTCTTCAACTGCATCGACAGCTTCGACACGCACGCGAAGATTCCCGAGCATTTCGCGAACGTGGACGCCGCCGCGAAAAAATCCGGCAAGGTCGCCGTCATCTCCGTCGGCTGGGATCCGGGCCTGTTCTCGCTGAACCGCCTCTTCGGCAACGCCTTCCTGCCGCAGGGCAAGGACTACACGTTCTGGGGCAAGGGCGTTAGCCAGGGGCATTCCGACGCCGTGCGCCGCATCGCGGGCGTCGCCGACGCGAAGCAGTACACGATCCCCGTTCCCGCGGCGCTCGAAGCCGTGCGCGCCGGCGAAACGCCGGATCTCACGACGCGCCAGAAGCACACGCGCGAATGCTTCGTCGTCGCCGAGCCGGGCGCCGACCTCGCCCGCATCGAACGCGAAATCAAGACGATGCCGAACTATTTTTCGGACTACGACACGACCGTTCATTTCATTTCGCAGGAAGAGCTCGACCGCGACCACGCGGGCATTCCGCACGGCGGCTTCGTGCTCCGCAGCGGCGCGACGGGCGTGAACGGCGAGACGCGCCACATCGTCGAATACGCGATCAAGCTCGGCTCGAATCCGGAATTCACGGCGAGCGTGCTCGTCGCCTACGCGCGCGCGGCGACGCGCATCGCGGCTCACGGCGGCAAGGGCGCGTTCACGGTGTTCGACGTGCCGCCGGCGTGGCTTTCGCCGAAGTCCGGCGAAGAGCTCCGCGCGACGATGCTCTGAGCGGATGACGATAATGGATGACGATAATGGATGACTGATAATTGATAACTATCAACTATCCACTATCCGTTATTCATTATCTATTATTCATTATCCATTATTCATTCCACCCTCAAAAATCATCTCCGCCTTGCTTCGTCGGGAATTTCTGAAGACCTCTCTCTTCGCGGGACTCGCGCTCGCGCTGGGCGGGAACGCGCTCGAAGCCGCGGCGGAGACCGCCGGCGGGAACGCGCCGAAAGTCCGGCTCGGCATCGACGTGCTCGAAGCCGAGGGCTTCCGCCGCCTCCGCGGCAAGCGCGTCGGGCTGCTCACGAATCAGGCGGGCGTCAATTCCCGCGGCGAAAGCACCATCCGCGTGCTGCACACGCGCGGACGCCGCGCGGGCGTGAAGCTCGCGAAGCTCTTCGGCCCCGAACACGGCATCTACGGGAACGTTCCCGCGGAAAAAATCGTCCAGAATCAGACCGATCCCGCGACGGGTCTGCCCGTCTTTTCCCTTTACGGCAAGACGCGCCGGCCGACGCCGGAGATGCTGAGCGGGCTCGACGTCATGGTCGTCGATCTGCAGGACGTCGGCTCGCGCAGCTACACCTACGTCTCGTGCATGCGGCTCGTGCTCGAGGCCTGTTTCGACGCGGGCGTTCCCGTGCTCGTGCTCGACCGCCCGAACCCGCTCGGCGGGCTGAAGACCGACGGCCCGATGCTCGACGCGAAATGGCAGAGCTACGTCGGCATGTATCCCGTTCCCTACGTGCACGGGCTGACGATCGGCGAGCTCGCGCTCGCGGCGACGCGCGAAAACTGGCTTTCGCTCACGCCCGCCGCGCGTTCCCGCGGGCGCGTGGACGTCGTGAAGATGTCCGGCTGGCGGCGTGCCATGCGCTGGCGCGACACGGGACTGAAATGGGTGCCGACCTCGCCCTACATCAGTTCGCCCGAGGCCGCCGAAGGCTACGCGATGAGCGGGCTCGGCTCGCAGGTCGGAAAATTTTCGCACACGTTCCGCGCGGCGGACGGCGCGCTCACGTTCCCGTTCCGCTGGATTTCGTATCCGGGAAAAACCGACAAGACGCTCGTCGCCACGATCAACGCCTGGTTCATCCGCGGGCTGACCGCGCTCCCGCGCAAAATCGGCGAAAAGGACGGCGCCTATCTCGCCGTCGCGAACTGGGACGCGCTCGCGCCCTGCGAAATCAGCTTCCACATGATGCGCCAGGTCTGCGTCTGGAGCGGAAGCAATCCTTTCGCGACGCTTGCCGTCAACGAGCGCGACCTCTTCATCAAGCACGTCGGCTCGGAGGCGTTCTTCAAGGCGCTCGCGCGCGAAGGCGCGAAGCTCGACGTGCGCGCGTGGTGCGGCCTCTGGCGCCGCCAGGCGCAGGTCTTCGCCGAGCGCATGCGCCGCCACCGCCTCTACGACTGATCCCCGCTTTTTGAAATTCCTCCTCTCAAATTTTTTAACACAGAGGAACGGAGGAACAGTGAAACGGAACTCCGCGGGAACGAAAAGGAGGGCGAGCGTCCCGCTTGCCTTTGGAATCCCTCCCGCGCAAAATTTTCTCTCCGGGGCGCGAAGTTTTTCGCGGGAAACGCTTCGGGAAAACGCAATTTGCTTGCCTAATTCCGTCGCGGGAACGAAAGTGAGAACTATGACTAATTCAATTTACGAGGTGTGTTCTCCTGCTTACGTCGAGGCGCTTGTCGCGGCGGGCGGGGATCTGAATCGGGAGGCGGAACTTCTCTTCGACCTTGCCGTTGAGAGCGGGCAATGGGAGCGGAGCCAGTATGAGGATTTTCGATCCGGTTGGGTGCGGACGCGCAAGAACACGATGGACGCGTGGCTTGAGGCGTGCGTCCGCTGGAACGAAAAATTCTACGAAGAAATTTTTCGTCGCTCCAACAATAACCCTGCCGCGGAAATCGACGTCGTGTTCAATACCATTCTTTCGCTTCGTCTCGGCGCGCAAGAGTGCGAGCGCGCGGGTTTCAGGAGCTATTGGACAGAAGAGAAACGCGCGTCCGTGAAGAAGAATATCCAGGTCTCGAACAATAGCATTTTGCGCGACGGTTGTCTTGGATACGTGCTCATCGAGGTGATCGCGCTCGTCGTCGTTTTTATAAACTGTTCGCTTCTCGTCCAGATTCTCTCCGGCGTCGCGTTTGTTCTTACTGCGGTATTGCCCGCCGTCGCCTTGTTCTGGTTTCTGGGCAAGACTGAGAGCTGATTTTCCTCGAATCGGCGTTTTTCATTCTGAATCAGAAATCCGAACCTTGGAAACATGCGCCGCGCTCTGCCGAGACGCGCGCCGCGTTCGAACGCTCACGTTTCGAAACCGGCAAGAGCATCGGAAAAATCATCGACGACTCGCCATCCGCCGCCCTCATCGGGTAGCTGACGACGGACAAAGGATAACTGTCAGCAGTCAACAGTCAGTTATCCTTTTTTCCGTATTTTCTGCGGTTTTCTTCGCGTACGGAGCGAATCACCAGCGTGAAGAAAATCACTGTGTAGAGCAGGAACGCGCCGCCAAAAATCACGAAAAGCCAAAGCCACCCTATTTTTACGACAAGGAAATTACCGATTCCAAGAAGGACTCCGATTCCAATAACCTTCCCGAATCCCTTCACGATTTTCGAGATAAGCCCCGGGAACTTCTCCCTTATTATTAAAAGGCAGAGTATCGGAAAAACGACGCACCACATGAAGAAGTCCATGTTCACTTTTTTACGCGTTCCGCGCGTATTGTCAAGCCGCGTATCGTCAAACTGTTGATTTTTACGACAAGGAAGCATTCATGAGCTCTTCTACAGACATTTCCCTTTCCGTATCCGGAGATATGTCCGGACTCATTTCCGCAATGAAGGAAATGATGGAATCCGTCAATGCCGCCATGGAAAACGTCAAGAACGCTTTTCGCGGAGGAGCCTCCGCCGCGGAGACGCTCAAGAAAGGGACCATTCTTGCGGCAGACGGAACTTCGATTCTCGCCAAGGCGTCAGATTCCGCCGCTCGAGCAGTAGGATCCGCAGGGGACGAAATCCGAAAATCCGGAAAAGCCATGTTCGAATTTCATGCGACAGTCTCGAAGACCGCTCAGGGCATCAGAGAGCGCATCGGCTCATTCGCCGAGCCTTTCGCGAACATCACCGTGGCGATTCACGGCGCGCGCCGCGCCGTGCAGCTCTTCGCCGGCGCCTGGGCGCAGGCGTCGCGCTTCGAAAACGTCGCCGTTCGGCTCGCCCCTCTCGTCGGCGGGCTCGAAACCGCGCGCCGCCTCGCCGACGAGCTCCGCGAATCCGCCGCGAACGGAACCGCCCCCTTCGAGACGCTCGCCGCCTCCGCCGGAAAGCTCGCCTCCGTGTTCAAATCCGCCGAAGCCGTCCGCAAATGGACGGACGCCTTCCACAATATCTCCGCCGGGCTCGGAAGAGACGTCAACGAGCTCGTCGAAAATTTCGTCAAATCCAAGGCGTCCGGACGTTTCGAAGCCGGATTTCTCGACATGTTCGCCGCCAAGGGCGTGGACATCTGGACGCCCGTCCGCGCAGCCCACCCGGACAAGACCGCCGCCGAGCTCCGAAAAATGGCGGTCGAGGGCAAAATCGCCTTCTCCGAAATCGAAGCCGTCGGCGTTCTCCCACTCGATTTCGGCGACGAAGGCGGCGGTGGCGAGGTCGTCCGCGGCGGAGGCGTTGACGTTGAGCGCGGCGTCGATCGCCGCGGCGTCGAACGTGAGCTTGAGGGCGAAGGAGACGGTGCCGTCGGCGTTGAGCGTCTTCGCGTCGGTCTCGGCGGCGACGACGAGCAGGTCGTCGAACCTGCCGGCGAGCTTGAGCCCGAAGCGGAGCTTCGCGACGCTCTCGGCGAGGGCGGCGTCGGCGAACACGCATTCGAGCGGCACTGTGGATCCGCGCTTGAAGCGTAAAGAGGAGACGGCGCTGCCGAAGGACGAGGAATAGACCTGCAGGACGCCGTCTGCGTCGGTCTTCGCATTGAGCGATTCGGACACGGTCGGCGGCTGTTTCTTGGTGTTGACGTATAGGATCATGGAAGGCGTAGGGTGGAAGGGAAAAGCTTAAAAGCTGAAGAGTTTAAGAGTTGAAAAGAACGTTGAGAGGTGAAAGTTGAGAGTTGATTCGCGCCTTTCGGCGCGAGGAAAGTTTCCTCGGCGGAGCCGAATCAACAGGCGGCGAAGCCGCCGATTCAACTCTCAACTCCTCAACTTTCCGTTAAGCTCTTAAGCTCTCCTGAACAGTCTTTTTTCTTGCCTGTTCATCGTTCGGGGGATTAAACGGGGTTCATGAAAAAGATTGTTTCTCTGCTTGTCATGCTCTGCGTCGGCGTGTTCGCTGTTCCGGAGTCGGAAGCGCATCCACCGCTTCCGAGCGAAAAAAAACATGAATTGGCCAAAAAGCTTTACGGGAGAATAAAAGTAGTCCAAAGTTTTCATGAAGCTGAATACTCGGTTTACGTGTCTGATAGTTCAGATTGGACGGCCGACTTGTTCGTTTTCGTCGCTGAAGACATATCCATGGCGAACAAACCCGGATATTGGTATTTCGTGAATGATAATTATTGCGATTTCACAATCCGTTTCGTGAACAGCGAAACAGCGGCTGACATATCAATAGCCTTTACACACAGCCACGCCAGGGTTGGTCCGAAAAATAATTGAATCTGTCCTCATTTCAGCGCGCCTCCGCTTGATTTTTCTTCGCCTTTGTAAACGGATTCGTCGAACTCGGCTTCGGATACGGTTTTCCAATTCTTCGTGACCTTCCAGTAGTTGTCGTTTTCGGTTTTTGAAGCCTCCGCGCCGTAGTAAATCCATTTGCCGCCGGGGTTCGGTCCGTCCGGCGCGTCGCTGTCGCCGACGCCGTTGTTGAGCCCGGAGATGGAGTTCTTGTAGCTCGTCTGCGAGTAGGTGCAGGTTGCTCCCTTGAAGGTCTTTTTCCCGGCGAGAACGGCGGCGACGATCTTGTCGTCCTTCGCGTATTTGTCGATGACGATCTGAAAGGGGACCGCCCTTTCGTCGTCGGCTGAAGCCTTGGAGAGAATCAGCGTCCCTTCCTTTTCCTTGAAGATGACGGAATCCGCCGGCGTCCAGCCGGAAAGAAGCTTCTTCGCGACCGTCTTGGCGTTCTTGTCCTTCAGCTTCGGGTGCAGGAGCATGGAAAGCGAAGCAGGATTCACTTTGAGCGAGTAGCTCTTCACGTCTTCGTTTTCGGAGCTCTGCTGCTGGGATTCCTTCACGCCGTAGGAGAGCGTGACGTCGATGAGCTCGCCGTTTCCGGACGTCGAGAAGGAGCGGTTGAGCAGAATGATCTTGTCGTCGGGAAAGAGCTCGGACTTGGTGCCGAGCGCGGGCGCTTCCGCGACGGCGGTCTTGAGCGAGCCCTTCTGCGAATAGGTGATGGTTCCGCTGGAGTCGTCGCCGAGCACGTCCTTGTAGGTGACGGTCGCGACGATTTTTTCCTGATTTCCTAAGATGATGGACGGCATGAATGTTTAAGGTTGAGGGTTGAGGGTTGATTCGCGCTGAAGCGCGAGGAGTTCAGGAGAGCTTAAGAGCTTAAAAGCTTAACGGAAAATTTTCTTTTCAACTTTTAAGCTCTTCAGCTTTTAAGCTTTCCTCGGCGCAGCCGAACGCAAGGCGTTATTCATTATTCACTATTAATTACTGATTATCCATCATCCGTTATCCCCTATCCATTGTCTGCTCCGTCATTTCCCGCTTCCCGTTTTCGGCTTTCCGTCTTAGCATGGCGGCATGATTTTGAGATATCTCGTTGTCGGAAAATTTTTCGTCTGCGCGGCGCTGCTGTCCGTCTGCGCGGTTGTTCCGTCGTCGGCGGACGAGATTAAGATCGATCCGGAGCTGAATGGGGAGAGCCAGACGGGGCGCGAGTGGCTCGACGCGAAGTTCGTGATGCGTGGGCTCGCCTCGAAGATCGTCTCGGCGCTTCCGGCGGACAAGGCGAAGGACGCGAAGGAGACGGACGCGTTTCTGAAGTCGCCGAAGAACCGTCTCGCGCTTGCGCGCTGGCGCTTCATGAACGCGGCGGGCGCGGACGCCGTGGTCGAGCGGATCCAGAAGCTCGACGTGCGGCGGACGTTCTTTCAGTTTCTTTCGGACGAGAAGTGGCTCGACGGTTACCTCTACACGGGAACGCCGACGAACGCGGACAAGTTTCTGGACATGCTGTTGGCGATCGCGGCGAAGGACAAGAAGATGGTCAACGACCCGACGCTGCGGAAGATCGCGACGGCGACCGCCGCCGAGTTTTCGCGGAACGGCTGGTCGCTCGACAATCCCGCGCGCGCGGTGAAGCGCTACCGCTTCTTCGCGGAGAGCTGGCGCGCGGGCAAGCTCAACGCCGTGTTCGACGAGCTGGACTACTGGGACATGCGCATCGTCTGCGGCTGGAAGGGCGACAACGATTTCGGGAACGAGTATTCGATGCGCTGGGCGCGCGACAACGTGAAGCTCACGGAGGAGGGCTACGCGAGCGCCTACGACATCCACCAGCTCGACTACCGACTTTGGAACAAGGCGGGCGACAGCGTGCACAATCCCGACTACTACGCGCCGTTCCGCCGGCATTTCAGCACGAAGAAGGGCGAAGTGAACATGTCCGCCATGTCGCTCGAGGTCGGCGCCGTCTGCGGCGGCATTTCGCACTACGGCGTCTCGGGAGCGGTCTCCAACGGCGTTCCCGCGCTGACGATGGGCGAGCCGGGGCACTGCGCGTTCGCCGTGCGCGTGAACGGGCGGTGGCGCGACAACAATTCCGTCTCCCATCGGCGCGATCTGCATTGGCGGCTGCTCGACGGCGGCGGGTGGACGTTCATCTTCCTGACGCAGGATCTTTTTTCTGACGCGAAGAAGACGCCGGACTCCTTCCGCAAGGCGGCGCTCGCGCGCTTTTTCGCGGAGACGGGGAAGAACCGCGCCGCCGCGTCCGCGCTCTATTCGCAGGCGCTCGCCGCGCAGCCGCTGAACTATCTCGTCTGGCGCGACGCCTGCGGGTACGCGAAGTCGCAGAAGGCGAACAGGAAGTTCTGGCTCCAGACGCACGACAAGTTCATCGCCGCGTTCGCGGGAAAATATCCGGAAGTCTGCGCGACGGGCCTCCGGACGTTCGTCTATCCGCAGCTCCTGGCGGAGACGAAGACGGACGAGGAGAAGCTCAAGCTCTTCGACGCCTGTTTCGCCGCGTTCAAGAGCAAGGGACCGGCGACCTGGGACATGGAAAGCTTCTGGGAGGCGCAGTGCGCGCATCTTTCCGCCGACGGCAAGAAGAAGTTCGTCGAGAGCGGGAAGCGCGCCTTCAAGGGCAACCCCGACTACGAGAAGATTTTTTCGGACTGGGCGTCGGGCAATTCGCGCAACAAGGAGGACTGAGGAGATTTCGTCATGAAAAAGACATTACGTTTCGCGCTGCTTCTGCTCGCCTTCGCGGGAACGCTCTTCGCCGGTTCGGAGAAAAAGACCTACGAACAGGCGATGAAGGGCAACCCGGCGGACGGCGTCGTCGTCTTCCTCTACGGGCCGGACTGGGAGAAGGTCGGGCCGCGCCTGCTCGGCGATCTCTGGAAGAATCCGAAGGTGAAGAGCGCCTGCGGGAACGCGAATCTCGTCGCGATTCCGCTCTACCAGCGCCCGAGCGAAAAGGACAGGAAGACCGCCGAGGAAAAGGGCAAGGGCTTCCGGCGCACGAAGCGCGTGCGCAGCGTTCCCGCGCTCGTGCTGCAGTCGTCCGCGGGCGCGGATTATTACGTGATCTGCGGCGACGAGCTGCTGCAGCCGGCGGACAAGGTCGTCGCGCTGATGAAGGAGAAGTTCGAGCTCTACAAGAAGCAGCGCGCGATTCTGCAGAAGGCGGAGCGCGCGAAGGGCCGCGAAAAGGCGAAGCTCTACGGCGAGGCCGCCGCGATCGAGGGCGTCTTCCCGCCGCCGGACACGGAAAAGATCATCCGCGAGAACGATCCCGAGCTGAAGGAGCCGCTCTCCGCGCGCGCCGTCTTCGACGTCTTCAAGCTGCTCGTGGACGACACGAGCTTCGACGACAAGAAGCCGGAAAAGCGCCTGCTCTCCGTCGAGGAGACGCTCGCGAAGCTGAAGGAGCTGACCGCCGGCGAGCGCTACACGCCGCGGCAGAAGCAGGAGATCTACGCCGCGTGCTCCGGGCGCCTGCGCCGCGCCGGCTACGACCGCGCGAAGCTGTGGAAGATCTACGAGGAGATGATCGCGCTCGACAAGGAGTCGATCTGGGCGGAGTACGCGAAGGAGGCGATCCGCCTCTGGTGCTCTCAGTGAACGTTCCCGCGAAACGGCCGTGAACCTTTTCCGCAGCGTCTTCACGTGGATCTGCCGCCGGCTCGCCCGCAGGTACGATTCGAGCGTCACGCTCGCCCTGCCGGAGGCGTGGCGCGAGACGCGTCCGCCCGCCTGGGAACGCCTGATGCGCTGGATTTTCGGCGCGCCGTTTTCCGACGACTTCACGCCGAAATCGTTTTTCTGGCGTTGGGTCGGCAGAATCGCGATCTTCGCCCTTTACCTTTTCTTTCTTTGGCTGCTTTACGAAAGCCTCTGGGCCTGGAACATCTTCGGAGGAGACTGAAAACCATGAAAATGCTGATAACCGCCGGCGCCACGCGCGAATTTTTCGATCCTGTGCGCTACATCTCCAACCCGTCCACGGGAAAAATGGGCTACGCGATCGCCGCCGCCGCGCGGGAACGCGGCTGGGACGTCGAGATCGTCTCCGCGAACGTCGCGCTCCCGCCGCCGGAGGGCGCGCGCGTGACGCCCGTCGTCACCGGCGAGGAAATGCTCGCCGCCGCGCGCGAGGCGTTCCCGCGCTGCGACGTGCTCGTGAAGACCGCCGCCGTCTGCGATTTCCGCCCGAAGCATTACGAGCCGCAGAAGCGCAAGAAGGACGGCCGCGGCATGGTCGTCGAGTTCGAGCCCGTGACGGACATTCTGAAGACGCTCGCCGCGGAGAAGGCGCCGGGGCAGACCGTCGTCGGCTTCGCGGCGGAGACGCGCGACGTCGAGGACTACGCGCTGAAGAAGCTGCGCGAAAAGCGGCTCGACCTGATTGTCGCGAACCTCGTCGGGCGCGGGAACGTCGGCGCGTTCGGGGCGGACGACAACGCGGTCGTGCTGCTCGGGAACGGCGGCTTCCGCAAAGCGTTCGCGCGCGCGCCGAAGCTCGAGATCGCGCGCGCCCTCGTCGCCGAAATCGAAAACTTCCGCGCCTCCGCTCCCCGCTGAGCGCTCCCGCGCGGGAGGGCCGCGCTTCCTCAGTCGCGCGCGTAGAAGATTTTGCCGACGCGGGCGACATGCTCGCCCAAGGGCGTCGCCGCGTGGGCGGCGCGGTCGATCAGGTCGATTTTGTAGAGCAGACCGAGGTCGTCGAGCTGGAGCGCGATGTCGGAAAGCTCCCGCGAAGAAAAAGGGGCTTGCCCGACGAGGGCGAGATCGACGTCCGAGCCTTCCGAAAAATTCCCCTTCGCGCGCGAGCCGAAAAGAATCGCCTGTTCGACGTTCGCGTGTTTTCTGAATACGCCGCGAATCTCCTCGATCACGGCGGGGCTCAGTCCGAACGGCACGGCGTCAGCTCCTCCGCGTTTCGGTCGCCAGGGTCTCCCGAAGAGCCTTCAGAGCGACGGAGTATTCGGCGAAGATCCCGTTCACCACGGCGAGCGCGTCTTCCGCGTTGTAGGTGTGGGCGGTGGAAGTCCGGGCCTTCGCCGTTCTGCGCCAAAGGTCGTGATCGGAGATGAGCCCGACTTCGAACGCTTTTTTCAGCACGCCGTTCGGCCCGGGCACGAAGTCCGCGTAGCCGCGTTCCCGCAGCAGATCCTGAAGGGTCTTCCACGCGAGTTCGAAGGTGTATTCGAAGCGCTGAATCAGCCCCTCCTGTTCGAGCTCGGACAGCTGCGAAGGCGTCTTCCCCGACTCCGTGATCTCCAGAATGCGGGAGCAGGCTCGGGAAAAACTGTCGTATCGCTGAATCCAACGTATGTCTTGCTGCATGGCGGTTTCGGTGGTTTGCGGCGGATTTTCCTCCGTTCGTCCGGATTTTGCGAGAGATAAATGACGCGCGCGGGAGGGCCGCGGGGTCAGGCGGCGGCCTGGATGAAGAGGCCGAGACTCTGCGTCAGCGCGTAGACGAGCAGCGCGCCGGCGGTCTTGCCCAGCAGCGGATTCAGCTCGCGCGGATCTTCGTACGTGCGCAGCGTCTTCAGGATCGGAGCCATGAACCACGGCAGCACGACCATCGGCAGCAGCACGCAGAGCGCGTCCATGCCGAACGCGAAGCGGAGAATCAGCGGCGAGAGAAAGACGAAGACGAGATTGAATTTGTAGAGCCCGACGGCGAAGCCTTCGCCGAAGCGGACGACCGTCGTGCGCTTGCCCGCGCGCGCGTCCGTCCTGCGGTCGCGCAGGTTGTTGACGAGCAGAATGTTGTCCGCGCCGAGCCCGCACGCGAGCGCGACGACCCACATGAACGGCGGGAACGCCAGCGCCTGCGTCCACGTCGTGAACGCGACCGCGACCAGCCCGAAGAACGTGACGACGAAGACGTCGCCCAACCCGTGATACGCCAGCGGAAACGGCCCGAGCGAGTACGCGAGGCAGGCGACGACGCTCAGCGCGCCGACGAGGAGCATCCACGGCCCGCCGAACTCGATCAGCGCGAGTCCGAACGCGACCGCGACGAAGACCGAGACGAGCGCGGCGGTCAGCGTCTGTTTCGGCGAAAGCCAGCCCTGCGCCGTCGCGCGCTCGGGGCCGAGCCGGTCGGCGCCGTCCGCGCCTTTCTTGAAGTCGCCGTAGTCGTTGGCGAGGTTGCTCGCGATCTGCGCGAAGAGCGCGAAGAGCGCGGCGCACAGCGCGGGAACGGGCGAGAATTTCCCCGTGACGGCGGCGCAGGCGGAACCGAGCAGCACGGGCGCGAGCGCGGCGGGAAGCGTGCGCGGGCGCGCGGCAAGAAAGAGCGCTATGGCGGTGGTCATGGCGGCGGAAGGTTCAGGCGTTCCCGCGGAGGCGGTCGTAGGCGTCGAGCAGCTCGCCCGTACGCGGAATCACGATCTTGCGCGCGCCGGAATCCGTCGTCTCGAAATACGGATCGGGCGCGGAGACGAGGTCGAACGGCTCTTCGGGCAGGTTGTCCTCGTCGAATTCGAGGTCGTCGATCGGGTCCTGCTCGTCGAAGATCATCGTCATGCGGCGCGGCGAGTCCGCGAGCACGCGCGCGGGATTTTCGACGCGGTGCTTCTTCACGAGCTCGAACGTGCACGGGAAGCACGCCTTGACGCTGGGCTCCTTGAACTCGTTGATCCATTTGTTGGAGACGCCCTCGCGGTTCGTCAGCAGAATCGTATCCGAAAAATGAATGCACGCGGCGAACCACTCGGCGCTCGCGGGAACGGCGCTCGCGAACGCGCAGTCCGCGATCGTCACGACACGCGCGACGTGCCAGCCGAGGCGCTTCGCGAGCGCGGCGAAGGCTTCGACCTGATCGACGGGATCGTCCTCGCCGTCGGTCAGAAAGACGACGTTGTCGCCGGCGTCGTGCGGCTCGCCGAGGTCGATCCCGCCGTCGTCGTCGAATTTCCACGAGCGCGTCGTGAGCGCGGGAACGTCGGCGAGGGGCTTTTCGGCCTCGGCGGCGCGTTCGGGTTCGGCGACGTAGAGCGTGGTGTCGCCTTCGAGGCCGTCGCGGACGAGATCGGCGATGATCGCGCGTCTGCCGCACCCCGGCGTCCCCAGAAAAAGATAAGCATTCGTTGACATAAAATTTTAAAGGAACCACGAATTTTCACGAATTCGCACGAATGAGAAAAATTCGTGGAGATTCGTGTTCATCCGTGGTTTTGATTTTTTCAGATTCGCGCCGAGCGGAAGCGGAGGAGGTGGTCGGCGAGGACGAGCGCCGCCATCGCCTCGACGATCGGGACGGCGCGCGGGAGCACGCACGGATCGTGGCGCCCGTGCCCGATTACTTCGCAGGGCTCGCCTGCGACGGTGACGGTGCGCTGCTTCTTCGCGACGGTCGGCGTCGGCTTGAACGCGACGCGGAAATTGATTTCCTCGCCGTTGGAAATGCCGCCCTGCACGCCGCCGGAGCGGTTCGTCGCGGTGCGGATTGCGCCGTCGCGCAGCTCGAACGCGTCGTTGTGGGTCGAGCCCGTCAGGCGCGTTCCCGCGAAGCCGCTCCCGATTTCGAAGCCCTTCGTCGCGGGAATGCACAGCATCGCCTTGGCGAGGTCGGCTTCGAGACGGTCGAACACCGGTTCGCCGAGCCCCGCGGGAACGCCGCGGATCTTGCAGCGGATCGTGCCGCCGACGGAATCGCCGTCCGAGCGCGCCGCCTTGATGCGCACCGCCATGCGCGCCGCGATTTCGGCGTCGGGGCAGCGCACGGGAACGCTCTCGATTGCTTCCTGCGGGAAAAATTCGTCGCTCGGCGGCATCTCGATTTCGGCGACGCTTTCGACCCAGCACGAGAATTTCAGCCCGGGGCAGAGCGCGGCGAGAAGTTTTTTTGCGACCGCTCCCGCCGCGACGCGCCCGATCGTCTCGCGCGCGGAGGCGCGTCCGCCGCCTTCGGGATTGCGGAAGCCGTATCGCGCGACGTAGGTGAAGTCGGCGTGCGAGGGGCGGAAGAGGTCGCGCAGCTTGTCGTAGGCCTGCGGGCGCTGGTCGGTGTTGCGCACGAGCAGGGCGATCGGCGTTCCCGTGGTCTTTCCCTGATAGACGCCGGAGAGAATCTCGACGCGGTCGCCTTCCTTGCGCGGCGTGGAGAGGTCGCTCTGCCCGGGGCGCCGGCGGTCGAGCTCGCGCTGAATCTCCTCCGCGTCGAGCGGGAGCAGGGACGGGCATCCGTCGATGACGACGCCTATGCCCGCGCCGTGGCTTTCGCCGAAAGTGGAAATCTGAAAAACTTTGCCGAAAATGCTGCCCATGATGTCCGCCAATCAAACCGCAATCGCCTTTCCCCCGCAAACTTGAAATGCGCGGGAACGCGCGCGGGGCGGCTTCCCGCTCAGAAATTCAGAATGTACGCGAGCGAGCCGAGGCTGATGACGATCCACAGCAGCACGCCCTGCAGCAGCGGGCGCACGCCCACCGCCTTCAGCGTGTCCACGGAAAGCGCCGCGCCGATGAAGAACATCGTCACGATGAGCCCCTTGCGCGCGAGCCCCGCGATCGCCTGCCCGAGCTGCGGCACGCCGTCGAGCGCGTACGTGTTCAGCACGATCGCCGCGATGAAGAAAAGAATGAACCACGGAATCGAGATCTTTTTGCCTTCCGTCTTGAAGATCACGGATGTGACGAGCGCGAGCGGGATGATCCACAGCGCGCGGGTCAGCTTGATCGTCGTCGCGACCGCCAGCGCCTCTTCGCCGAAAGCCGCGCCGGAGCCCACGACCGAGCTCGTGTCGTGAATCGCGATCGCCGCCCAGGTGCCGAACTGCTGCTGCGTGAGCCCGAGAGCCTGCCCGATCGGCGGGAAGATGAACAGCGCGATTGCGTTCAGCACAAAGATCGTCGCCAGCGAGACGGACATCGCCTCGTCCTTCGCCTTGAGCACGGGACCGACCGCCGCGATGGCGCTCCCGCCGCAGATTGCCGTGCCCGAGCTGATCAGGTACGCCGTGTCGCGGTCCACGCCGAGCAGCTTGCGCCCGACGAGCATGCCCAGCAGCATCGTTCCCGCGACCGAGACGATCGTGAAGCCCATGCCTTCCTTGCCCGACGCGAGCGACGCCTCCAGATTCATCCCGAATCCGAGTCCGACGACCGAGTACTGCAGCAGATATTTCGAGACCTTGCGGTTGAACGCCGGATACGCCTGGCCGCAGACGAGCGCGAACGCGAGCCCGAGCGAAAGCGCGACCGGCGGCGTGACGCCCTTCGCGAGCGCGGAAATCGGCGGCACGTAATCCGCGAGCAGGCACGCGCACAGCAGCGCGAGAACGACGACGTAAACGGCTTTTCTGCCGCGGCGCAAGGTCTCCAGAATTGTCATGCCGCGGAGCATACGCCGTTCCCGCCGCGCCGCTCAACGCTTTTCTGCGAGGAGCGCGTCGACGACGGCGCGGGCGGAGGCGAGGATCTCCTCTTCGCCGGGAACGACGCGGTCGCGCATCAGGAATCTGCCGTCGCAGATCACGTCGCGGATGCAGCGCGTGTCCGCCGAATAAATCCAGTTGGAGACGAGGTTGTGGCAGGGCGTCATGCGCACGTCGTTCAGATCGACGAGGAGCGCGTCGGCGAGCCGGCCTTCGGCGATTTCGCCCGCGTCGAGACCGAACGCGCGCGCGCCGTCGCGGGTCGCCCACGCGAGCGCCGTTTCCGCCGGGAGCGCTTCGGGGTCGCCGGAGACCTTCGCCAGCAGCGCCGCGAACTTCGCCTCCTCGCGCATGTCCAGATTGTTGTTCGAGGCGTTCCCGTCCGTGCCGAGCGCGACGCGGCAGCCCGAACGCGCGAACGCCGCCGCGCGGAACACGCCCGAGCCGAGCTTCATGTTCGAGCACGGATTGTGCGCGACCGTCACGCCGCGGTCCCGCAGAATCGCGATCTCCTCGTCGTCCACGTGGACGACGTGCGCCGCGACGACGTTTTCGCCGAGCACGCCGAGCGAATCCAGCCAGCGCACCGGCGTCGTGCCGTGTTCGGCGACGCAGTCCTCGACTTCCTTCTTCGTCTCCGCGAGGTGGATGTGCAGCGTCAGCCCGCGTTCCCGCGCGAATTCCGCGCAGCGCCGCCAAAGCTTTTCGCGGACGGTGTAGACCGCGTGCGGCGCGAGCGCGAGGCGCACGCGGCCTTCGTCGCCGACGTGCCCGCCGTGCGGCAGCTCGGCGAGGCGCTCGAACGTCGCTTCGATCTTCTTCTCGCCGATGAACTCCGTCAGCGTCATGCCGACGCTGGCGCGCACGCCCATTTCGCGCGCGGCGCGGGCGGTCTCGTCGCTGTGCCAGTACATGTCGTTGAAGAAGACGGTTCCCGAGCGGATCATCTCGAGAATCGCGAGCCGCGAAGCCTCATAGACGTCGCGCGCGCTCATCTTCGCCTCGAAGGGCCAGATGTGTTCGTTGAGCCATTTGAAGAGCTCCATGTCGTCGGCGTAGCCGCGCAGCAGCGTCATCGCGGCGTGCGTGTGCGCGTTGCAGAACGGCGGGAGAATCGCCGTTCCCGCGGCGTCCGCGACCTCGGTCTCGGCGTCGGCGGCGAGCCCGGGCGCGATTTTCGCGAAGCGGTTTCCGGCGATGAGCACGTCGGTGCGCCTGCCGTCGAGCAGCGTGTCCTTCAGAAGGATTTTTTTCATGCCGGGGAAAATAGCGGATTTTTCTCCGCCGGCAAAGCCGAGAATCGCCGTTCCCGCGGGGCTCAGCCGATCTTGATGAAGATTTTGCGGCGTTCGAGGGCGCGCAGGAGAAGCCATTTGAGCAGAATCGCGCCCGCGACGAGGACGAGCGTTCCCGCGCCGCCGCAGAGCCCCGCGACGCCGCCGAAGAGCAGGCGCGAGAGCCCGAAGAAGTCGAAGACCCACTGCAGCGCGTAGATCGCGAGCGCGTTCACGCCGACGACGCGGAAAAAATACGCGACGGCGCGCAGCGCGGGAACGCCGGGCAGGACGTCGAAAAGCAGGTGAAACAACGCGAGCAGCAGCGCGCTCCAGCCCGCGGCGGCGAAGACGAAGCTCTGCGTCCAAAGCTTTTTGACGACGGGCTGGCCGAGCGCGTCCGCGCCCCAAGCGGCGAGCAGCAGCGCCGCGCCCGCCGCGAGCAGGACGAGGATTTTCCGCCTCGGCGCGAGATTTTCCGCGCGCAGCAGCGTTCCCGCGAGAAAGCCGAAGAGCACGGAGACCGTCGCGCCCGCGACGCAGAGAATCCCCTCGGGGTCGAAGACGCCGCCGTGCAGTTTTCCCGGCAGCAGCAGGCGGTCGAGCTTGGCGTTGAGCGAGTTTTCCGGCGTGAAGTCTCCGCCGAAAAGCTGCAGCGCGGCGAACGCGGTGGCGAGCGCGAGCGTCGCCGCGAGAACGCGCCGCGGCGTGCGCAGCAGCACGGCGATCGTCCCGCCGAGCGCGCCCGAAATCCCGATCAGCGCGAGCACGGACGGGAAGCGCGTTTCCGCGAACGCGAACGAAAGTCCGCCCTGAAGCGCGAAGCCGATCAGCGCGAGCAGCGCCGCGCGCCGAAAGAGCTCCGCGACGATCCGCGCCGGGCTTTCGCCGCGGGAACGCTTCTTTTCCAGCGAAAACGCCATGGACGCGCCCGCCACGAAGACGAACAGCGGGAAAATCAGATCGTAGAGCGCGAGCCCTTCCCACGCCTTGTGCGAAAACTGTTCGGCGAGAAAACGCGCCGCGCCGCTCTGCGGGAACAGCGCGCGGAGCGCGTGGAAGAACGCGTCGAGCCCGAGAATGCAGAGCATGTCCGCGCCGCGCAGCGCGTCGAGCGAGGCGAGCCGGGGCGAGGCGGGCGCCTTCGCCGCGTCGCGGATTTCCGGTTCCGGCGTCATCGCGTTCCCGTGCCGCGCCTCACGCGCGCTGAGAGAGTTTTTCGCGGATCTGTTCGACCTTGAACTTGTCTTCGGCGCTCGTGTCGATGCGGTTCTTCACGGTTTTGATCGCGTGGAGCACGGTGCCGTGGTCGCGTTTGCCGAAGGCGGCGCCGACGGCGACCGTCGTCATGTTGATGAGTTCGCGGCAAAGGTACATGGCGATCTGTCGCGGGAACGCGACGTTCGCGGAGCGGTCCTTCGCGGTCATTTTCGCGGGATCGATGCGGTAGGCGTCGGCGACGACGCGCTGGATCAGCTCCGGCGTCAGCTTCGCGGATTCCTCCTGGCGGAGCAGATTGCCGAGAATCGACGAGACTTCCGGCACGCCCAGCGGCGCGTTCCCGCGGATTTCGACGTAGCGCGCGAGCGTGTTCACGGCGCCTTCGAGATTGCGCACGTTGCGCGTGATGTTCTGCGCGACGAACTCGAGCACGCCCGGGTGACGCGCGAAGTCGAAACGCTGCGCCTGCGCCTTGCGCAGCAGAATCGCGATGCGCATTTCGAGGCACGGCGGGCGGATTTCCGTCGAGATGCCCTGCTGAAAGCGCGAGATCAGGCGGTCTTCGATCTGAATGTCGCCGGCGGGGCGGTCGCTCGTGAGCACGATCTTGCAGCCGTTGATGACGAGCTGGTTGAACGTGTGGAAGAATTCCTCCTGCAGCCCCTTTTTGCCTTCGAGGAACTGAATGTCGTCCATCAGCAGCAGATTCAGGTCGCGGTAGCGGCGGCGGAAGTCGTGCACGGCGTTCTGCGAAAGCGCGTAGGTGTAGTCGTTCGTGAACATTTCGCAGGTCACGTAGCAGATGCGCGCGCTCGGCGTCTTGTCGAAGACGGCGTTCGCGACGGCGTGCATCAGGTGCGTCTTGCCCACGCCCGACGGGCCGTAGATGAAGAGCGGATTCGCGGCGTCGGGGTCGGAAAGATTGTTCGCGAGCGATTTCGAGATCGCCAGCGCGAGCTGGTTTTCCGCGCCTTCGATGAAGTTCGCGAAGGTGTTCTGGCGGCGGATCGCCGGCGAAAGCTCGCAGGCGGGCGCGGCGGGGCGCGCGGGCGGCTCCGGCGCGGCGGGAACGGTCGCGGGAACGGGCGTCGCTGCGGGCGCGGCGGGAACGGCGGCGGGCGTCTCCGTGACGATTTCGTAGCTCACGCTGCGGCCCAGCGCCGCGCCGAGCTCTTCGGTGAGCACGTCGGCGTAGTTGTCGCCGATCCACAGCGGCGCGAAGGAGTCCGACGCGACGAGCGTGAACACGTCGTTTGCGAACGACGCGAAGCGGATTTCCTCGAACCACTGCTCGAAAATCCCCTTCGGAAGACGGTTTCGGAGCGCGTTTTTGGCGATTTCCCAGGTTTCTGCGTAGTCGGTGAGCACGGAAGTCATGATTTTTGGTTGATAAGTCCCGATTTATTCACATTCGCGGGGAATTACCCGCGAAGACCGACTGTGCTCGGACGCGCTTCGCGACGGGCGCGTGCGGCGGGAACGCGCGGAAACGTCCGCACGGGAAAGGCATCGCCGGAATTTCCGGAAATGCTGATGAATAAAGGGCTGAAAGGTGAAATGTTCATGTGGTTGAGGCTTTTGCGCCGGGGTTTCGCGAAAGAAAATCCGCGTTCCGGCGATGCTTCGAGACTGCGGTCGGAGCGCCCTTTTCGCAAGGTGTTTTTATGAACAGAATCTTCACAAGGGATTGTGGATAACTTTCCGAAAGTTCGGGCTTGAAAATCCGGACGGAAAATTTTCCGCCCCAAAAACCGCATTTTTAGAGCCGCGCGAGCCTGTAAAGGATTTTTTTCAAAAACTTGTTCTCCGCCGTTCACAGCCTGTTCACAGCTTATTTACATAATTTTAACTAAATCAAAACATAATAAAAAATTATTTAAAGGGCGATTTCGGAAGATTCCGTCCGGGCGACGCGAAAACGGAACGCAGAAAACGGAAAACGGGAAATTTCCTGCGGAAACGCGGGCGTCGAAGGCGCGAAAGCCCGCGCGCGGCGTTCCCGCGCGCCTCGTCCGCCGCCCTTTCAGGGTTTTGTGATTTTAATTCGGATACATGAGGGGCGCTTGCCGCGCTCATTTCGCCCTGAGCCGCTGCCCGTCTCTCCGTCGGGATTGGGGCGAAGGCATTCCTGCCTTCGTTTCCGCGGCGGGCGGCGCGGAGAAATTCCGGGCAAGGGCGGGCTTGCGCGGAGCTTGAATCTCCGCGCCGAAAATCCTATCATTCCGCATTTCATCATGATGCAATCGCCTTCCAATGATCGTATTCTGACGCGCGACACGGACGCGACGGTCGTCCCTTCGGGCGACGCGGCGCTGCTGCCCGCGGGAACGAAGGTCAACGTCACGCACCGTCTCGGCGGCAACTTCACCGTCGTCTGCGACGTCGGCATGTTCCGCATTCTCGGCAAGGACGCCGACGCGCTCGGCGAGACGCCCGAAGCCGCGGCGGGAACGGACGGCGGCGAAACGACGGCGTTCGGATCCTTCGGCACGGCGGAGCATCCCGGCCACGTCGGCGAGCCCGACAAGGAAGCGCTCTGGGAGGCGCTGAAGCAGGTTTACGATCCGGAAATTCCGGTGGACATCGTCAATCTCGGGCTGATCTACAAGCTCGAGACCGCGCCGCTCGGCGACGAGCGCTACGGCGTGCAGGTCGCGATGACGCTCACCGCGCCCGGCTGCGGCATGGGACCGATCATCGCCGAAGACGCGCGCAACCGCCTGCTCGCCGTTCCCGGCGTGAACGAGGCCCGCGTCGAAATCGTGTTCGAGCCGCCGTGGACGCAGGACATGATTTCCGAAGAAGGAAAAATGGAGCTGGGGCTGATTTGAAGAGAGCGCTTCGCGCCGTTTATGGTTTAAGGTGCATTGTTGAGTGACAAGCGACCAGAGCAGTGAACAGCGAACAATGAATAATGAATAACGCCTTGCGTTCGGCTTCGCCGAAAGGATTTCAAAACTGTATTCATCACTGCGTTATTCACTATTCATTATTAATTATCCGTTGTTCAATGATCCCGACACCTGTCACTTGTCACCTGTCATTCCCTTAAACAATACACCTTAAACGGCTCCGCAGGAGCTTTTCCGATGTCCTCTTTCCCGCAGAAAATCGTTTCCGAAACGCTCGCCGCTCGGCGACGCGAGGCGGGATCGCGTCTCCGCGTCTTCGTCGTCGAGGAGACGGGAAGCACGAACGCCGACGCCGCGAAGATGCTCGCCGCGGGAACGCCCGAAGGCGACTTCGCCGTCGTCGCGAACACGCAGACCGCCGGGCGCGGACGCATCGGCCGCAAATGGGCGAGCGCGCAGCCCGGCAACCTTTATCTTTCGTGCGGATTCCGTCCGCCCGCGCTCCCGCCGGAACGCCTCGCGAACTTCACGCTCTGGCTCGGCGTCGCCGTCGCGAAGATGCTGCGCGAAAAATTCGGCGTTCCCGCGCTCGTGAAATGGCCGAACGACATTTTCTGCGCGGAGAAAAAACTCGCGGGCATGCTCACCGAAGCGCACGCGGACGCGGGGCGCGTGCGCGGGATCGTCTTCGGGCTCGGGCTGAACGTCAATCTCGATCCCGCGACCCTCCCGCCGGAGGTGCGCGGAATCGCGACGTCGATGCGCTCGGCGCTCGGCGGCGCGCCGCTCGACGTGAACCGCGTCTGCGCGGAAACGCTCGCCGCCGTCGAGCGCGCCTACGCGGATTTTCTCGCGGGAACGCACGCCGCCGCGCTCGCCGCGCTTTGGGGAAAATTCGACCTGCTCGCGGGCCGTCCTGTCACGGCGATTTACGGCGACGAGGAAATCGCGGGAACGGCGCAGGGCGTCGATTCGCGCGGCAGCATCCTCATCCGCGACGCCTCGGGCGCCGTCCGCGCCTTTTCCGCCGGCGACGTCACGCTGAAGAAAGCTTAAAGAACGGCGTTCCCGCGGACATTCTCGCGGGAACGCTTTTTTTGAGGGAAAATTTCCGGTTTCTCCAAGCCCCGACGGGACTTGCACTATCCGTAATCCGCTACTCACTATCCATTATCCACTATTCACTATTCATTATCCACTATCCGTTATCCATTATCCATTATCCATCGCCTCGGATTTCTTTACAAAATCTTTACCGGCTGGCGGGAACGGCTTCCGAAAAATGTAAAACCGCCCCGCGCGGGAACGCGGCGGATCGCCGCGGAACCCGCATGAAATCAAGGATTTCTCCTTGGCACGGCGCGTGCTTTGCGGCGGTCATCACTTTTTCGTTTCAACGTTATGAAGATGATAATCGCATACATCAAGCCGGAGCGGCTCAACGCCGTGAAGCAGGAGTTATACATGCGGCGGATCTACAAGATGTCCGTCACCAACGCGCTGGGCTGCGGCGAACAGAAGGGATTCGTGAAGGCCTACCGCGGCGCGGAGGTCGAAGTGAATCTGCTCAAGAAGGTGCAGCTCACGATCGCCGTGAACGACGAGTTCGTCGAGAGCACGATTCAGGGCATCATGGCGGGCGCGGCGACCGGGCACATCGGCGACGGCAAGATCTTCGTGCTGCCGCTCGAGCGCGCGATCCGCATCCGCACGAAGGAGGAGAATTCCGGCGCGATCGGCTGAGGAACGGCGGACGACGAAAGTTCATCTCTGAAAATCAAAGGAAAAACTTTATGAACAGAAAAAATCTGATTTTGACTGCGCTCGTCGGCGCGTCGGTCGCGGCGGCGGGAACGCTGTTCGCGCAGGACGCGGCGGGAACGCCCGCGGCGGCGGCGGCCGTCGTTCCCGCGGTTTCGCCCGTTCCCGCGGCGGATTCGGCGCAGAACTTCTTCGTGAACAATCTCTGGGTGCTCATCGGCGGGATGCTCGTCTTCATGATGCACCTGGGATTCGCGGCGGTTGAGTCCGGGCTCTCCCGGGCGAAGAACTGCACGAACATTTTGTTCAAGAACACGATGGTGCCGCCGATCGGTTTTCTGACCTACGCGGCGGTCGGCTTCGCGCTGATGTATCCGGGCGCGGGCAACTGGCTGCTCGGGCACGCGTTCGGCTTCGCCGGTTTCGGGCTGACGCCGCCCGAGGGCGACCCGTTCGCGTACAACGGCGCGTTCACGTTCTGGACTGACTTCTTCTTCCAGGGCATGTTCGCGGCGACGAGCGCGACGATCGTCTCCGGCGCGGTCGCGGGGCGCACGAAGCTCAATTCGTTCCTGCTGTTCACGCTCGTGTTCGTGACGCTCGTCTATCCGATCGTCGGCTCGTGGGGCTGGGGCGGAGGCTGGCTCGCGGATCTGAACTTCCACGACTTCGCGGGCTCGACCTTCGTGCACGCGGTCGGCGGCTGGGCGGCGCTCGCGGGGGCGATCCTCGTCGGCCCGCGCATCGGAAAATTCGTCAACGGCGTGGCGCGCCCGATCATGGGCCACAACATGCCGCTCGCGGTGATCGGCGTCTTCCTGCTGTGGTTCGGATGGTTCGGATTCAACGGCGGGAGCGTGCTCAACGCGGATCCGGAAAAGATTTCGTTCGTGCTCGTGACGACGATGTTCGGCGCGTCGGCGGGCATCGTGGGCGCGGCGCTGACGAGCAGCATCGTGCTGAAGAAGCCGGATCTTTCGATGACGCTGAACGGCTGCCTCGCGGGGCTCGTGAGCATCACGGCGGGCGCGGACTGCGTGTCGTGGGGCGCCTCGATTCTGATCGGGCTCATCGGCGGCGTGGTCGTCGTGCTCTCGGTGCTGCTCGTGGACAAGATCCGCATCGACGATCCCGTGGGCGCGGTTTCGGTGCACCTCGTGTGCGGCGTCTGGGGCACGCTCGCTGTGGGGATCTTCTCGACCGTTCCCGAATACACGTTCGGCGTGCAGCTGCTCGGCGTGCTGGCGGGATTCGTCTCGTTCCCGTGCGCGCTCGTCATCTTCTGGGCGATCAAAAAGACGCTCGGCCTGCGCGTCGAGGAGGAGACGGAACTGCGCGGTCTCGACCTCGACGAACACGGCGCGGAAGCCTACGCGGGATTCCAGATTTTCAGCAACCAGTAATAAGCACGATCGGCGGTGCGCCTTCGAAGCGCGCGTGCCGGGCGGCGGCCGGGAAGGGCGTTCCCGACCGCCGCTTTTCTTGTCCCCGCGGGAACGCGCGTGGGTGCTCGATCCGTTTGCGGGAAGCGGGACGACGGGCATCGCCGCGAATCTGCTCGGGCGGAGATTTCTCGGCGTCGAGCGCGAGGAGAATTTTCTGAAGCTCGCGCGGGAACGCCGCCGCGAAATCGAGAATTTCTCGACGTTCGACGATTTGCGTTCCCGCCTCAAAATGCCGCCCGCGGCGTTCCCGCGGGAGCCCGCCGAGCTCGTCCTCCGAGAGGAGTTCGCGGAGGAGACGCCGTTCTGATTTTCCGCGCGCGAAAAAAAAAGCGTTCCCGCGGTTCGCCCGCGGGAACGCCTCTCTTTAAGCTTTAAGCCTTAACCTTTAAGCTTTCTCCTCGGGATCCATTTCGAGGACGTGCCACGGAAGCCCGCATTCGTTCAGCTTTTCCATGAACGGGTCGGGATCGTTTTCCTCCATGTTCCAGACGCCGGGCTTGCGCCACTTGCCGTTCGCGACCATCATTGCGCCGATCATCGCGGGAACGCCCGTCGTGTAGCTGATCGCCTGAGACTTGACTTCGCGGTAGCATTCCTGGTGGTCGCACACGTTGTAGATGAAGACTTTGCGCTTTTTGCCGTCCTTCGTTCCCGTGATTTCGCAGCCGATGCAGGTCTTGCCTTTGGTGCGCGGACCGAGCGAGGCGGGATCGGGCAGAATCGCCTTGAGGAACTGGATCGGGACGATCTTCTGCCCCTGGTATTCGATCGGGTCGATGCGCGTCATGCCGACGTTCTGAAGCACGTGCAGGTGCGTCAGGTACTTGTCGGAAAACGTCATGAAAAAGCGGATGCGCTTGAGCCCTTTGATGTTCTGGCAGAGTGATTCGAGCTCTTCGTGATACATCAGGTAGGCGCTTTTTTCGCCGATGACGGGGAAGTCGTACTCGCGGCGGATTTCGAGCGGGCCGGTCTCCTTCCATTCGCCGTTTTCCCAGTAGCGTCCGCGCTGAGTGATTTCGCGGATGTTGATTTCCGGGTTGAAGTTCGTCGCGAAGGGATAGCCGTGGTCGCCCGCGTTCGCGTCGAGAATGTCCACGGTTTCGATTTCGTCGAAGAGGTGCTTCTGCGCGTAGGCGCAATAGACGTTGGTGACGCCCGGGTCGAAGCCGGAGCCGAGCAGGGCGGTGAGGCCGGCCTTCTCGAAGCGTTCGCGGTAGGCCCACTGCCAGGAGTATTCGAACTTGGCGTGGTTCGGCGGTTCGTAGTTCGCGGTGTCCACGTAGTGCACGCCGGCGTGGAGGCAGGCGTCCATCAGAGGCAGATCCTGATACGGGAGCGCGACGTTGATGAGCACCTGCGGCCTGAACTCGCGGAGCAGCGCGACGACCTCCTGCACGTTGTCGGCGTCGACCTTCGCGGTCTTGAGCACGACGCCGGTGGAGTTGCGGACGTCCGTCGCGATCGCCTTGCATTTGTTTTCGTTGCGCGAGGCGAGCATGATTTCGCCGAATTCCGCCGCGTTCTGCGCGACTTTGTGAGCGACGACGTTGCCGACGCCGCCCGCACCGATGATGAGCGTTCTTTTTTCCATAAGAGGGGACGGTTTGAAAATATCCGCGGATTCTATCCGTTCCCGCGCCCGCGGCGCAAACGGAAAAACGGCGCGGCGGGAACGGCGCTTCAAATTTCAATTTGCTCCCGCGGCGGGAAAAATCTACGATTGAAAGAAATATTTTTTCATCATGAGTTCCTCCGAATACAATTTTTCCGAGATCGAAAAACGCTGGCAGAAATTCTGGGCGGAAGAAAAGACGTTCCGCGCCGTGAACAAGTCCGACAAGCCGAAGTTCTACGTGCTCGACATGTTCCCGTATCCGTCCGGCGCGGGGCTGCACATCGGCCATCCGGAGGGCTACACCGGGTCCGATATTCTCGCGCGCTACAAACGCGCCAAGGGCTTCAACGTCCTGCACCCGATGGGCTGGGACGCGTTCGGCCTGCCCGCGGAGCAGTTCGCCATCAAGACGGGCAAGCACCCGCGCGGGCAGACGCTCGCGAACATCGACAACTTCCGCCGCCAGCTGCAGATGCTCGGCTTCGCCATCGACTGGGAGCGCGAAATCTCCACGATCGAGCCGAAGTACTTCCGGTGGACGCAGTGGATTTTCCTCAACCTCTTCAAGCACGGGCTCGCCTACGTGGACGACAAGCCGGTGTGGTTCTGCCCTGAGCTCGGCACCGTGCTCGCCAACGAGGAAGTGCTCAACACGGACGAGGGGCCGCGCAGCGAGCGCGGGAACTTCCCCGTCGAGCGCCGCCCGATCCGCCAGTGGGTGCTCAAGATCACGGCCTACGCCGAAAAACTCATCGCCGGGCTCGACGAGCTGAACTGGCCGGATTCCACCAAGCGTCTGCAGAAGAACTGGATCGGCCGCAGCGAGGGCGCGGAGGTCGAGTTCCCGATCGCCGACGATCCCGCGACCAAGCTCAAGATCTTCACCACGCGCCCGGACACGCTCTACGGCGTGACGTACATGGTCATCGCGCCCGAGCATCCGCTGCGGGAACGCCTCACGACGCCCGAGCGGCGCGCCGCCGTCGAAGCCTACGTCGAAAAGGCGCGCAACAAGTCCGACCTCGAGCGCACCGACCTCGCCAAGGAAAAGACCGGCGTGTTCACGGGCGGCTACGCGATCAATCCGCTCAACGGCGACCGCGTTCCCGTGTGGGTCGCGGACTACGTGCTCATGGGCTACGGCACGGGCGCGATCATGGCCGTTCCCGCGCATGACGAGCGCGACTGGGAGTTCGCCAAGGCGCACGACATTCCGATCATTCAGGTCGTCGACAATCCCGACGCGAAGGTGGACGTGCAGCAGGCGTCGTTCGTCGCGAACGGCGTGCTCGTCAACTCCGGCGAGTTCACCGGCATGCCCACGAGCGAGTCCAAGAAGGCGATCACGAAATACGTCGAAGAGCGCGGCTGGGGACGCGGCACCGTCAACTACAAGCTGCGCGACTGGCTTTTCTCGCGCCAGCGCTACTGGGGCGAGCCGTTCCCGATCGTCTGGGTCTCCGAAAGCGACTACGAAAAAATCCCCGCCGACTCCGCGCTGCGCGAGTTCATGCCGGCGGAAAAGATTTCCTACCGCACGCTCGACGGCGCGACGCACGTCGCCGTGCCGCTCCCGGCGTCCGCGCTCCCGCTGGAGCTGCCCGAGGTCGAATCCTACAAGCCTTCGGGAACGGGCGAATCGCCGCTCGCCAACGCCAAGGGCTGGGTCGACGTCTTCGTGAACCTCTCGACGGGCGAAACGCGTTCCCGCGCCGAGGGCGAGACCGCGCCCGAGGGCTGGGTCGCCGCGACGCGCGAGACGAACACGATGCCCCAGTGGGCGGGCTCGTGCTGGTACTACCTGCGCTACCTTTCGCCCGACTACGACAAGGGCCCCGTCGATCCCGACGCGTTCGCGTACTGGAAGACGCCGGACTTCTACATCGGCGGCGCCGAACACGCCGTGCTCCACCTGCTTTACGCGCGCTTCTGGCACCGCTTCCTCTACGACATCGGCGTGCTTTCCACGCCCGAGCCGTTCACGCGCCTTTTTCACCAGGGAATCATTCTCGGCGAGGACGGCGAAAAAATGTCGAAGTCGCGCGGGAACGTCGTCAACCCCGACCAGATCGTCGCCGACTACGGCACGGACGCCCTGCGCCTTTACCTGATGTTCCTCGGGCCGCTCGAAGCGATGAAGCCCTGGAACACGAAGGGCATCGAGGGCGTGGCGCGCCTGCTGCGCCGCCTGTGGCGCGCGTTCGTGGACGAGACGACGGGCGAAATCTCCGCGCGCGTGTCCGACGCCGCGGCGGAGAGCGAGGACTTCCAGCGCGTCTTCAACCAGTCGATCAAAAAGATTTCCGCCGACATCGAATCGCTCGGCTTCAACACGGCGATTTCGCAGTTCATGATTCTGATGAACGCGCTCGACAAGGAGCCCGCGTTCACGCGCGACACCGCGCGCGGGCTGCTCAAGCTCATCGCGCCGTTCGCGCCGCACATCGCGGAAGAGCTCTGGCACCGCCTCGGCGCGACCGGATCCGTCTGCGAAAGCCCGTGGCCCGTGTGCGACGAGGCGAAGTGCGCCGAGAACGCGATCACGGTCGTCTTCTCCGTCAACGGCAAACGCCGCTCCGAGGCGAAGCTGCCCGTCGGCGCGACGAAGGACGCGATGCTCGCCGCCGCGCGCGCGGACGCCTCCGTCCGCAAGTTCATCGACGGCAAGGAAATCGTCCGCGAAATCGTCGTTCCCGGCAAGCTCGTGAACATCGTCGTGAAATGAAAAACGCGGCCTTCCCGCGCCGCTTTCCCGTAAAAACGAAACCGAAACTTACGCCATGAATTTGAACAACGAACAGAAAAATGCCGTCGCGCGCTGGGTCGCCGACGGCGCGACGCTCTCCGAAGTGCAGACGAAAATCGCCGACGAATTCGGCGTGAAGCTGACTTACATGGACGTGCGTTTCCTTGTGGACGATCTCGACCTCGAGCTGCAGGACAAGCCGGAGCCGGTCGAGCCCGCCGCCGCCGCGCCGACGGGCGTGCCCGCCAACGTTCCCGCGGGAGCGCTGCCGCGCCCGGGAAGCCCCGTTCCCGTGCCGCCGCAGCATCCCGGACAGACGCCGCGCGGCGCGAATCCGCACGCCTTCGCCGACGAGGACGAAGTGCCTGCGGGAACGCCCGCCGCGAACGCCGCCGCGGAAGAGGTCTCCAAGGTTTCCGTCACCGTCGATCCCGTGCAGGCGCCCGGCGTGCTCGTCGGAGGCGGCGTGCGGTTTTCCGACGGGACGCGGGGCAATTGGTTCGTGGACGAGGCGGAGCGTCTCGGGCTCGACGGGCTTCCGCCGAACTACCGTCCCTCGCCGCAGGACGTTTCGGAATTCCGCGTGCTGCTCGCGCAGGAGCTCCGCAAGCTCGGGCTCGCGTGAGCAAAGTTGAGAGCTGAGAGTTGAATCGGCGGCTGCGCCGCCTGTTGATTCGGCTCCGCCGAGGGAACTTTCCTCGCGCGCAAGCGCGAATCAACTCTCAACGCTCAACTCTAAACTTTTCAGACGCTTGCCGCCTGTAACTCCTTCGCTCCTGAACTGTCCTTCGCCCCATGTCCGTTCCGCTTTATCTGGCGCCGATGTCGGGCTTCACCGACATCGCTTTCCGCGCGCTGTGCAAAGAGCAGGGCGCGGACGTGCTCGTCTCCGAGTTCGTGCAGAGCGAGCCGCTCATCCGCGCGCGGGAACGCGCGTGGCGCGACGTGGACTTCACGCCCGAGCAGCGGCCGATGGGCGTGCAGATTTTCGGCGCCGTTCCCGAGTCCATGGCGGCGGCGGCGCGCCTGCTCGAAGCGCGGCTGCGTCCGGATTTCATCGACCTGAATTTCGGCTGCCCGGCGCGCAAGGTCGTCGAATGCAACGCGGGGTCCGGCCTGCTGCGCGATCTGCCGCTGATGGAAAAAATCGCGCGCGCCGTCGTCTCCGCCGTTCCCGCGACCGCCGTCACGGCGAAGATCCGCCTCGGCTGGGACTCGACTTCGTTCGTGCACGTCGAGGCGGCGAAGCGGCTCGAGGACGCGGGCGTGCGCGCCGTCGCCGTGCACGGACGCACGAAGGCGCAGGGCTATTCCGGCGAGGCGGACTGGGAAAAAATCGGCGAAGTCGCGCGCGCCGTGAGCATTCCCGTGATCGGCAACGGCGACGTCCGCGACGCCGCGACCGCCGTGCGGCGCGTGCGCGAAACGGGCGTGCGCGGGCTCATGATCGGGCGCGGCGCGCTCGGCGATCCGTGGATTTTCTCCCGCATAAAAAAGCGTTTCGCCGCGCTCGAGGCGGGAACGCCCGAAGCGGAGCTGCCCGAGGAGAAAAAGCCCGCGGCGGACGTCGTCTTCGCGACGCTTTTCCGCTACGCCGAGACGCTCGCCCGCACGCGCGGCGCGTCCGGCGCGGAAAACGTCCGCTGGCTGCTCGCGCGCCTGCACCCGTTCACCTACGGCGTTCCCGCGGGCAAGCGCGTCCGCGCCGGGCTGCACGCGTGCACGACGCTCTCCGACCTCCGCCGCCTCCTCGATTCCGCGCTCTGAGCTTCCCCGAACCGTCGCGCTTCGCCGGTCGTCTTTCCTTAACTTGCTTTACATCCCGGCGGGAAAATGCGAGAATCGCCCTTCAATTTCATGAGCAACGAGTCGCCGCGTAAGTTTTACGACCGGGAGTTCAGGATGACTCCCGAATATCGCGCTTCGCTGCCGGACATGCAGAACGAAAACGCGCCCGGCATCGACGGCGGAGCCGTGCCGATTCTCCAGGTCGGCATGTCCAACTTCCGCCTGCCGCTGAAATTCGCGCGCCCCGACGGCGCCGCGCCCGCGACGCTCGAGACTTCCGTCACGGGAACGGTCTCGCTCGACGCCCGCCACAAGGGCATCAACATGTCGCGCATCGTCCGCATTTTCTACGAGTTCGCCGAGGAGGTCTTCACGCCCGCGACGCTCGAAAAGATCCTGCGGAAATACCTCGCCGAAATCGGCTCCTCGCGCGCGCAGCTCCGTCTCGAATTTTCCTATCCGATTCCGCAGCGCAGCCTGCGCAGCGGGCTCGTCGGCTATCAGTATTACGACTGCGCGTTCGAGGGCGTTCTCGAAAACGGCGCCTTCCGCGCGTTCGTGACCTTCGATTTCGTGTATTCTTCCGCGTGTCCGTGCTCGGCGGAGCTTTCCGAGCACGCGCGTCGTTCCCGCAACATTCTCGGCATTCCGCATTCGCAGCGCTCGAAGGCGCGCGTCCGCGCCGAGCTCGCGGGAACGCCCGAAATCTTCGTCGAGGACTTCAAGGAACACTGTCTGCGCGCGCTCCACACCGAGACGCAGGCGATGGTCAAGCGCGAGGACGAACAGGCGTTCGCCGAAATGAACGGCGCCTACTACAAATTCGTCGAAGACGCCGCGCGCGAGCTCTTCGCCGAGTTCGACGCCGACCCGCGCATCCGCGATTTCCAGATCGTCTGCGCGCACCTCGAATCGCTGCATTCCCACGACGCCGTCGCCGTCCTCAACAAGGGCGTTCCCGGCGGCATTTCCGAAGGCTTTTCCGACTTCAAGAGTCTGATTTGCTGAAGCGCCTTTTCGCGCGTCCCCGTAGTTCAATGGATAGAACACCTGCCTTCTAAGCAGGTTATCCGGGTTCGATTCCCGGCGGGGGCGCCATTTTTTCGCCCGCGCGCGGGCGCGTGAAGAAAAGCTTGCGAGGTTTGGGAACGGAAAAAGTCGGAGCGTCCGTTTAGACGAAAATCTTGATAGCGCGCCCGAATTGCTTTATGCTCTTCGAAAATTTTTAGCATGAATTCAGCAAATCTTCTCCAAACCGCCGTCGCCGCGCCGCTCGTCGCGAGCGTGCTTTTGTTTTTGGCAAAAAGCGCGCCCCTCGCCGTGCGCAAGGCGATCGCCCTCGTGGGCTTCGCGCTTCCGTGCGCGATCGCGATCGCGCTGTTCTGCCTGTTCTCGGGCGCGAAGGACGCCGCGACCGGCTACGCGTTCTTCTCGGAATGCCCGTGGATCGGCGTCGAAAGTCTCGGCGTCGGGCTCAAATTGGGGCTGAACGGCATTTCGCTGCCGCTCTTCGTGATGGCGGCGGTCGTCGGGCTCGCCGCGGGCTGGCGCGCGCTGGCGACCAAGGACGCGAAGAAGCCGACGCTTTACTACGCGACGCTGCTGTTCATCGAGACGGGGCTGCTGGGGCTTTTCGCTTCCGAGGACGTCTTCGCGTTTTACATTTTTCACGAGTTCGCGCTGATTCCGACCTTCATCGCGATTCTCGTCTGGGGCGGCTGCGCGCGCAAAAACGCCGCGATCACGATGGCGGTCTATCTGACGCTCGGCGCCATGATTTCCCTCGCCGGTCTCATCGCGTTCTACGTGAATCTGGACGCGGGCGTGCCCTTCGATTTCATCGCGATCAAGAACGCGCTCGTCTCGTTCGACACGGGAACGCAGTCGACGCTCTTCGCGCTGCTGCTCTTCGGTTTCGGGATTCTCGTTTCGCTGTTCCCGTTCCATTCGTGGGCGCCGGACACGTATTCGGCGGCGCCGACGCCCGTTTCGATGCTTCACGCGGGCGTGCTCAAGAAATTCGGACTTTACGGGCTGATTCAGCTCGGCGCGGCGTTCCTGCCGCTCGGGCTTGCGGACTGGTCGAACTGGATTCTCGCGCTCGCGCTCGGCAACGTGCTCGTCATCGGCCTGATCACGATGGTGCAGCGCGACCTGAAGCACATGGTCTCCTATTCTTCCGTGGCGCACATGGGTCCGATCTTCCTCGGCATCGCGGCGTTCGCGTTCAGCGGCGGCGAGGTCACGGGTCTCGGCGCGGCGGTGATGATGATGTTCGCGCACGGGCTTTCCGTGGCGCTGATGTTCCACCTGACGCAGTCCGTCGCGGACCGCACGGGAACGCTCGACATGCCTTCGATGGGCGGTCTGGCGTCGCGCGCGCCGGTGCTGGCGGGCTTCTTCGTCGCCGCGACGATGGCGAGCGTCGGTCTGCCGGGCTTCGCGAATTTCTGGGGCGAGCTCTCGATCTTCGTTTCGCTGGCGAGCCTCAAGCCGTTCTGGCTGGTCGCGCTCGTCGTCGCCTCCATCGTCATTTCCGCGATCTACGGCCTGCGCGCGGTCGCCCGCGTGTTCTACGGCAAGCCGAACGCGGAAACGCTCCCGCCGGAAAAATTCGACGCGATCCGCGACATCACGCCCGCCGAACGCGTTCCCGCGCTGCTGCTTTTCGCAGCGCTCGTCGCCGTCGGTTTCGTGCCGTCGCTGGTGACGGACGAGCTCAATCCCGCGCTGGACAAGCTCGTTTCCGAGCCCTGCGTCGAATGCGCCGCCGCGGAGTGCACGGAATGCGTCGTCGCGGAGGTTTCCGCGGAGGCCGCTCCCGCGCCCGCCGCGACCGAAGCCGTTCCCGCGCCGCAGCAATAACCTTTAAAATTCTCCGAAAATGCAAGAATTCATCCAAGCTTGGCAGCCGACGGGCGCGCTCGTCTCCGCGTTCCTGCCGGAAATCATTCTCGCGGCGGGCGCGCTGCTCGTGCTCGCGCTCGACGTGTGGTGCTCGAAGAAGCGTCCAGCCGTCGGCTTCACCGCGACCTGCGGCGTGCTGCTCGTCGCGGCGCTGTTTTCCGTCGCTCAGCTCGTCTGCCCGCACCTGGCGGCGCTCGCGAGCGGAACGGACGGGTCGATTTTCGGCATGGCGGCGCCCTTTTTCGCGTCGTTCGCGCTCTTCTTCATCGGCTGCGCGTTTCTGACGACGCTCGTCGCCCGCACCGTGCGCGAGCGCGCGGAATTTTCCGCGCCGATCACGAATCATCTGATTCTCGTCGCGACGGCGGCGGCGGCGGCGCTTCTCAAGTCCACCAATTTCATCGCGTTCTTCGTGCTGCTCGAAACGCTGACGGTCACGCTCTACGCGCTCGTCGGCTCGTACCGCACGAGCGTCGCCTCGCTTGAGGCGGGCGTGAAATACCTGATCGCCGGCGGCGTCTCCGGCGCGCTGATGCTCTTCGGCGTCGTGCTGCTCTACGGCGCTTCCGCGCTGGCGGGCGTGCCCGCTCCGTGGGCGCCCGACGCGCTCGGCTACGGCTCCGTCTTCGCGCTGCTGAATCAAGATCCGACGAACGCGGTCGCGCTCGCCGGCGTCGCGCTGACGCTCTGCGGCGTGCTGTTCAAGTTCGGCGTCTTCCCGATGCAGTTCTGGATTCCGGACACGTATCAGGGCGCGCCGACGCACGTCACGTTCTTCCTCGCGACGCTTTCCAAGGGCGTCGGCTTCGGAATGACGGGGGTGTTTCTCGTCGTGTTCGCGCCGGTCTTCGACGTGCTTTTTCCGGTGCTGCTCGTGCTCACGCTCATTTCGATGGTGTACGCGAACGTCACGGCGCTCGGCCAGCGCAAGGTGAAGCGCTTGCTCGGGCTTTCCGGCGTCTCGCACGCGAGCTACATGGTGCTCGGCATGCTCGCGTTCGGCAAGATTCTGCAGACGCAAGGCTCCGCGGCGTCCGACTCCATGCTTTTCGCGCTCGCGCTCTACCTCGTGTTCTACGTGCTGTCTCTGTATCCGATCTTTTCGGTCATGGCGCGCGTTCCCGCCGGCGCGGGCGACGAGGCGCTGCAGGACGTGAACGACTTCCGCGGCTTGGCGAAGCGTTCGCCGGTGCTCGCGGGCGCGGTCGTTTCCGGGCTGGCGTCGCTCGCCGGCATTCCGCCGACGGTAGGCTTCATCGCGAAGCTCGGCATTCTCTGGATCGTGTTCTCCGCGGGGCTTTACGTTCCCGCCGCGATCATGCTCGCCTGCGTCGTCGCCAGCGTGTACTACTATTTCGTGTGGATTCGTTCGGCGTTCGCGACGGAAGAAGCGGATTCCGCTCCCGCGCTGTCGTGCCCGGGCGTCGCGTCGCGCATTTCGCTCGTGTTCTTCACGGCGCTCACGGTCCTCGGCTGTCTGGTCTATTTCGCGGCGATCGCGCTCTAAGGCGTGCGCGCCGTTTTCCAGGGAGGGACGCCCGTTCTCGGCGCCCCTCCTTTGTTTTTTAAGCAGAACATTCGGGGACGTCGGCTTTTTTCCGCCGTCCCCCGAGTCTCCCGAGTCCCCGTTCCCGAAAACGCCATGATATTCGATTTCTTCAAAAAATCCCGCGCCGCCGCCGCCGAGCCCGCCCACGACTTCATCGTCGTGGGGCAGGGGCTCGCGGGAACGCTGCTCGCGCTCGAGCTCGAAAAGCGCGGGCAGCGCGTGCTCGTCGTCGACGACGGCGGTCCCGCCGCTTCGCGCGTCGCCGCGGGCGTGCTCAATCCCGTCACGGGGATGCGCATCGTCAAGACGCTCGGCGTCGACGACCTCCTGCCCGCCGCGAAGCGCGTCTACGCGGAGCTGGGCGCGCGTTTCTGCGGGACGTTTTTCCGCGAGCTCCCGTTCTACCGCTTCTACTCGTCGGAGCACGAGCGCGAGGTCAAGGCGAAGCGCGCGGCGGATCCCGAATACGCGGGCTGGCTCTCCGAGGACGTTCCCGCGGGAACGCTCTGCGGCGGCGCGCTCGCCGACCGGCTCGGCGGATTTTTCGTCAACCGCGCGGGGCGGCTCGACATTCCGAAACTGCTCGACCGCGCGCGCGCGGACTGGCGTTCCCGCGGCGTGCTGCTCGAAGAAAAGTTCGACTGCGCCGACGTCGAAGTCTCGCGCTCGGGCGCGCGCTGGCGCGGGGGCGAGGCGCGCGGCGGAATCGTCTTCTGCGAGGGCTTCCGCGTGCGCGAAAATCCGTGGTTCTCGCACCTGAAATGGCAGCCGGCGAAGGGCGAGTTCGTCGAAATCGAGCTCGCGGGAACGGAGGATTTTCAGGCGCAGATTCTCAAGAGCAACGTCGTCGCGGTGCCGCTCGGCGGCGCGCGCTGGCTCGTCGGCACGAACTACGACCGCGAGACGCTCGACGCGGAGCCGACGCCCGCCGTCGCGGAACGCCTGAGCCGCGCGTTCGCGGTGCTGTTCCCGCAGCTGCCCGGCGGCGCGTTCCCGCGCGTGGTCGCGCACCGCGCGGGCGTGCGTCCCGCCGTGCAGGGCGCGCTCCCGAAAGTCGGCGCGCACGAGAAGTTTTCGAAGCTCTTTCTCTTCAACGGCTTCGGCTCCAAGGGCGTGACCTGGATTCCGCTCTACGCCGAGCGCTTCGCGGAAAAGCTCTGCGCCGACCGATGATTTCGGCGGCTCACTCGATGTTCTGAACCTGCTCGCGGAGGCGTTCCTGCTCGTTCTTCGCCTCGACGACGCGGCGCGTGATCGCGGCGTCGTTCGCCTTGCTGCCGATCGTGTTGAATTCGCGGAGAATCTCCTGGCAGATGAAGTCGAGCTTGCGGCCGCATTCGGCTTCGACGAGACAGTTTTCGAACTGCGCGAAGTGGCTCGCGAGGCGCGTCAGCTCTTCGGAAATGTCGCAGCGGTCCGCGAAGATCGCGATCTCCTTTAGGAAGCGCGGATCGTCCGAATCGATTTCGAGCCCGAGCGCGGCGAGGCGTGCGCGCAGAGCGTCGCGGCTGCGCGCCACCGTTCCCGCCGAGGCTTCGCGGATGCCGTCCGCCCAGGCGCGCAGCCGCGCGAGGCGTTCCCGCAGGTCGGCTTCGAGGTTCGCGCCCTCGCGTTCCCGCATCGCGACGAAATCGGCGAGCGCGCGTTCGACGGCGGCGCGGACGGCGGCGGCGACGGCTTCGTCTTCGAGCGGGGGGAGCGCCGCGGCGCGGGCGCGGTGCAGCTCGGCGAGCCGCAGATAAACGGTCGCGTCCGGCGCGAAATCGATGCCCGCGCGGTCGGCGGCGGCGCGCATTTTCGCGAGCGTTTCGGCGACGGCGGCTTCGTCCCAGGAAAAACTTTCTGCGGGTGCGGTGTTCTTTCCGCCGCCGAGGCGCAGGGCGAGCGTGATTTTCCCGCGGGCGACGCGCGCGCGGACGAGCGGAGCGAGCAGACGTTCGGCGGCGGGCGTCCATTCCGGCGGCGCGGAAACGGAAATCGCGAGTCCGCGCTGATTCACGGAAGAGATCTCGACGGAAAAATCCGCGTTTTCGACGGAAAAGGCTTCGCGGCCGTAGCCGGTCATGGATTTGACTTTGTTCATGCCCGCACTATGCGCCGAGCGGGGCGGGAAGGCAAAATTTTTCCGGCGAGGCGCGCGGGAACGCCGCGCGTTTTCCCGCGGTTTTCAGAGCAGGCCGAGCTGTTCGGCGCGGGCGAGGAAGCCGCGCGTTCCCGCGATCCAGCGCAGTTTCGGCATGTCGGCGGAAATCTCGCGCAGCGGGAACGGCTTGTTCTTGAGAAAGACGATTCTGCGCCCGGCGGCGAGCAGCATCGCGTAGGCCGCCGCGATGTCCCAGACGCGCGTGAAATGGTCGATGCTCCCGTCCACGGCGCCGAAGGCGTTGTAGGCGAGATTGAGCGCCGCCGAGCCCTGGCAGCGCAGCGCGTTCACGGACGTGAGCGGCGCGAGTTCGAGCAGCTCGTGCTGCTTGAGCGGGAAGTGCAGGCTGATGAGGCTGTGCTCGTCGTAGGGCAGTTCCGGCGGCGGGTTCACGGGAACGCCGTCGCGCGAGAGCGGCACGGTCTCGCCGCCTTCGAGCACGCAGCGCTGCGCGTGGTCGTAGATGATGCCGTAAACGGGAACGCCGTCGCGGAGCAGGGCGAGCGAAATCGCGCACAGCGGAATGCCGCGCGCGAAGTTGTTCGTGCCGTCGATCGGGTCGAGCACCCAGGCGAATTTCGCGTTGAAGAAGCGCGGCGCGCCCGGCGGGGGCAGGGCTTCTTCGGAGCAGAAATCGTCGTCCGGAAATTTTTTCAGAACCGCCTCGGTGATGTTGCGCGAGAGCGTCAGGTCGGCGTCGGTGACGCGCGAGTTGTCTTTTTTCCAGCGGCTTTCCACGTGCGAGAAATTCTCGGCGAAGAACGCGATGTTTTCGCGGACGACGGCGCGCGCCGCCGTGATGCGCAGCGAGGTTTCTCGGGAAAGTTCGGATGCCGTTTGCATGGGGGACGAATAAAACGAAAATTGAAAGGGGAAGCGACGAAAATGCCGCTTCCCCCTGCGAAAATCATTTCCGCTTCTTGCCGCCGAGCTTCGCCGGCTTGGCGGCCGGTTTGGGCGCGGGCGCCGGTTTCGGAGCCGGAGCGGCGGGCTTGGGCGGCTCCGGCGCCTTCGCGGGCGCGGCTTTCCTGGCGGGTTCCTCCGGCGCGGGCTTCACCGGCGCCTTCGCGGCGGGAGCGGGAGCCTTCGGCTTCGGCGCCTCGGGAGCGGGCGTTTCCGGCTTCTTCGCGGGAGCCTTCTTCTTCGGCGGCGGAGGCGGCGGGAACATGCCTTTGCGCATCTCCATCGCGGAGCGATAGACTTCCTCGTATTTTTCGACCGAGCGGTCCCAGCTGAAGTCCTTGCGCATGCCGTTGGAGCGCACGGCGTAGTAGTCCTGCGGATAATCGTAGTAAAGCTGCAGCGCGCGTTCGAGCGCCCAGCGGAGCGCGCCGGCGTCGGCGTCGCGGAAGTTGATGCCCGTTCCCGCGCCCGGCGTCTTCGGATCCCACGCGGCGACGGTGTCCACGAGACCGCCCGTCGTGCGCACGATCGGCGGAGTGCCGTACGTCATCGAATACATCTGATTGAGCCCGCACGGTTCGAAGCGGCTCGGCATGACGAAGAAGTCCGAACCCGCCTCGATGAGGTGCGCCAGCTGATTGTTGTATCCGATCGTCGCGGACATTTTCGCCGGGAACATTGCCGCGAGCCGCGAGAACGCGCTTTCCAGCGCGGGATCGCCGCTGCCGAGCAGGGCGACCTGCATGTCCGCGCGCCCGAGCAGATCCGGCAGCACGGCGGCGAGCAGGTCGAGCCCCTTCTGGTCCGCGAGACGGGAGACGACGCCGAAGACGGGAACGTCGCGACGGACGTCGAGCCCGCAGCGGCGCTGGAGTTCCGCCTTGCAGACGTCCTTGCCGGAGAAATCGTCCGCGTTGAAGTGCGCGGGAACGAGATCGTCGATCAGCGGCGACCATTCGCCGTAGTCGATGCCGTTGATGATGCCCGTGAGGTCGCGCGCGCGGTGGCGCAGCACGTGGTCGAGCCCGAAGCCGTACTGCGGCGTCTGAATTTCATAGGCGTAGGTCGGCGAGACGGTCGTGATCTTCGTCGCGTGGTAGAGCGCGCCCTTCATCATGCTGATGCCGCCGAGCGATTCGTAGTTGTCCGCGGTGAAGAGCCCCCACGGCAGCCCGAGGTAGTCGATGACGCTCTTGGGCGCGTAGCCCTGGTGCTGCAGATTGTGAATGGTGAAGACCGTTCCCGCGCGGGCGATGCGGCGCCAGTTGTCGCGCGTGTTCAGAATCGCGGGAACGAGCCCCGTCGTCCAGTCGTGGCAGTGCACGATGTCCGGAATCCAGTTCGCCTGTTCGCAGAAATCGATCGCCGCCTTGCAGAAGAACGCGAAGCGGTGCGCGTCGTCCGCGCGCTTGGAGTAAATTTCGTTCCCGCCGAAAAAGTGATTGTACTCGATGAAGGAAATCTCGGCGCCGCCGAAAGGCACGTTCCACACGGCGCAGTCCGCGTACATGCCGAAACCGAGTTCGACGCGGACGGGATCCGGGTAGCGCGTCCACGAAGCGTCGCGCTTCACGGAGCCGTAGGCGGGCGTCACGATGCGGACTTCATGCCCGTGAGCCGCCATGTATTTGGAGAGCGCCGCGACCGCGTCGCCGAGCCCGCCGGTCTTGGAGTAAGGAGTCACCTCCGGCGAAATCATCAGAACTTTCATAAGCGATACAGAAACTAATTTGATTTATGGGTTGAAATAACGTTTCGCTTCCTCCACGGGAGCGAACGGCGAGCATCATGCGCCTCCGCCCGCGTTTTTGCAATGCGGAAATCCCTCCGAACGCCGAAAGAAACGCGGGCGCACAATGACGGACAACGGACTGACGACAGAGAGTCGAGGAGTCGAGGAAAGCTTAAAAGTTGAAGAGCTTAAGAGTTGAAAAGAAAATTTTCCGTTAAGCTTTTAAACTTTTAAGCTCTTAATCTCTCCTGAACTCCTCGCGCTCTCAGCGCGAATCAACTTTCGACCTTAAACTTTCAAGCCATGGCAGAAAAGACCATCACGACGAAGAAGTGCACCCTCTCGCTGGAGGGGGCGCACAAGTTCACGGGCACGCTGATCTACAAAGAGAAGGGGACTTATGAGAGCGTGAAGGCGGGCATTCCCGCGCGCGGCACGCGTTCGTCTCACTTCGCGAGCGAGGCGGTGCTTCAAAAGGCGGACATGGAGCCTTTAGGCGGCGAAACATGGCAGGTGACGCTCACCTATTACGAGCGAGCGGCGTGGACGGGCGAGGAGATTTCCATCGAGAAGACTCCGGCGAACTACACGCTGAACAGCGTCGCGAAGGAAAGGTCCGTGCTGAAGCATCCGAGCTACAAAACCGCGTTTGCAAAATACCCCAACGTCCGGGGGCTTTTTGAGCGTGCGCTCAAGAACGGGGCGGCGGACATGGTTTTTCCTTCAAAGAAAGGCGCCGGAGACTACGATCCCGACACGTCAGCGCAAAAGGTGACGATCGCGTACGTGGTTTCGAAGTTCACAGGAGAAGGCGAGGACTTCAATGCAATCATGAAATGCTGGAAGCACATCTCTTCAGGAGAAAAAACGTGCACGGCAGTTCACTACGTTCTTACAGTCGCGACAACGGAGAACACAATAAAGATAGAAAAAGGTCTGGGGAAAATCGAGGATCCGAAAGGAGCTCCGAAATTACCCTGGGAGGGAGGAAATTGGCGCCTGATTTCGGTGAACACTCAAGGAACTACGGCGGACGGTTTCACCGTGACGAAAACCTATGAATCTTCGGCCGAAGGCGAATCCTGGGACAAGGAGCTTTATTCTTAATTGATTCCCTGACATCCGAATTCAACGAATGAGATTCTGAAATCTTCGCAGCCGAAAGGAACAATCGCGATTTTGAAATTTTCGCAACCCGCGGGAACAACCTTCCAGCATCCCACGCCCTGCCCGGCTTCGGTGAAACAGACGCGCAGATCTTCGCATCCGAAAGGAACGACGGCGACCTTGTAGTCCTCCAAACCGGGCTGAACGAGAGCTATTCTTCCGTGGATTTTCGAAATCGCGGCCTTGCGTTCGGGGCCGGAAGAAGGAAGCGGCTTCGCGAAGAGCGGAACTGCGGCGAGGAGGAGCAAGGCGGCGAGGATTTTTTTCATGGAGTCGGTTTTAAAATTTGGACGATGAAACGGCAAGAGAAAAGGGCGAGGAGTTGAAAAGGTTGAGGAGTTGAAAAGAAAGTTGAGGTGTTGAAAAGGTTGAGGAGTTGAAAAGGTAATTACTCCTAAACTCCTCAACTCCTCCACTTTAAACGGTAAACATTAAACAGATCAGAAGGAACTTTCCAAACAATGCGAATTTTTAATCTGAACAGAGTTTCGCCCGGAGAGGCGATCACGGCGCAGGCGTGGAACGCGCTTGTCGAGTGCTGCCTGGAGCTGCAGAGCGAGCTGCAGCGGCGCCGGCTGAGCGTCGGCGACGGGCTTGAGCTGAGCGAATCTTCGTGCGGGACGACGCTGAGCCTGGACGTCGGCGACTACGGCGAGGACGGCGCGGCGGGGCAAGAGCATCCGTTCAAGGTGACGGCGCGGATCGTGCGCGCACCGCCCGAACACGAAGAAGCCCGCATTGCTGCGGGCTTCGTGAATGGCGGGATGGACGGGACTCGAACCCGCGACCTCCTGCGTGACAGGCAGGCGCTCTAACCAGCTGAGCTACCACCCCAGGTCGGATACGATTTCAAAATCGTATGGGACAGACTAAATAGTTTTTCGCCGATTCCGTCAAGTCAGTTTTCGAAGATTTTTAAAATTTTTCTGACCGTCTCGGGAACGTTTTCCGCCCGCACGGATTTTTCGGCGGAATCGATGCGCGCATAGACGCTCGTCCAGGAGCCGCGGGCGATCGCGCGCTCCGGCTCGGATTCTTCGCCGGCGACGATCTCGAAATCCCAGTGCAGCGCCGAGGAGTTCTCGGCGGGAACGCCGCGCGGGCGGATGCGGACGCGGATGCGCTCGTCGTAGTGCGCGGGCGCGAGAAAATCCGCGGCGACGCGCGCGCGCGGCCAGCCGAAGAGCGTTCCCGCGGTTTCGCCTTTTTCGACGAAAGGCAGTCCGTGTTCGCGGAAGAACTCGCTTTCGGCGTTTTCCGCCCAGCGGAGCATCTGCGAAAAGTGAACGACGCCCGCCATGTCGGTTTCGGAAAAGCGCACGCGGAAAGGCTCGGAAACGTAATGCTTCATGGCATACGAATCTAACGCGTCGGCGCGTTCCCGCGCGAGACGAAAAAAGCGTTCCCGCGCGGGAACGGCGGGAACGCTTTTCGGGTCCGGAAAAATCCGGAGATCATTTTCCGCTGAGAATCTTCTTCAGGCGCGCGACGCAGTCCGCCTTCTGCTCTTCGGAGAGGCAGGTGAGCGGCGGGCGGACGCCGCCCATGTCGAGCTTGTGGTACGCCATCATCGCCTTGCCGCCGACGACGCCGCCGTACTGGACGAGGATGTCCACGATCTTGCAGACCTTCGCCATGCCCTTGTCGATCTTCTTCTGGTCGCCGAGCGTGTAGGCGTTCCAGATGTCGTAATAGAGCTTCGCGGCGTAGTTGTACGTGGAGCCGATGGCGGATTTCGCGCCGCAGGCGAGCGCTCCCGCGAACCATTCGTCGATGCCCCAGGTGATGTCATACTTGCCGCCGCAGGCGCGCTGGCAGCGCTGGAACATGTAGAGGTCCGGGTAGTTGAACTTGATGCCGGCGAGGTTCTTGATCTTGCCGTCCGCCTTAATCAGGAACTGCTCCATGTCGAAATTCACGCCCGACATGCCCGTGTGGTAATAGTAGAACGGCAGTTTCGGCGCGGCGGAGAGCACGGCGTTCAGGTAGTCGATGAGTGAGTCGATCGAGCCGGGCTTGAAGAAGTTCGGCGGCACGATCGAGGTGGCGTCGAGCTTGAGCTCCTGCGCGTAGGCGGCGAGTTCCCGCGCGTCCGCGATGGAGAGCGCGCCGACGTGCGCGATGATGAAGAGCTTGCCCTTGCCGTATTCAGCCCATTTCTTCATGACGGCCTTGCGTTCTTCGACGGAGCAGCAGATGCCTTCGCCCGTCGTGCCGCAGATGTACGCGCCGATGACGCCCTGCTTGAGCAGCACGTCGATCTGCTTCGGGATCATGTCGAGATTGACGGAACCGTCCGCGTTGAACGGCGTGTGCGGCGCCGCGATGAGTCCTTCGAGTTTTTTTGCCATAATCTTTTCTTTCTTGTCGTTTTGTTGTGGATGAAATGGAGGGGAGTTCAGACGCGCGCCTTGACGATGAGCTTGCGGAAGGGCACCGGCGAAATCGCGGGCGCGTGCACGTCTTCCGGGAAATAGACGGCGAGCTGGCCGGGAACGATCGTCGTGTAGATCTGCGCGGGACCGTCGTAGAGCGAGCAGTCGCCCGCGGCGTCGTAGGGCGTTTCCGGCAGGTCGGCGCGCGGCGTCCAGCCGAGCGTCTCCGGCGCGGAAAGCGGCAGGTGCACGTCGAGGAAATCGTTGTGGCTTTCGAGGCGCGCCGTCTCCTTCGTCTTGCCGGGATGATCGACGACGTTGATGAACGCGTCGTCGCCGTCGATGACGATTTTTCCGGCGGGAACGCGCGAGAGGTCGTGCGTCTTGATGTAGTCGAAGATTTTTTTGAAATGCGGATTGAGTGCCTCAATGCGCGCGGAATTTTTCAAGGTATCGATAATCATGGGGTGCGCGCAATTGTCCACATTTCCGCCGCGAAATCAACGTTTTCTGTCCGCGGGAACGGGAAAGCCGTCGCGCCCGCTCACGCCTGTTTCGGCGAGGGCGACGTCCGGCGCTTGTGCAGCACGTAGCAGGCGATGCCGAGCGCGAGCGCGAACTGCGGGATCAGGCAGTAGAGCACGGCGTCGTAGCTGCCGAAACGCGCGTAGATCGCCGCGCTCATCTGGTTGCCCGTCAGCCCGGCGGCGGCCCAGGCGGTGAGGCTCAGCCCGTGGATTTTGCTGATGTTGCGCATGCCGAACTGGTCGGCGAGCAGCGTCGGCAGGTTGGAGAAGCCCGCGCCGTAGGTCGCGGAGATGACGCAGAGCATCGCGACGAGCGCGTAGCGGTTGAACCCGCTGAGAATCGCCGCCGCGATCGTCGCCACGGACAGCGCGAAGATGACGATGTAGATGTTCGCGCGGTAGCGGAATCTGTCCGAGACCGCCGAGAACGCGAGCCGCCCCGCGCCGTTGAACACGCCCATGACCGCGACCGCCGTGCCGCCGAGCGCCGCCGCCGCGACCGCGCCGATCTCCGTTCCCGCGAACGCCTCGATCATCGGCTTCGCCGTCGAGATCAGCGCGAGCCCGCAGTGAATGTTCAGGAAGAACATCAGCCAGATCAGCACGAAGACGCCGTTGCGCAGAATGCCCGTGTAGCGGAAGGGCACCTCGTTCTCGTGCGCGACGGAAACGCTGTCGTCGTAGGGCTTCTTGATGAGCAGCGCGCCCGCGAGCATCGGCACGACGTAGATTCCCGCGAGGATCGCGAGCGTCGCGGCGATCGAGCCCGTCGCGCCCAGAATCGGCGTGGAGATCCATTTCGCCAGCGTGCTCGCGAAGCCGAAGCCCATGATCGCGATGCCCGTCGCGAGCCCCTTGCGGTCGAAGAACCACATCATCAGCGTCTTCACCGGCGAAATGTAGCCGATGCCCAGCCCGATGCCCATCAGGCAGCCGTAGCCGAGATAGATCCCCGCGAGGCTTCTGAAGTGAAGCGCGAGCGCCGTCACGAGCAGCCCCGAGACGAAGCACGCGCAGCTGAGCAGGCTCGAGCGGCGCACGTTCTTCTCGACGAACGGTCCCGCGAACGCCGCCGACGTGCCGAGAAAGAAGATCGCCAGGCTGAACGCGATCTGCACGAGCCGGCTTTCGCAGCCGAGGTGCTCCGCGATCGGCTCGACGAACAGCGACCACGCGTAGACCGAGCCGATGCACAGGTGAATGCCGAGCGCGGGAACGACGCCGCGTATCCATTTGTTGTTGAGCATGTCCATTCTCGTAAAACGGAAACTCTGACGGTTTTCGCCCGTTCCCGCAACGCTTATGTCCGCGCCGTTTTCTCCGCTTGCGGCTCCGGAGAAATTGCGCGAAGATACGCCCCGCTTATGGCACAGACGATCGAAGAGGCTCTCGAAAAAATCCGGCTCCGCGATTCGCGTTTCGCGAACGAGGCGTACCTTTTCGTGTCCGAGGCGCTCGGCGAAACCGTGCGGCGTCTCGGGCGCAGGAAGGCGCCGGCGGAAAAGCGCCACGTCTCCGGGCGCGAGCTCGCCGAGGGCGTCGCGGACTGCGCGCTCGAACGCTTCGGCCCGATGACGTATCAGGTCTTCCGCGCGTGGGGGCTCGCGAAGACGCGCGACATCGGCGAAATCGTCTATTCGCTCATCGACGAAAAGATCCTCGCGAAGTCCGAGACGGATTCCATCGAGGACTTCAACGACGTTTACGATTTCCGCGCGCGCCTGCTTGCGCCGTGGGAAGCGCGATAGAAGGGCGTTCCCGTGTCGGATTTTTTCGATGACGCGGATTTCGCCGCCGCCGTTCCCGCGCGTTCCCGCGAGGAGCCGCTGACGGTCTCCGAGCTCACGGCGCGCATCCGCGCGCGTCTCGAAACCGAGTTCGCGGACGTGCGTCTGCGCGGCGAGGTCTCCGGGCTGCGCGTGCAGAGCAGCGGGCATGCGTATTTCACGCTCAAGGACGCGGGCGCGCAGATTTCCGCCGTCGTCTGGCGCGCGACGCTCGCGCGCGCGAAGACGCGTCTGCGCGACGGCATGCAGCTCGTCGCGCATGGGAAGATTTCCGTTTATCCTCCGCGCGGGAACTACCAGCTCGTCGTCACCTCGTTCAGCGAAGAGGGCGAGGGCAGACTGCTCGCCGAATACGAGGCGCTGCGCCGCCGGCTCGAGGAGGAGGGGCTTTTCGACAAGGCGCGGAAGCGCGAAATCCCGAGGCTCGCGCGCACGGTGGCGTTCGTGACGTCGCCGACGGGCGCCGCGATCCGCGACTTCATCAGCATCATGCGCCGCCGCGACTGGGCGGGAACGCTCTACGTCGTTCCCGCGAAGGTGCAGGGCGCGGGCGCGGCGGAGGAAATCGTGCGCGGCATCCGGCTCGCCGAAAAGATCCGCGGGCTGGACGTGATCGTCGTCGGGCGCGGCGGCGGCTCCATCGAGGATCTGTGGTGCTTCAACGAGGAAATCGTCGCGCGCGCCGTGCGGGCTTCGCGCGTTCCCGTGATCTCCGCCGTCGGGCACGAGATCGACTTCACGCTGTCGGACTTCGCGGCGGACCTGCGCGCGGAAACGCCTTCCGCCGCCGCCGAGCACATTTCGAGCGGGCGCCTCGACGCCGTCGAACGCGCGCGCGACGCGGCGGAACGCCTCGAAGGCGTCGCCGTCTCCGCGCTCGAAGATTTTTCCCAGCGCCTGGACATGCTGGAAATGCGGCTCGAACGCCGCTCGCCGCACGCGTATCTCGCGCTCATGCGGGAACGCGCGGACGCGCTCGGGCGGCGCTTCGCCTCCGCCGCCGACGCCGTTTCCGCCGGGCTGCGCGACCGTCTCGAAAAGGCGCGCTTCCGCTTGGAACGCAATTTCCCGGGCGCGCGCGTCGAGCTCGCGAAGATGCGCCTGGGACAGCTCGCGGCGCGGCTTTCGGCGTCGGGGCTGGACGCGACGCTGAAGCGCGGCTTCGCCGTGGCGCGCGACGCCGCGACGGGCGAATACCTCGATTCCGCGCGCGCGGTCACGCTCGGCCGCGAAGTCGTGCTGCGTTTCCGCGACGGCGAAACCCGCGTCGAAGGCCGCGACCTGCAGTGACGCCGCCGCGCCCCCGGTTTCGAATACCGGGGCAAGTCCGAATTTTCGACCACGGAAAAGCACGGAAGAACACGGAATTTTCTGCGGCGAAATCTCGCGGGAACGCAGGGGAGAAGCGGCATTCCTGCCGCTTTTTTGAATTTCCCGGAAGCTGATTTCGCCGAAGCGACAGGAATGTCGCTTCCCCCCTGATCGAAATTCCGCGCGATTTGATCGAGGGGTAAATCCTTTTGTTTATGCGGCTTGGACGGCGTTTACCCCCCGGTATTCGAAACCGGGGATAATGCGTTCACTTTTTAGAATCTGATCCGTAAACGCTTATGAAAAAAATCATCACCATCACATCACTCCTCGCCGCGGGAACGCTTCTCGCGAGCGCGGAAACAATCACGCTACCCGAGTCCTCTGATTTCACTTGGGTCAATGGAGACAGCACAGGATTTGGAGATAATCGCCAATGTGTAATGTCTGGAGATGTTCTAAGTGCTCTCATTGGAAAGATTCCTGCTGGGACAGATTTAGTCGGCTGGTTTGGAGGTGTAGGCCAGAACAAGAGTCAGAGCGAATATAACGACATTACAATTTCATCTTCAACAGGATTTTCTTTCAAAAGTCGCCCTGCGTTGTCTGGTGAGTATGTAATGTTCGGCGTAGACTTAACAGAGTCCGCACAATCGATTACACTGAGCTTTACTTCGGATAATCAAGTGAGTTATTCGCTTTGGGCGTATGACGAGACTTCGTCGTCTGTCACGCAGTTGATAGGGGATACTTTCGAAGCTTCGGCTGGAACATTTTCGGGCACATATGACACCGCAAAAATTTCGCCTTCAAAGATTTTTGCTGTTTGGCTCGAAAACTCAAAAAGTTCTACTGTGGCGGAGTTTAAGGGTAATACGCTTGTTTCGATTTCCAATATCAGCCTAAGCTACACTCCCGTTCCCGAGCCGTCGGCGTTCGGGCTGCTGGCGGGGTTGGGCGCGCTCGCGCTGGCGGGAACGCGTCGTCGCCGCCGCAAATAGAGTTCAGGAGCGGAGGAGTTTAAAAGTAATTACTCCTTCGGCTTTTTTCGTCACTTTTTCATAGTGTGTGTTGGCGTTCCCGCGTCGCGAGGCGCGGGAACGTTTTTTTCGCGGCGCGCTTTCCGCAAATCGCGCTCGCGTGCCTTGCGCGATTTGCTATCATTACTTTTTTATTATGATTTACTACCTTGAGGACGTTCGCAAAGTCTACAACCTTCCGCTTCCGACGCTGATTTACTACGCGCAGGAAATTCACCAGCAGACGCAGGTGCCGGACGCGGTGCAGATCAACATGCTGCAGTCGATCAAGACGGGCGCGTGCTCCGAGGACTGCGCGTACTGCCCGCAGTCCGCGCGCGCGAACACGGGGCTGAAGCCCGAGCCGCTGATGGACTCGGAGGCGGTCGTCGCCGCCGCGAAGAAGGCGAAGGCGGCGGGTGCGTCGCGTTTCTGCATGGGCGCGGCGTGGCGCAAGGTGAACGATGGCCCGCAGTTCGAGAGCGTGCTCGCGTCCGTGCGCGGCGTGAAGGCGCTCGGGCTGCAGGTGTGCTGCACGCTCGGGCTCATCACCGAAGCGCAGGCGGCGCGCCTCAAGGAGGCCGGCTGCGACATTTACAACCACAACCTCGACACGTCCCGCGAATACTATCCGGAAATCATTTCGACGCGCACCTACGACGACCGTCTGACGACGATCCGCAACGTGCAGGCGGCGGGCATGGGCGTGTGCTCCGGCGGGATCCTCGGCATGGGCGAGACGGTGGACGACCGCCTGAAGATGCTCATCGAGCTCGCGAACATGGAGACGCAGCCGGAATCCGTGCCGATCAACGCGCTGATTCCCTGCCCGGGAACGCCGCTCGAAGGCCGCCCGCGCGTGGACATCTTCGAGTTCGTGCGCATCATCGCCGTCGCGCGCATTCTCATGCCCAAGGCAATCATCCGCATTTCCGCCGGACGCGCGCAGATGACGGACGAGGGCCAGGCGCTCTGCTTCGCCGCGGGCGCGAACTCGATCTTCCTCGGCGACAAGCTGCTCACGACGCCGAACGGTCCCGCGTCGAAGGATTTCGCGCTGCTCGCGAAGCTCGGGCTGCGTCCGCTCGATCCGGAGGAGTTCCGCAGGAAGATGATGGGCTGCAAGGGCGACGGCTCCTGCGGCAAGTGCGACGGTTCCTGCGGGCACGACCACTCGCACGACCATCATCACGAACACGCGCACGGGAACGCGCCGGCGGCGCGCGAAGAGGCGACGCCCGTTCCCGCCGCTCCCGCGCTCACGCCCGCGGAGGAGGAACGCTCGCCGTCCGCCGTCGTGCCGACCGCTCCCGCGCTCGCGGCGCCGTCGTCGGAGGACGAAGGCGTTCCCGAGTTCGCGAAGAAGCACGCGCACGAGCTCGACGAGAACGGCACCTGGGCGCGCGGCTGCAACTGCGACGACCACTGAGGCGCCGCGCGCGCGGCGTTCCCGGGCGAGGCGTCAGACTGCCTTCGTGCGGGAACGCACGAGCTCCGGCGTCATTTCGTAAAAGGCGTCCAGGAGCTTGACTGCGAAGGTGCCCGGCGCGCCGGAATTTTCGAAGGCGATTTCGCCGGCGACGCCCGTCAGCACAGCGGCGGCGGCCGCCGCTTCAAGCGGAGAATCCGCGACCGCCGCGCACGCCGCCGTCAGCGCGCCCATCGAACAGCCCGCGCCCGTGACGCGCGTCAGCATCGGGTGACCGTTGGCGCAGGCGAGCGTTCCCGCGCCGTCCGTCGCGTAATCGACGGCTCCCGTGACGAGCACCGCCGCGCCGCATCCGCGGGCGAGTTCCCGCGCGGCCTCCGCGGCGGCTTCGCTCCCGCAGGTGCTTTCCGGTCCGCGCGTTTTGGCGGCGTAGCCGGCGAGCGCCAGAATCTCCGCGCCGTTCCCGCGGATGACCGTCGGCGTTTTCGCGAGCAGTTCGCGCGCGAATTCCGTGCGGAATTTCAGCAGACCGACGGCTACGGGATCGAGCACCCACGGCACGCCGCGCGCGTTCGCCGTGTCCGTCGCGACGCGCATCGCGTCCGCCTGTTCGCGGGTCAGCGTGCCGAGATTGACGAGCAGGGCGTTCCCGCAGGCCTCGATCATATCCGCGCATTCCGAGGCGTCGTTGAGCATGGCGGGCGTCGCTCCGACGGCGAGGAGGAGGTTCGCGGTGAGCGGCTGTACGACGCTGTTCGTGAGCGAAAGCACGAGCGGCGAACGTTCCCGAATCCGAGAAAGCGTTTCCGCGGCGATGTCTTGGAGTTTCTTCATGGCGTAAAAAAAGCGTCCGTGCGACGCGAAATTTTTTTCAGAGCAGGGCGCGCGCGGCGGCTTCCGGGTCTTCCGCGCCGCAGATCGCGGAGACGACGGCGATCCCCGCGGCCGTTCCCGTGGCGCGGACGGCTCGGGCGCGCTCCGCGTTCAGCCCGCCGATCGCGACGACCGGGAGCGGCGACAGCGCGGCGAGCTTCGCGAAGTTTTCGACGCCGAGCTCCGGTGGCGCGTTCCTCTTCGAGACCGTCGGGAACACCGGACCCATGCCGAGGTAATCGACGAGCGCGGGATCGACGGCGTCCAGCTGCGCGCGGTTCGAGACCGAGAGCCCGAGAATTTTTTCCGGACCGATCAGCCGGCGCGCGAGCGGAACGGGCAGGTCGCGCTGGCCGATGTGAACGCCGTCGGCGTTGAGCGCGAGGGCGAGATCGAGGCGGTTGTTCACGATGAAGGTCACGCCGCGGGAACGCAGAAAGTCGGCGATCGGCTTCGCTTCCGCCCAGCACGTTCCCGCGTCGGGATTCGTCGAGCGGTACTGCACGATCGTGACGCCGCCCGCGACGGCGCGTTCGACGGTTTCGAGCATGCCGCGGCGGCATTTCGCCGGCTCGTCCGTCACCAGATACAAATTCAGATCGAATCGTTTTTTCATGAAGCTGAATACTATACCTTTTTCGTGGGAATTAAAGCCTTTTCGCTCCCGCGCCGCGCAAAAACAGACGTTCCTGCGAAACGAACCGCGGGAACGTCTGTTTTTTGAAGCGGTCTTCCGGAGGGTCATTCCACGACGCGGACGCCGCCTTTGTCCGCGGAGGCGACCATGCTCGCGTAGGCGCGGAGCGCCTTGGAGATCTTGCGCGCGCGCTTTTTCGGCGTGAACGCGGCGTTCCCGCGCGCCTCCTCTTCCTTGCGGCGGGCGGCGAGCTCCGCGTCGGAGACTTCCAGCGAAATCGTGCGCGCGGGAATGTCGATCGCGATGACGTCGCCGTCGCGCACGAGCCCGATGTTCCCGCCCGCGGCGGCTTCGGGCGAGACGTGCCCGATCGAGAGCCCGCTCGTGCCGCCGGAGAAACGGCCGTCGGTGATCAGCGCGCAGAGCTCGCCGAGGTGCTTCGACTTGATGTAGGACGTCGGGTAGAGCATTTCCTGCATGCCGGGGCCGCCGCGCGGGCCCTCGTGCGTGATGACGACGACGTCGCCCGGACCGACCTTGCCGCCGAGAATGCCCTCGCACGCGTCTTCCTGCGATTCGAAGACTTTCGCCGTGCCGCGGAACTTGAAGACTTTTTCCGAAACGCCGGCGGTCTTGACGATGCAGCCGTCGAGCGCGACGTTGCCGAAGAGCACCGCGAGCCCGCCGTCGCGCACGTAGGCGTGCTCGACGTCGCGGATGCAGCCCGCGGCGCGGTCCGTATCCAGATTTTCATAACGCGCGTCCTGCGAGGCGAGGCGGACGCTGCGCGTTCCCGCGGGAGCGGCGTGCGCGCGTTCGAGCGCTTCGGCGGCGACGGCGGGCGAGTCGAGGTCGTTCTGCGCGATCGCCTCCGCGAGCGTCAGCCCGTCGGCGCGGCGCACGCTTCCGTCGATGAGGCCCTCGGCGGCGAGGCGGCCGATGATGGTGAGGATGCCGCCCGCGCGGTTCACGTCCTCGATGTGATATTTCTTCGTGTTCGGCGCGACCTTGCAGAGCACGGGAACGCGGCGCGAAAGGAAGTCGATGTCCTTCATCGTGAAATCGACGCCGGCCTCCTGCGCGATCGCGAGCAGGTGCAGCACGGTGTTGGTGGAGCCGCCCATCGCGATGTCGAGCGTCATCGCGTTGAGGAACGCGGCGCGCGTGGCGATCTGGCGCGGGAGCACCGACGCGTCCCCGCGCTCGTAGTAGGCGTACGCCATTTCGACGATGCGCTTCGCCGCCTTTTCGAAGAGCTTCATGCGCAGCGCGTGCGTGGCGAGCAGCGTGCCGTTGCCGGGCAGCGCGAAGCCGAGCACTTCGTTGAGGCAGTTCATCGAGTTCGCCGTGAACATGCCCGAGCACGAGCCGCAGGTCGGGCACGCGAGGCGCTCGAGCTCGGCGAGCTTTTCGTCGGAGTAGGACGCGTCCGCGCCCTTGACCATGACGTCGATCAGGTCGTTCTTTTCGCCGTCGAACTCGCCGGCCTCCATCGGACCGCCGGAGACGAAGATCGCGGGAATGTTCAGGCGCATCGCCGCCATGAGCATGCCGGGTGTGACCTTGTCGCAGTTGGAGATGCACACGATCGCGTCCACGCGGTGCGCCTCGCACATGTATTCGACGGAGTCGGCGATGAGGTCCCGCGACGGGAGCGAGTAGAGCATGCCGTTGTGCCCCATGGCGATGCCGTCGTCGATGGCGATGGTGTCGAACTCGGCGGCGAAACAGCCCTGCGCCTCGATGAACGCCTTCATCTTCTGCCCGATTTCGTGGAGATGCGTGTGGCCGGGAACGAGCTGCGTGAACGAATTGACGATGCCGATGATCGGCTTGCCGAACTGTTCTTCCTTCATTCCGTTGGCGCGCCAGAGCGCGCGTGCTCCCGCCATGCGGCGGCCTTCCGTGCTGAGTGAACTGCGAAGTTTCATAATGGCGGAAAATCCTACGCCCGTTCCCGCACGGAATCAAGCGCGCGCGGGCGGCGCTTCGCGCGGCGGGAAGGTGATGAGGTGATGGAGTTATGAAGTTGATTGCGCTCGGCTTCGCCGAAAGGATTTCGAAAAACTTTTTCGCGGAGCGAAACGCAAAGAACCTCCATAACCTCCATAACCTCATAACCTCCATCACTTTCCCTCATCCGCGAAATTTTTGTTCGCGCGGGAACGCGGATTGCCTAACCTAAGCGCTTTCGAAAATTTCATGGAAAACGCGAAGACATCCGCCGCCGCTCCCGCCGATTCGCTCCCGCCGCTCGCCTACGCGGGCGTCGCGCTCGTCGCCTGCGCCGTGCTGCTTTTCGACCAGGTGCAGTGTTGGAACGCCAAAGACGATTACCTTTTCGGCTACCTCGTGCCGCTGTTCGCGGCGTTCGTCGTGCGGGAACGTTGGGACAAGATCCGGCGCGTCTTCACGGGAACGCCGGACGCGGACGACGCCGACGACGAATTCACGCTGCCCGCCCGGGCGGCGAAGCCCGGCGCGCGCGTTCCCGCGTGGCTGAACTGGCTCTTCGGCGCGGGAACGCTCGCTTCGGCGCTGCTTTTCGCCGCGGGCGCGATCGGGTCGGCGATCTACGGATTCGACGCGTTCACGACCTACGAGAACACGGCGGGATTCGTCGGGCTCTGCTTCGGGCTCGCGTGGTTCGCGGGCGCGCGCACGCTCTCGGGAACGCGCAACGATCTGCGCACGCGCGCACGTCTGCCGCTGCTGCTGCTGTTCCCGATCTGCGTCTGGCTGATTTCCGGACCGTTCACGTTTCTCGTCGACCGCCAGATCAAGACGCTGCTGCTTTCGAACGTGACGGCGACCGTCGTCGCGATGCTGAATTTTCTCGGCTTCGACCTCACGCAGGAGGCGAACACGATTCTGCTGCCGGGCGGCGACCGCGTCGGCGTCGAGGACGCGTGCTCGGGCGTGCGCTCGCTCACGGCGTGCCTTTTCACGGGCTCGTTTCTCGCGGCGGTCTTCATGCGCACGCTGAAGAAAAAGATTTTCTTCGTCGCCGTCTCGATCGTCTTCGCGCTGCTGCTCAACGTGCTGCGCTCGGGCTTTCTGACGGTCTGGTCGTCGTTCAAGGGCTCGGAGGCGCTGGAGCTGGACTTTTTCGGGAACGCGCCGGACAGCCCGGCGTTCACGCTCGGCACGGTTCACGACGTCGTCGGCTGGGGCGCGATGTTCGTCACGCTCGGTCTGCTCGCCGCGCTCGTGCCGCTCGTCAATCTCAAGCTCGAAAAGACAGACGAGGAAATGGCGCTCGATTTCGTCGACGACGAAGAGTGAGGCGTTCCCGCCGACGCGGGCTCAGTCGCCGATCTTCAGGTTTTCCGTCAGCGTCGCGTCGCAGTCGGCGGGCGTCCAGCTCTGCGGAAGCGGCGTCGCCGTTCCCGCGGGCGCGACGACGTTCCCGCGGATCTCCACGTCGCGGCAGCGCAGGAAGCGGAACGGCCTGCGCCCCCAGCCGGCGTGATTCGCGTTGTAGCGGACGCGGTTGTTCATGAAGCGCAGGTTTTCCGTCGAAATCGCGAAGAGCAGCGGCACGTCGAACGTGTCGAAATCGTTGTCCTCGATCACGACGTTGCGGTGATAAAACCGCTTCTGCTCGCCGAGCTTTCTCACTTCCGGATAAATCGAAATCAGCGCCTCCGTGAACTGGAAGACCGACGTCAGATTGTCGATGAACCTGTTCCCGCGGATGACGACGTCCTCGCACGGGCCGCTTTCGTACCAGCCCTGCGCGTCGCCCGCGAGCAGGATCGCCGAGCCCGCGACGTCGCGGAAGACGTTGTTTTCCACGACGACCTTTTTCGGCGTCGTGAACAGCGCCCCGCGCGCGCGGTTGTTCCGCACGACGTTCCCGCGGAAGACCACCGCGCACTGGAAATCCGCGTTCTCGACCGCGTCGCCCGGTCCGTATCCGGCGGGAACGTCTTCCGCGAGCGTGACGAGCAGCTCGCGCGAGGAAAGTTTCCTGACCGCCGCGACCTTGACTTCCGGACCCTGTTCCAGCGTCGGCCCCTTGATGAAGCGCAGCGTGTCGCCCGGCATGAAGACTTCGAAGCCGACCGCCTGCCCGTGCATGAATCGGCAGCGGAGCCGGTTCTTCGCGGGAACGGCCTCGACGCCGAGGCAGGTCGAGTGCACGTTGATCGCGTCGTCCATCATCGTTTCGAAAAACGCGTTCTCGACCGTCACGACGCCGGCGACGTTCGAGAAGTGCGTCGCGTCCGCGGACGCCGAATAGACGCGCCCGGTCTCCGGCCGCGGGAAGACGCCCGCCGTCTTGTCCTCCGCCTTGCCGGAGCCGACGAAGCGGACGTTTTCCGAGCGCTGGGCGAGGAGCGTCATGCCGAAGCTCGAATGGATGGAGACGTCGCGGAGCTCGGTGTTTTTCGCGCGGTAGATGACGCAAGCCGGGTGCGGGCGGTCCCACGAGCGCAGGGTGAGCGTGTCGCCGACCGCCGCGCCCGCGCCGACTTCGGAGAAATCCTTGGCGAGCGCGAGCGTGCCGTCGGCGCGTTTTTCGGCCTCGCCGCCGAAGACGATGTCCGCCGTGCGTTCGACGATGTTCTTCGAGCCCGCGCGGAACGCGATCGCGCTGCCGACGCCGCGCGTCCAGCCTTCGCCGATGAAGCGCAGGCGGCCGTTCTCTATCGTGTACGGGAAGGCCTTTTCGTCGACGGAGACGATCGTTTTTCCGTTTTCGAATCCGAGGATTTTCGCTTCGGAGTACATCGGGCGCGCGTAGTCGAGACGCACGCCTTCGAGCGTCACGTTCTCGCAGTCCATGAAGAGCACGGCGAGGCTCTGCCCGTGGAAGACGAACGTCGAGCCGTTGCCCCGGATTTTCAGATTGCGCAGATCGACGAGCGGAATCTGCACCGGATGAATCGCCGGCTGGTCGTGATTCGAAATGTGAAAAGAGAGCTCGAGCGCGTTCTCGCGGAAGAAATGGTACTCTCCTTTTTCGAGGACGAGCTCCCGCGCACGGCGGTCGCGCGCCGCGTTCAGCGCTTTGCGGAGCGCCGCCGTCTGATCCTTCCCCGTGCCGGGAACGAGTCCGAACGCGCGCGCGTCGAGACGATCCCCGCCGTCGCCGAGACGGCCGAAAAGGCGGGTTTCCCACTTCAGGTCCGCCCAGTCCGCGTGGTCGCAGACGTCGTCGCCGCCGGCGAGCGTGAGCAGGTAGATCTTCTCCGCGTGCCGCGGGATCTTCACGGAAAAACGCTTCGCGGGCTCGCCGGGCCGCATCACGCCGGACGACCAAAGCACCTCCGTTCCCGAAAGCACGCGGAACTCCGCGCCGTCGCCGCGCCCGCCCGCCTCGTCGTCGATGCCGCACGCGCCGAGCAGCCGCGCCGCGCGCATGCCTCCCCCGAAACTTCCCTCCGGCGGCACGTCGAGCGGAATCATCGACGTCGCGTGCGTGCCGATTCCGCGTGCGAAGGTCGTTCCCGCGATGCGGAGCGGATTGCCTTCGACGGAAGCGTCGATGCGCGTCTCGCCGAAATCCTGCCGCCCGCGCAGCGGCGCCGTTTTGGAAATCTCGACGGGCATGGTGCGGCAGTACGACGCGTGAACGGCGCCGCCGTCCGCGCTCCCGCCGAAAGCGGGCGCGAGCGTTACCGCCGCGGCCGCGCAGAGAATCGGAAAAATCTTCGAGAGCTTCATTCCGCGATTATCCCCGCCGCCCCCGCTCGGCGCGAGCGTTTTCGCGCCGCGGCGATACGAGACGATGGAGCTCACGAGCATCCTCGTCACGCACGACCAGGAGGAGGCGCTCGAAGTCTCCGACTCGCTCGTCGTGATGAACTTTCTCGGCGAGGTGAACGTCTTCTACGGCAGCCTCGGCCAGGGGCGCGCGTATTTCAGCGGCGATTCCGGCGTTCCCGCCGACGGCGGCGAAGTGCGCATGCTCGTGCGCCCGCACGATTTCGAGGTGCACAAGACGCCCGACCGCGGCGGCGTTCCCGCGCGGATTTCGCGCATCCTTCCCGCGGGCGCGCTGGTGAAGATCGAACTCGTCGATTCGCGAAAGAATCTGCTGCACGTGCATCTTTTCCCGGCGGACTTCGAGCTCACGCCCCTCGCTCCCGGCGAGACGGTCTATCTCGTCCCGAAGGCCTCGCGCATCTTCTCCCGCGACCAGAACTGGTACGGCGACTACGTCATCTGAAAACGCGCGGGAGAGGCGAGTTCCCGCGCCGTCGCCTCACTCCGCGGCAAGGCGGTAGATCGCGACGATGTCGCGGGAGTAGAGGCGGCGGAAGTTGCCCTGCGGGATTTCGCGGCCGTCGCGGGAACGCCCCAGCACCGCCTTTTTCGCCATCTCCTCGAAACGCGAATCGTCGGGAACACCGAGCGCGCGCATCGTCACGGGCAGCCCCATTTTTTCGTAGAAGGCGACGAGCGCGTCGATGCCCGCGCGCGCCGTCGCCGCGTCGTCCGCGCCCGCGGGAACGCCGAAGACGTTTCGCGCGAACTGCGCGAGCTTCGCGGATTTTTCCGGCAGCACGTAGCGCATCCACGCGGGCGTGACGACGGCGAGCCCCGCGCCGTGCGCCACGTCGTACACGGCGCTGATTTCGTGCTCCATGCCGTGGCAGGCCCAGTCCTGCTCGCGCCCTAGCCCGAGCAGATTGTTGTGCGCGATCGTTCCCGCGAAGCCGATTTCCGCCCAGGCGTCGTAGTCGCGCGGATTTTCGCGCAGCGCGAGCGCGTTGCGGACGATGGTGCGCAGCACGCTTTCGCAGAGCCCGTCGGTGATTTCGCAATGCGGCGTGTTCGAGAAATAGCGCTCGAAGATGTGGCTCATCATGTCGCTCACGCCGTTGGCGATCTGGTTCGGCGGGAGCGTGAAGAACAGCTCCGGATTCACGATGCTGAAGACGGGGCGCAGCTTCTCGTCGCCGTAGCCGAGCTTGTAGCCGCTCGCCTCGTCGGTGATCACGGTGTTCGGGCTCATCTCCGAGCCCGTCGCGGGAATCGTCAGCACGGTCGCGACGTCGAGCGCGCGCTTCAGCGGACGCCGCGAGACGAAGGTCTCCCACACGTCGCCGTTTTCCTCGGGAACGCCCGCCGCGATCGCCTTCGCGGAATCGATGACGCTCCCGCCGCCGACGGCGAGAATGAACGTCACGCCCTCGCGGCGGCACAGCTCGACGCCCTCGCGCACGAGCGCGAGCCGCGGATTCGGCACCACGCCGCCCAGCTCGACGAACGCGACGCCGCGTTCCCGCAGCTGCGTCTTCGCGAGCTCGTAAAGCCCGCTGCGCCGAATGCTGTTCCCGCCGAAGTGCAGGAGCACCTTGCCGCGCGTTCCCGCGAAGCGTTCGACGAATTCGCCGAGGCGCGACTGCGTCCCGCGCCCGAAGATCCAAAGCGTTCTGTTCCCGTAAACGAAATTTTCCATGCCGACGACGATACCGCGAAAAAAGGAAAATGAAAAACGGAAAGCGCGGGAGCCCGCGGTCCGCGCGCGCCGAAGAAGAACGCGATGCGCGAATTTTTCGCTTGCCGAAAACGGGGAAATTCTGTTTTCTCGTTCTCATTAAACGCCCTGTTCGTCTAATGGTTAGGACAGCAGAACCTCATTCTGAGAATAGCGGTTCGATTCCGCTACGGGGTGCCATCTTAAATCGCCCGCTAAGCCGCATAAATAAAGGATTCGCGGGCTTTTTCGTGTCTTTCGCCGAAGCGTGAAAAGTGCCCGAAAATGCCCTTTCCTTGCAGAGAAATTTACGAACGGACGCTTTTCTCCGCGCCGCGCGACTCCCGCGCTTTTCAGCGCAGGAGGGCGTCGCGGACGAGGCGGACGACGGCGTCGGGGAGCTCGACGGCGGGAACGAAGCGGCCCGTGTCCGCGCCCATCGCGGGAACGTCCGCCGGGCGTTCCCAGAGCACGAAGCCTTCCGTCATCTTGCCGTCGAGCATTTTCTTGAAGCCGTTGAAGCCGAAGAGGCCCGACTGGTGCGAGGTGCACGAGTTCGGGCAGCCCGATAAACGCAGTTCGCGCACGATCGCGCGGACGTTCTCCGCCGTGCGCGTCCCCGGGTTTTCGCGGAAAGACGCTCCGAAAAAGCGACGACGAACAAAATAATTCCCACCAAGAAACTCTGGTTTCGTCTTTCCGTCAACGTTTTTCCTCCGGAGCAGGGCGCGGGCGGGGCGGTCGCCGAAATCCGCGTTTTCGGGCGCAAAAAAAACGCGCAACGAAATCGTCGCGCGTTTCTGCCTGGTTCGGAGACGTTGTCCGGAAAATCAGAACGTCGGTTCCGAGATGTGGACGTCGCCGGCGTTGATGGTGATGTTTTCGCCGAGCGCCCACGTCTTGTCGTCGATGAGGAACTTGAAGGAAATCGGACCCGCGTCCGTTTCCGCGACCCAATGCCATTCCGTGTCGTTTTCGCAGAGCATCGGGATTCCCTGTTCCCAGCTGAGACCGGCGCCTTCGCCGCGGATGTAGAGCTGTTTGCCCCAGCCCACATCGACATGCGCGACGATGCGCGTCAGTTTCTTCTTGGCGGGAGCCTCGGGGGCTTCCGTCGTCGCTTTCTTGGCCGTTTCCGGCTTTTTGGTGGCGCAGACCTTCTTCGTCGCGCACGCCTTCTTCGGGGCGGGAGCGACGGGGGCCGCGGCTTTCACCGGAGCCTTTGTCGTCGCTTTCGGAGCGGCGGCGGGCTTCGCGGCGGATTTCACCGTGGCTTTTTTGGCAGGTTTCGCTTTTGTTGCTTTCGTTTTCATATCCAAAATAAGTGTTCAATATAATTTTTCGGAAACGGCGCGTCAACCGTTTTTCAGCGCCGTTTTCCGAGCACGCGGCGAATGTAGCGTTCGTCGTCGCGTTTTTTGAGGTCGGCGCGCTTGTCGAAGAGCTTTTTCCCTTTGCCGAGCGCGATCTGCAGCTTCGCGAGACCGTGCGCGAAATAAATCTTCAGCGGCACGATCGTCATGCCGCCGGCCTGAATCGCGCCGAGCAGTCTGCGGATTTCCTTGGCGTGCAGGAGCAGCCTGCGCGGGCGGTAGGGATTGTGGTTGTTCACGTTCCCGAAATCGTATTCGGAAATGTGCGCGTGGTAGAGCGTCGGAATGCGGTCGGCGTCGATGCGCACGAACGCGTCCGCGATGTTCGCGCGGCCGGCGCGCAGCGCCTTGACTTCCGTTCCCGTGAGGGCTAGCCCCGCCTCGACGCGTTCGCCGAGCTCGTAGTCGCGCGCCGCCTTCGGATTGCGGATCTCGCTTTGCCGCCCGTTGTCTTTTTTCTTGCTCACCGTGTAAAAAAAAAGAAGGGCAGAACTTTCCCCGAGGAAGAGGAAGTCTGCCCTTCGAAATGTCCGCGGAACCGTCGATTATTTGAGCAGTTCGTCGGGCAGCTCGTAGGAAAGCTTCCCTTCGATGATCTCGCGCAGGGCGACGTCTTCGGGTTCGAGCTTTTCGAGCGTGTCCACGAGCGGCTGCATGCCTTCGTGCTGAAGCTGGCGGACGCGGCGCGAGACGACGTTGACGAGAATGTTCGGGTCTTTGATGACCTTGTTGGCTTGTCTAAGGTATTCTTCTCTCACGTTGATAAAAAATTGAATAAGTAATCATGACGGATTTTCCGGAATTGGCAAGAATTATCGTGCGCGCGGCTTTCGCGATTCGCCGTCCCTCGGTTATGAATACCGTGGCAAGTTCGAATTTTTGACCACGGAAAACACGGAAAGCACGGAAATTTTTGGGCAGACGTTCGCGGGAACGCGAATTTTCCCCGCAAAGGCGCCAAGACGCAAAGATTTTTGGAAAAGGGACGCGGTTTTCACGGGAACGCCGGTCGAAATTCGTGAAAATTCGCGTCAATTCGCGGTTAAAAACTTTCTTTAACTTCCTTTGACTTCGCGGTCGAAAATCTTCGCGTTCTTTGCGTTAAAACAAGACTTATATTTATTTGTTGCTCAAAACGTGATGAACAAAGGGCTGCAGCGCGTTCCCCCTCGGTATTCATAACCGTCCATAATAAAACCTCAATTTGAATTTAAAAATAGAGAATTAACTTTTCACCATGAATGCGAAACGCCTGTTCATTTCAACGCTCATCGCCGCGGCGGCGGGACTTACCGCCTACGCGAACGAGGCGGCGCGGACGACGCCCGCTCTCTCTGAAACCGTAATCTCCGAAGACGTCGAAAACCTTCTCGCCTGCGCCGATCAGAAGGCGGCCGAGAGCGAAAGCGACGCCGAAAACGACGTTTCCTCCGCCGACGCCGCGGCTCTCGAACTCCTCTTCTCCGCCAAAACCGATTCTCGCGTCGCGAAGAAAACCGCCGACGAATTTTCCACTGAGGCGATGATGCGCGCGTGGATCGCGCGCTACGTCGTTTCCGCGCGTTTCGCGGGCATCCGTTCCGCCAAGGGTACCGGCGGCGGTCTTTCTTCCGGCGGCGGCGTTGCGGTCGCTCCCGAGAATTCCGACGTTCCCGCCGTGTCCGAGACGACGGCTTCCGCCTCCGTTTCCTCCGCGGGAACGGATGCTGAAATCGACGAGCTCGCGCATGGTTCCGTCGTGATCGCTCCGCTCGGTTCGGCGGGCGCCGCCGACGCGGAAACGAGTTCCGACGCGGCGACTTCCTCCGCTTCCGGCGCGGGAAGGCTTCTTCCCGCCTCCGTCTTCAGCGTGCGCGGCGCCTTTTCCGCCGTTCCCGCGGCGACCGCGTTCTACTCGCTCGCGAGCGGCTCCGGCGTCTCCGCCTACACCGCCGAAGGCGACGCGACGGCGGACGATTCCGTCTATGAAATCACGGCGTCCTCGGGCGGCGAAATTTCTCTCGTCGGCGTTTCCGGGACGGGAACGCTGCGCATCAACGCGGTCGGCGACCTCTCCGACACCGGAGGAGGCGATAAGACGTTCAGCTCCGTGAAGATCGGAAACGATTTCACGGGAACGGTGGAAATCGCGAACGGCCTCGTGGACATGCTGGCGGGCGGCGCCTATTCCGCGATCAACAACCAGTCCGAGCTTGCTCCCGAGCGGCTCGGCGGCGCGCAAAAAATCGTGCTCAACGGCGGCGGTCTGCTTTTCCGCGGAGCGAACAACACGAATTCGAACACGGCCAGCTACAAACCCGGCACGTTCTCCACGAAGATTGAGGTCGGCGCCCGGGGCGGCGTGATCCGCGTGTACAATTCCGGGAGTCTTACGCTTGCGAGCGACATCTCCGGCAAAGGGACGCTGAGGCGCACCGACGGCGGCGTGCTGACGCTCACGGGAACGCTGAATCTCGGCGGCTTCACGAACGCCGCGGCAACGACGAATTTCAACGGCGAGGCGACGATCGGCACGCTGACGATGAGCTCGGGGGAGCTGAACATCAAAAACACGGCGACGATCGGCGCGCTGAAGCATGATTCGGGAAAGCTGAACGTTTCGAACGTCGCGACGGTGACGGGAGATTACGTCGGTTCTTCGGGAGCGGGGAATTCCTCGTCCCTCGAAATCGCCTCCAAGGGAGAGCTGAACGTTTCGGGGAATTTCGACTCCGTCGCGACGACGAACGTTTCGGGCAGTGTTTCCGTCGGCGGCGATCTGCGGATCGCGCGCGACGGACTCGGGACGGTGAACGTCAACAAAGGCGGCACGCTCACGGCGCAGACTCTGACGTTCGGACAGAGTTCGGGAGGCGCCGACAAAGGCTCGATTCTGAACGTGAACTCGGGCGGTCTTCTGATCGTCGGGAAAGTCGCCGCCGCGGACTTTTTGAACGGAAGCTCGCTGAACCTGAACGGCGGCACGCTGGGCACGAGCTCGGATTCGCTGACGATTTCCGCCGGCCTGCTTCCGATCGTGCTCGGCGAAAACACGACGAATTTCGTCAACACGAACAAATACGATACGGCGACGAAGGCGTTCACGGACACGGGCGCGCAAATCGCGATCGACGACGCGATTTCCGGCGCGGGAGCTCTGAAGGTCACGGGCACGGGCACGCTGACGCTGAGCGGAAACAACACCTATTCCGGAGGGACGACGATCGAGTCGGGAACGCTCGTCGCGGCGCATGCGAGCGCGCTCGGCACGGGCGCGGTGACGGTCGCCGGCGGGGTTCTCGACATCTCGGTTTCCGGCGGCACGTTCGCGCAAGGAGCGAATCAGACGCTGACGACGACGGGCGCGGGAAAAATCGTCGTTTCGGCGGGAACGTTCGCGCTTGCGGGAGCGGTCAATCTTTCCAGCGCGATCGAAGTCGCGGACGGCGCGAATCTGAAGGTCGCGAACACGACCGTCTTCGCGCTCGCGGGCCTGAAGGGAACGCGCGAAGGCGGCGTCACGACGTTCAAGCTCGTTTCGCTCGAAGGCCCGCAGGCGCTCGGCGAAGATTGGGCGAAGCTCGGCACGGCGAACGTCGACGCCGCGCACTCTTCCGTCGTCGGGCGCGACATGAGCGCGACGTTCGCGACGGACGGCACGGTGAAGGTCGTGGACGGCACGGCGGGCAAGCTGACGTGGAACGGCGGCGCTTCGGGAAGATGGGATTACGCTGCGGACAAAAAGTCGTGGACAATCGGAACGGACGCCGCTTCGACTTCGTTCTTCAATCTCGACGAAGTTACCTTCTCCGGCGACGCGAACGTGACCATAGAGGACGGCGGCGTTCGCGCGGGAACGATGACCGTCGCGGACGGCGCGACGGTTTCGCTCTCGGGCGGCCGGCTCGCGGTCGTCGGCGGCATCACGATCGGACGCGACGCGAAGCTTTCTCTCGTCGCGGACAGCGCGAACGGAACGAAGGCGACTCTCGTCGACGGCTCCTCCGTTTACGAAATCACGGATTCCGCGCACGGCGAAATTTCTCTCGCCGGCGTTTCCGGGACGGGAACGCTGCGCATCAACGCGGTCGGCGACTTGTCCGACACCGGAGGAGGCGACCCCTCGTTAAGCAGAATGCCGATCGGAAGCCGTTTCACGGGAACGGTGGAAGTCGTGAAAGGCCTCCTCAATATGCAGCAAGGGGGCGAAGCGTCCGCGGTTGAGTCCGGGCTTCTCGGCGGCGCGCAAAAAGTCGTGCTCAACGGCGGCGGCCTGCTTTTCCGCAACGCGAACAACACGGATTCGAGCGCGAGCGGCTACGTCTCCCGCACGTTCGCCACGGCGATCGAAGTCGGCGCGGAAGGCGGCGTGCTCCGCGTGTACAAGTACGGGAACGTCACGCTCGCGAGCGACATCTCCGGCAAAGGGACGCTGAGGCGTACCGACGGCGGCGCGCTGACGCTCACGGGAACGGTGAATCTCGGCGGCTTCACGAACGCCGCGGCGACGACGACCTTCAGCGGCGAGGCGACGATCGGCACGCTGACGCTGAGTTCGGGGAAGCTGAACATCGGCAACACGGCGACGATCGGCACGCTGAATTTGTCGCGCGACGGCGTCATGAACGTGAACTGCGGCGGCGCGCTGATCGCGGCGAGCATCAATTCGGACGGAATCGGCGGAAGCTCGCTCAATCTGAACGGCGGCACGCTGGGCACGAGCTCGAACTCGCTGACGATTTCCGGCGGTTCGCTTCCGATCGTGCTCGGCGAAAACACGACGAATTTCGTCAACACGAACAAATACGATACGGAGACGAAGACGTTCACGAATTCGGGCGCGGAAATCGTGATTTCCGACGCGATTTCCGGCGCGGGAGCGCTGAAACTTTCGGGCGCGGGCTCGCTGACGCTGAGCGGGAACAACACGTTTTCGGGCGGCGTGACGATCGAGTCGGGAAGGCTCGTCGTGGGGAGCGCGACCGCGCTCGGCACGGGAACGGTGACGGTCGGCGCGAAGGGCGAGCTCGTCGTCGCGGCGGGCGTGACGATCACGGACGTTTCCGGCGGCATCGTGCTCGCGCCGGGAGCGAAGATCGTCGTGGATTTCTCGAAGCTGCAGAACGCGACGGAAACGTTCGAGGTGACGCTCGCGGAGGGAACCGCGGTTTCGCTTGAGCCGGTGTTCGCTCTCGCGGCGGGAACGACCTTTTCGTTCCGCGAAATCGAAGCTCTGGATCTGACGAATTATCTCGAGCTGAAAGGCTGGGACAAGTCGGGCTGGACGTCGTCGCTGGCTTACGCGGGCAATACGCTGAAGCTGACGATGTCGATTCCGGAGCCTTCGCAGTTCGGTCTGCTGGCGGGCCTGGCGGCTCTCGCGCTCGTGGGAACGCGCCGACGCCGGAGGAAATAAAGTTTAAAAGTGGAGGAGTTTAAAAGGTAATTACTTTTCAAGCTTTTAAACTTTTTCGACTCTTCGACTTTTTCATTGTGTGCGTCCCCGGGGAGAAATCCTCGGGGACGTTTTTTTTGCCGCGGGAACGCGCGGAAATCCTCGCGGACGCTCACGGGAACGCGCGGCGGTTTCGAGCCGTCGGCGTTTCGGCGCTTTTCCGTGGAGACTTTCGTGAGCTTCCGTGGTCAGGAAAGAAGACTGGAATGTCTTCGACCCCGAGACGGCGTTCCCGCGGGCGCGTTTTGTGAACAATCGGTGAATAAGTTTTTGGGAGAAAATCGGGGAAAAAAGTTGACGGGTGGGGCGAAATGGGGGAAAGTGTTTGCCATTGGGAACGAATCCCAGAAAAACACGTTTCATGCCCACAGAAAGCGCACAGTACTTCGTCGGAGAATTCCGGCACAAGTTGGACGCGAAAAACCGCCTGACGATCCCGTCGGATTGGCGTTTTTCCGCGGACGACGCGCGTTCCGTGTATCTGGCGATTCCGGATCCGAGCGGCTGCATTTCCGTACTGCCGCCGGAGAAGGTCGCCCAGCTCCTGGAGGCCGCCTCGCAGTCCACGCTCAGCGCTCCCGAAAAGCAGCGCGCGCTGACGATGCTCGCGCGGATCTCCTGCAAGGTCGTCTGCGACAAGGCCGGCCGCATCAGCCTCGACGCGCGTCTGCTCGCGCACGCGGGCATTTCGGGCGACGCGGTGCTCGTCGGCGCGTTCAAGAAGTTCAACATCTGGAATCCCGAGCGCTTCGACGCCGAGATGGCGAAGATGGGTTCCGCGGAAGACGTCTTCAGGACGCTCGGCGAGCTCGGCCTCTGAGATTGTTCACAAAATTTTTCACACGCTGTGAATATGTAATTAAAATTTATTTACACTATTCCCCGGCTTATTCACAAATCCCCGTCCGATGTCCGAAGAAAAACACATCCCCGTTCTCTTTGAGGAGACGCTCGCGGCGCTCGCGCCCGAGCGCGGCGGGAGCTTTCTCGACTGCACGTTCGGCGGGGGCGGGCACGCGCGCGCGGTTCTCGAGCGCGGCGCGGCGGCGGGAACGCGTCTCGCCGCGATGGACCGCGATCCCGCGGCGCTTCCGCGCGCGGAAAGATTCGCGGCGGAGTTCGGGGAGCGCTTCCGCTTCTACGGATTCCGCTTTTCGCGGCTGGACGAAGTCGCGGAGGCGCCGTTCGACGGCGTGCTCATGGACATCGGCGTCTCCTCGTTCCAGCTGGACGACGAGGCGCGCGGATTTTCCTTCCGCAAGGACGCTCCCGCGGACATGCGCATGGACACGCGCGCGGGCGTTTCCGCCGCGGAATTTCTGGAGACCGCGCCGCGGGAACGCCTCGTCGAGGCGATCCGCGATTTCGGCGAAGAACCGCAGTGGCGCCGCGTCGTCGAGGCGATCGAGGACGCGCGCGGCACGGGAACGCTCGGCAGGACGGCGACGCTCGCGGCGCTGATCGAGAGCCGCGTCGGCAGGCGCCCGGGCGCGAAGATCCACCCCGCGACGCGCGCGTTTCAGGGAATCCGGATCGCCGTCAACGACGAGCTCGGCGAGCTCCGCGGCGCGCTGCCGAAGGCCTTCGCCGCGCTGAAGCCGGGCGGCGTGCTCGCCGTCATTTCCTTTCACTCGCTCGAAGACCGCATCGTCAAGCGCTTCTTCAACGAAGTCTGCGGAAAGCCCGTGGACCGATTCGACGGCCGGCCGCAGGACGAACGCGTCCGCCTCGCCGAGCCCGTCACGCACAAGGCCGTGCGTCCCTCCGATTCGGAACTCGCGGAAAATCCGCGTTCCCGCTCCTCGCGCCTGCGCGCGCTCAAAAAAATTTGAACCCTTCAACGTCGTTTCTCCTCCATGTCCTTCCAGATTCAGAAAAACATTTTTTCGGTCGTAGCCGTCGCCGCGATGTTCGTCGTGGCGTTCGTGTCGTCGTTCGCGGTCGTCGCGATTCAGACGGAGCGCGACGCGCTCAACGCGGAGACGCGGCGCATGGACAAGCGCATCCGCCAGCTCGAGAAGGAAATTCCCGAGGCGCGCGTGAAGCTGGACGGTTTCTGCAACGCGACGACGCTGCGGACGCAGGTCGTGCGCAGCACCTTCCGCGACGTGCGCAACGACCAGCTCGTCCGCGTCCGCGTCGCGAAAATCCCCTACGGGCGCAGCTCGATCTCGGATTCCCGCAGCGAGGCGATCGCGCTGGCGTCGTCGCCGGCGCGCCTGCCGCTTTCCGAGCCGGACTCCGCCGCGCGTTGAGACGATGCGAAGCCTGCTTGCGTCGAATCGGCGGTTCGCGCTGGTCGTCGTCGGAATCGCGGCGTGCGTCGTCGCGGTCGTCGTCCGGCTGGCTTGGCTGCAGATCGTCGCGCCGGAAAAATACGTCCGCGACGCGCGCGCAAAGACGCATTCCCGCGAAGTGTATTCCGCGCATCGCGGCACAATCACGGACTTCCGCGGCGAGGTGCTCGCCTACAATTTCGAGCGCTGGGACATCGGCGTCGATCCCGCGGAACTCGCCGACGGCGACGAGGCGCTGATTCCGAAAATCGCCGAGCTGCTCGAAGTTCCCGAGGCGGAGATCCGCGAAAAATACGCGCGCAAGGACCGCCATTGGGTCGTGCTCAAGCGCGACGTGACGCCCGAAGTGCGCCGCGCGCTGATGGAGCTGCAGCCGCGCCGCGTCGTGAAGGACGGGCAGCCGATTTCACGCGTCTTCAAGCCCGTTTACGGCCAGGCGAAATTCGTGCGCCACTACCCGAAGGGCGAGCTCGCCGCCCAGCTCATCGGATTCGTCAACAAGGAAGGCGTTCCCGCGATGGGAATCGAGGCGGCGATGGACGGCTTTCTGCGCGGCTCCGACGGCTGGACGGAAATCATGCACGACCGCCGCGGGCGCGAGCTCGTCTATCGCCGTTCCCGCGAAGTGCCCGCGCGCAACGGAAACACGGTCGAGCTCACGATCGACGCGCGCATTCAGGGATTCGCCGAGGCGGAATGCCGCAGGCTCGCCGAAAAATACTCGCCGAATTTCTCCTGCATCATCGTCAGCGAGGCGGGAACGGGGCGCCTTCTCGCGCTCGCGAACTGGCCGACCTTCAACCTCAACGAATTTTACGATCCCGCCAAGGCCCCGCCGGAAAGCCAGCGCAACCGCGCCGTCACGGACATCTACGATCCCGGCTCCGTCTTCAAGACCGTCACCGTCGCCATGGCGCTGCAGGAAAAAGTCGTCACGCCGGGAACGCGCTTCGACTGCACGAAGCCGACCGCGATCTACGGACGCAGCAGGAAAATGAAGCCGCTCCGCCTGCCGAGCGACACGCACGATCTCGGCCCCGCCGCGTCCGTGCGCGACATCGTCCGCGAGTCCTCCAACCGCGGCTCGGCGCAGATCGGCATGCGCTTCGCGGAGCGCCTCGGCGAGCGCGCGTTCTACGATTACGTGCTGAAGTTCGGCTTCGGCAGCCGCACGAATCTCATTTCCGTCATCGGCGAAAAAGGCGAATCGCCCGGCAAGGTGCCCGCGCCGGAGCAGTGGGATTCGCTCACCATCACGCGCATGCCGATCGGGCATTCGATCAGCGTCACGCCGCTGCAGACGCACGACGCGATGAGCGTCATCGCCAACCGCGGAAAATTTCTGGAGCCGCTGCTCGTCGGGCGCGTGCTCGACGAATCGGGCGCGCAGCTCGTCGAATACGCGCCGCATTCCCGCGGGCAGGTGATTTCCCCGGAAGTCGCGGGAACGGTCGCCGAAATGCTCCGCGCCGTCTGCATGCCCGGAGGCACGGCGCGCCAGGCGGACATCCCCGGCTACGAAGTCGCGGGCAAGACGGGAACGTCGCAGAAATACGTCAACGGCCGCCCGTCCGCGCGCAACCACGTCGCGTCGTTTTCGGGATTTTTCCCGGCGCGGAACCCGAAGGTGATCATCACCGTCGTCGTGGACGACCCGAAGGGCGTCGTCGGCTACGGCGGCACGGTCGCCGCGCCCGTCTTCCGCGAAGTCGCGCAGGAAGTCATCCGTCAGCTCGAAATCAAGCCCGTCGAGGAGCCGCTCCCGCCCGCGCGCTGATTCTTCCCGGGAACGCGACGACGCCGCTCCGCGCGCCGCTTCCCTGAAAAAGCCTCATTTTCCGCGCTTTCCCTTGCGCGGCGCGTCCGCGACGGACAGCCGCGGGAGCTCCGGGTGGAAAAACTGATGCAGTTCGATTCCGTAGGCGTCGCAGATTTTTTCGATCGTGCACAGGCGCACGCTCGGACGCCGTCCCGCTTCGATGTGCTGATACGTCTTGTAGTCCATGCCCGCAAGCTCGGCGAACGCCTCCTGCGTCAGCCCCGAGGCGCTGCGGAGCGCCTTCAACTTCTCTGAAACGGAAAACGACATTACACCGTCAATTATGCGGTGTTTTCCGTTTTTGAAACACCGTCAGAAACGCGGTTTTCGCTTGACGCACACCGTCAAAAAGATAGTGTTTCTCTCAAATCAATTTCAGAAACCGAAAACAACCAATACTGCACATTCCATGAAATCCTCAAAATTACTCCTCACATCTCTCCTCGCCGCCGCGGCGATGGGGGCTAACGCGTTCGCGGAAACGACTACGGGAACGCTCTTGCCGACGCTCGGTTCCTCTGGAACAGGTGTTACTTATCTGACCAGCACCAATAAAACCGCGGATTGGCAACAAGGTCTCGGCTCTTCCAATATCAGCGCGAGTGTCGTCGCCAACGATCTCTCTGTCTGTTCGAAGCTCGCAGAAGACGGATGGCACTTCAGCGTGGACAATAAGTCGACTGAAGATAAATCTTCCGACTCTTCGTTTACTGCAACCGGCTTTACTTTTACTGGGCGAAGTGCATATAGCGGAGAGTTCGTTGCGGCGACGGTCGATTTGAACACGCTCTTGGGCACCGACAAAAAGATGACGGACATTTCCATCTCTTTCACGGGCAAGGTGCAGACGAGCTCCTACTTCTCCGTGTGGAGTTGGGACGGAACGACGGCGACGCAACTCGCCAAACAGCAGATCACGACGACTGCCTATTCTCCCACTACGGAAAACGCCAACGTCACTTTTTCCGCAAGCGACCTTATTCTGACCGGCACGGAAAAGCTTTTTGTCGTGTGGAGCGATAATTCGGTGGGTAGTTCCAACACCATTTCCAATCTGACGTCCTCCTACACGGCTTCGACGTTTTCGACGCTGTATTGGCGCGGGAACGCCAAAGGAGAGACGTGGTCGTCTTCGTCCACTCAGTGGAACTCCGATTCTTCGGCGGAAAGCGGGAATGTCGCGTCTGCGGCTCTTGACGACGTCGTCTTCGATTCGTCCGCGACCGTCGCGGTCGATTCCGCCGGCGTCGCGGTGGACACGCTGACGATTTCCGCGGGAACGGTTTCGTTCTCGGGCGGGAAAGTTGCGGCGAAGTCCGGATTTTTCGTCGGGAACGGCGGCACGCTGACGCTTTCGTCCGCAAAGAATCTCGCCGGGGACGTGACCGTCAATGCGGGCGGCGTCTTCGACCTGAACGGCAATGCGGATTCGGTCTGCTACGGAGAAGACACCGACGGCGCGCGGCTTGGCACGGTCTATCTCAACGGCGGCGTTCTGAAAGACAGCCTCGGCAACATTGACAGCCTCGGCAACACTACTAGCATCGGACGGCAGCTTTCCAAAGTCGTTCTGACCGCGGATTCGACGGTCACGGCCGTTACGAGGCATTTCGGGCTCGCCGGAGCGGAATGGGCTCCGACGGAGCTGGACTTGGGCGGTCATACGCTGACGAAGGACGGCGCGGGCACGTTCCTCATCATCACGACGACGATCAAGAACGGCACGCTCTCCGTGACGGAAGGAAAGATTTCCGACTATAACGCGGGCGCCGTGACGCTGGGCGCGAACGCCGTCATCGACGTCAAGGAAAACGGCGGCGTCGAGTATCTGACGATCGCGTCCATGGCGGCGGGTTCCGCCCTGAAGCTTGCGGGAACGACGGATAATGCGGTGACACTCAATAATGTCGCCGTCGGCGCGAACGCGGTGGTGAGCCTCTCCGGAAACAGCGCTGTCACGGGAACGATTACCTCCATGGCGGCAGGCTCGTCGCTGACGCTCGCGGGAACGAACACGAGCACAGTGACGATTTCCGGCGCGGTTGCGGCGGGCGCGAATATTGAGGTTTCCAACGGGAACAGCGTGACCTATACCGGGACGTCCTTGGCGGGCAACGTCACGGTTTCCGGAACGGGTTCCACGTTCACTCAAGGCGGAACATCCAAGGCCGACCAGTTGGCGGCTTCCGGGAGCGCGACTGGCGGGACCATCCAGAATACGATTACTGTCGAAAACGGCGGGACGCTCGATCTTGCCGACAATCGTTGGTCGGTGAAAAACGGGAACGCGATCGTGCTCGACGGAGGAACGATCACGGGAACGGGCCAGAAGACAGGCGAGAAGTATTACGGCGTGCTTGATTTCTGCGGGTATGATCAAAACGGAAATGGCGGTCCCATCAATACGGTCGTCGTGAAGAACTCCTTTGAGAAAGAGTCCTTCATCTCCGGTCCGGTTCGGCTTCGAAGCGTCGGAGCGAATTTTGACATCCAAGGAACGGCGGTGCTGAATATTACGGGGCGTCTTGCCAACAACGGAGCCTTGCAGAAAAGCGGTTCGGGAACTCTCGTGCTCGATCTCGCAGACGATGCGGTCGAGACGAATGAAGCGTTCTCCGGCGCGGTGACGCTCAGCGAGGGCAAAATCGTGCTGAAATATTCTTCCGCGCTCGGCACGGGAACCGTGACGGCGGCGGGAAGCACCGGCGTGAACGAAGTGACTCTGAAGGTCGCGGAGGATAGCAGCGGAAATGCGCTGACGATCGGGAACAACATTTCCGTCTCGTCGGGCAAGACGCTGATTCTGCAGTCAGAGAACAACGGGAACAAGCTTGCGGGCGTGATTTCCGGCGCGGGTTCGCTGAAGGCGACGTACTCCACCTTTACCGATGAAGCGTTGACGCTTGCTGGCGACAACACCTTCTCGGGCGGGCTTGAGGTTGCCGGCGTCAAGGTGAGCGCCGAACACGCGAACGCTCTCGGCTCGGGAATGCTCAAGATTTCCGATGTGAGCGTGATGTATCCCGATCACGGCACGATTACATTCGGCGGGAGCGTGAACGCGGCGGCGGCGAACGTCGTGCTTCACGACGTTTCGTTGCTTGCGAACAATTCCGCGCAGCTGACGGCGGAGACGGACTGCAGCTTCACGGTCGCGGAAGGCGCGACGCTCTATCTCGACATCGGCGCGCTGACGGATACGGTTCTGACGGGTGATTCCGTCGCGCTGACGATTGCGGCGGCAAGCGCGTTCGACAATTCCTTCTTCTCGGCGGTCGAAGTCGGCACGTACGGTGAAGACGGCTCGTGGGTCAAAGACCTGCAGTGGGCTTACGTCGAAGGTTCGTGGAACGTCGGCGCGGGAACGCTTTCCATCGCGATTCCGGAGCCGAGTATGTTCGGCTTGCTGGCGGGTCTCGGGGCTCTCGCGCTCGCGGGAACGCGCCGACGCCGCAGAAAATAAAGTTTAAAAGTGGAGGAGTTTAGGAGTTTAAAAGGTAATTACTTTTCAACCTTTTAAACCTTCTCTACTCCTCCACTTTTCCCATTTTTCTTAGTGTGTGTTAGTTAGTGTGTGCGTCCCCGGGGAGAGATCCTCGGGGACGTTTTTTTACCACGGAAACTCACGGAAATCCTCACGGAAGCTCGCGGAAACACGCGGTGACTCCGAGCTCCCGGCGTTTCGGGGTTTTTCCGTGCAGATTTCCGTGAGTTTCCGTGGTCAGGAAAAAGGAGTTAGCGTCTGCGAAAATCTGCGGGATCTGCGGGAAAGATTGCAGCCGCGAATTTCGGGGGCAAGCGGGACGCTTACCCTCCATTAAGAATTCGTGCAATTCGCGGATTCTCCGTCCGCGCGGACGCGGCGGAGCGGGGCGCTCATCGCGTCGCGGCGGCGGCGGGATTTTCCGTTTCCGCGAGGCCGTCGAGGACGGTGCCGGGGCCGGAAAAGAGCTCGCCGAGAATGACGGGCGCTTCGCCTTTTTTCAGAAAGACGTTCACGGGAACGGCAGCGCGCCCGTATTTCCGCAGCTCGGCGGCGATGGTCGCGTTCCGGTTCGTCCAGTCGGCGCGCATCGTCACGACGCCCGCGTCGCGGAACGCCGCGCGCAGCGTCTCGTCGGAATAGACGCGTTTGTTCACCTGGCAGGTCGTGCACCAGCGCGCGGTGAAATCGACGTACACGATCTTGCCCGCGTCGAGCGCGCGCGCCTGCGCCTCGGGCGTCCACGGAATCCATTCCTCGCTCTTCTTTTCGCCGAGGAGCGTTCCCGCGTAGATCAGCGTTCCCGCGAAGACGGCGAGCGCGGCGAGCGTTCCCGCGACGCGCGTCGCGCGCGGGCGCCACGCGACCGCCCACTTGCCGTAGATCCAGCACGCGAGCGCGACGAACGCCAGCGAGATCAGCAGATCGCGCTGCGCGAACGCGTCCTCGATCTGCCCCATCAGCACCCAGACGAAATACAGCGCGGGCGCGTAGAGCAGGAACGCCATCGCCTGCTTGAAGGTCTCCATCCACGCGCCGGGCTTCGGCAGAAACTTCAGCAGCGACGGCGCGCACGAGAGCAGCACGTAAGGCGCGGCGAGCCCGACCGCGATCGCCGTGAACAGCGCGAACGACGGCCCCGCGGGCAGCGTCAGCGCGCTCCCGAGCGCGGGCGCGAGAAACGGCGCGGCGCACGGCGTCGCCACGATCACGGCGAGCACGCCGGAAAAGAACGAACCCGCGTAGCCGGATTTTTCCTGCAGACCGCCGCCGACGGAGGTCGCGCCGACGCCGAACTCGAACACGCCCGACATCGACAGCCCGAACACGAACAGCAGCACGATCATGCCGTACACGAACGCCGGCTCCTGCAGCTGAAAGCCCCAGCCGAGCTGCTCGCCGCCGCTGCGCAGCGCGACGAGCACGCCCGCGAGCGCCCAGAACGACGCCAGCACGCCCGCGCCGAACACGAAACCGTGGCGCGCGATGCTGCTTTTTTCCGCGCCCGCCTTGCCGACGAAGTGCATGATCTTCAGCCCGAGCACGGGAAACACGCACGGCATCAGGTTCAGAATCAGCCCGCCCGCGAACGCCGCCGCGAGCGCGCCGAGAAACGCGAGGTCGAAGGAAAATTCCGGCGCCGCCGACGCCGCGGGCGCGGGAACGTCCGCCGCGGGAACGGCGGAAGCGGCGAGGATTTCGCCGGGAGAAATCTCAAACGCGTTCCCGTCGCCGTCCGTGAGCACGCCCGCGAGCTCGCGCGCGTCCGCGAGCGTCTCGCCCTCGTTGAGCGGGAGCGCGAAGCGCGCCGCGCCGTCCGCTTCGATCGCGGGAACGACGCTCGCCGCGGCGACCGAAAATTTCTGGGCTTCGGGAAAAAAGCGCGCGTGCGCGTCGAGCGGCTCGCCGTTTTTCCTGGCGACGACGAGCTCGGGCGCGCCGTCGGCTCCGGCGCGGAATTCCGCGCGCGTTTCGCCGCGCCGCGGGAACGTCCGCCGCGCCTCGGCGAAAAGCCCGGCGTTCGCGGGAACGGCGGCTTCGCCCGCGGGCGCGACGGCGACCGACGCCTCGATCTCCGCGTCCTGCGGGTAGCAGCCGTCGTCGTCGCAGGCGAGCCAGGACGCCGTTCCCGCGAGCTTCAGCGCGGTTCCGGCGGGAACGCCCGGCGCGAGCTTCACGGGGATTTCGACGTAGGCGGCGTCTTCGAAGACGTAGCTGCCGATGCCCATGAGCTCGTAAAACTTCGGCGCGGACCAGCGCCATTCGCCGAACTCGACGCCGGCGGGAACGTCGCGCCATTCGACGGAAAGCGGCATGCCCGCCTCGCCGGGATTCTTCCAATAGACGTGCCAGTGCGGGCGCAGGGAAATTTTGACGAGCAGGGAAAATTCGCCGCCTGCGGGAACGCGTTCGGCGGACGCGGCGAGCGCGACGCTCGTCGCGGGCTCGGCGTCGGCGGCTTCGGCGAACGGCGCGCCCGCGTCGGCGAAGAACGGGAACGGCGCGGCGTCCTCCTGCGCGTGCGTTCCCGCGCACGCCGCGAGAATAAAAAATACGGATATCAGCGTTTTCATGTAAGTCGGATTTCTGAAACGAAAGTCCGCTACGGTTGCGGACGGCTTTCAGTGAACAAGGAATAATGAACAGTGAATGGCGCATTGCGTTTTTTGCTCCGCAAAAAGAGAGGATTCGACCTCATTTTCGCGAAGCGAGAGCACGGCGCTGTTCATTATTCACTGTTCGTTATTCGTTATTTTAGCGCGTTCTTCGGCTTCGATGCGGGCGCGGATCTTGGCGCGCTCCTCTTCCTCGATGAGCCTGCGGCGGACGTCGGCGCGCTCCTCGTCCTCGATCGCGGATTTCACTTCGTCCTCGATTTCCTCGCTCGCCTTCTTGAATTCGCGGCGCGCCTTGCCGAGCCCGCGCGCGAGCTCCGGCAGCTTCTTCCCGCCGAAGAGCAGCAGCAGCACGACGAGAACGACGAGGATGGTGACGCCCGTGGGCAGGGCGAAGATGATGTTCGAAAAGTTCATGGCGGTGACGGAATTGATGCGGAAACTATGCGTTCCCGCGCGCGTTCCCGCAACGCATTTTTTCCCGAGCGGGAACGCCCGCGGCGGCGGCTTTTCCTTTTGACCTCGCGGCGCGGGAAAGCTTGAATTGCCGGCATGAAACCCCACTCAGTTTTCCCTGCGGTCTTCGCGGCCGCGCTTTCCGCCTTCGTCGCGCCGTGCGTTTCCGCCGCGCCCGCGAAGGACATTTTCCCGACGCCGCAGCAGGTGAAGCCCGCCGGCTCTCAGAAGATTCCCGCGAGCGCGCTTTCCGCCGCCGCGGCGCGCAAATATCCGTCGATCGCCGCCGCGTGCAGGCATTTCAAGGGCAAGAAGATCGCTCCCGCGGGCTCGGTGAACATCGTCTTCGAAAAGGACGGCGCGACGCTGAAGAAACGCCTCGCCGCGGCGAAGGTGAAGCCCCGCGAAGGCGCGTATTGGCTGAACGTGACGCCGAAAGGGATCTGGATCAGCGCCGCGGACGCGGACGGCGAATTCTACGCGGTGCAGACGATCGCGCGCATGATCGACATCGACGGCGAGATCGCCTGCGGCGAAGTGCTGGACTGGCCGGACGTGCCGTTCCGCGGCGTCGTCGAGGGCTACTACGGCGATCCGTGGCACCCGGACGCGCGCATCTCGCAGTACGAGCTTTACGGGAAGTTCAAGATGAACACCTACATCTACGGCCCGAAGGACGACAAGTATCACCACGCGCACTGGTGGGAACCCTACCCGAAGGAGCAGGCGGAGCTGCTCAGAAAGCAGATCAAGGCGGCGACGGACAACCACGTCCGCTTCGTCTGGGCGGCGCACGTCGGCAGCATCATCAACAATCCCGGGAACGCGGACGCGGACATGAAGAAGCTCGTGGACAAGTTCGAGCTGATGTACGGGCTCGGCGTGCGCGCGTTCGGCGTGTTCTTCGACGACATCTTCACGCACAACGGCGAGCTGCAGGCGCGCGTCTGCAACTACGTGCAGGAAAACTTCATCGCGAAGAAGAACGACGTGGCGCCGCTCGTCATGTGCCCGAGCCAGTACAACAAAGGCTGGTCGGGCGGCGACTATCTCGACGTGCTCGGCGAAAAGCTGCACCCGAGCATCAACGTCATGTGGACGGGCGATTCCGTCTGCACGGACATCACCGAGGGCACGGTCGATTGGGTGAGCAAGCGCATCCGCCGCGCGCCCTACATCTGGTGGAACTGGCCGGTCATCGACTACGCGCGCAGCGCCGCGCTGTGCATGGGGCGCACCTACGGGCTCGATCCGAAGACGAAGGGCAAGATCGTCGGCATGACGGCGAACCCGATGGACAAGCCGGAGGCGTCGAAGATCGGCGTTTTCGGCACGGGCTGCTGGGCGTGGAACACGGGCGCGTTCGATTCGCAGCGCGCGTGGAAGGAAGGCTTCGCGCTCGTCTATCCGGGCGTTTCCGCGAAGGCGATGTACGAATTTTCCAAGCACAATTCCGACCTGGGCCCGAACGGGCACGGCTACCGCAAGGAGGAATCCGTCGATTTTCTGCCGACGCTCGAAGCGGCGAAGAAGGAGCTGGAGGGCGGCAAGCTTTCCGCGGGAACGAGGAAGGCGCTCGTCGCCGAATTCGAAAAGATGAACGCCGCCGGGCGCAGGCTCGCGAAGGAGATGCCCAAGGCGAACCCGCGGCTGTGGCACGAGCTCGAATACTGGATCAAGGGCGTTTCGATGCTCGGCGAGGCGGGCGAGGCGACCGTCGAAATGGCGGGCGCGGGAACGCCGGAGAAGAAGCTCGAGGCCGCCGGGCGCGTCGCCAAGGCGTTCGACAGGATCGAGCATTACTCCGAGGCGCGCATGAAGCGCAGCAACGAGGAGACCGTCATCGGACGCAAGGATTCCAACGCGCTGAAGGTCGCCGGGCTGCACGTGACGCCGTTCGTGCGCGAGGCGTTCCGGGGCGAATGGGCGAAGCTGTGCCGCCAGGTCGGCGCCTCCGCGGGCGCCGCGGCCTCCGCCGGCGGGGAAGGCTCGGGATTCGTCGTCGTGACGGACGTTCCCGCGCTGAAGAGCGCCGAGCCCGTGCGCGAGGAAGGCAAGTTCGTGCGGCTGAAGAAGTTCGAGCCGTTCACGCTCGCGCCGAAGCAGTTCGTCGGCATCGGCCTGCCGGAAGGCATTCACGGCGAATACGTCCATCTGCGCCTCGAGAACAAGGACGCGTCGAAGAGCGGCGCCGTCGAAGTCTCCAGGGACGGCGTGAAGTGGGAAAAGCTCAAGACGGAAAACAAGGGCGCCGAGCTCGAAGGCAGGCTCGACGCGGGGCGGAAGATCCGCTTCTTCCGCTACGTGAACACGTCCGGCAAGCCGCTGAACATCAAGCTCGAGGAATTCAAGTTCGACGTTCCCGCGGACGCGAAGGCGACTTCGCGCGCCAGCATGACGGACGGCGATCCGTTCTCCGGCTACGCGTTTTCCTCGGCGGCGACGCTGCCGGCGGAGAAGGGCGCGCGGCGGACGTTCGTGCTTTCGAGCGATCCCGCGAGCGTGAAGGTCGAGGCGGACGGCTCGATCAAGATCGCGCCGCCGAAGGGCAAGAGCGTGACGGTCTTCGAGATTCTCCGCGCGAAGTGAATTAGAGAAGTGATGAGGTTATGGCGGTTATGAAGGTTATGGAGGTCGAAAAAGCTTAAAAGCTGAAGCGTCTGATCTTCTTTCGGCGAAGCCGAACTCAATGAACTTCATAACCTCGTCACCTCATAACCTCCTTTAAAACATTGCGAAACCCGCCGGAAAGTCGTTTCATTTCTGACTGATTTTATGCCGAACGAACCGCGAAGAACCATTCTTTTCGTCTGCACCGGGAACACCTGCCGAAGCCCGATGGCGGAGGCGCTTTTCCGCGCGGAGCTGGCGCGCGCCGGGCTCGCGGACGCGTTCGACGTCGCTTCGTGCGGCGTTTCCGCGATGGACGGCGAGACGGCTTCCGTGAACGCCGTCCGCGCGGTCGCCGAATGCGGCGCGGATCTTTCCGCGCACCGTTCCCGCCGCATCTCCGAGGCGATTCTGGCGCGGACGCTCGTCCTCGTCGGGCTCACGCGCGGGCACGTCGAGGCGGTCGAAGAACTTTTTTCCGAACTGCCACCGCACGTGCTGGTCGTGAACGTGCCCGATCCCTTCGGCGCGACGCTCGACGGCTACCGCGCCGCGCGCGACGCCATACGCGCGGCGTTCCCGCGGCTCATCGAATTCTTAAGCAAACTCCCGGAGGCGAAGACCGCATGACGGACGACGACGAACTGACCCAGGAAATCAACGGAGAAGGCGCTTCCGACCTCGTTTCTCCGCAGGATTTCGTTTACGACCGGCCCTTCGAGTTCGAGCTCGGCGGCTCGATTCCGAACTTCACGCTGCGCTACGAGACCTACGGCGCGCTCAACGCCGACAAGTCCAACGCCATTCTGATCTGCCACGCGCTCACGGGCGACCACCACGTCGCCGGGCGCCATCGCCCCGAGGACAAGCGCCCGGGCTGGTGGGACCACTTCATCGGGCCGGGCAAGGCGGTGGACACGCGCAAGTATTTCGTGATCTGCTCGAACTGCCTCGGCGGCTGCAGCGGCTCCACGGGACCGACTTCCGTGAACCCCGAGACGGGCGATCCCTACGGCATCGATTTCCCGGTGCTGACGTTCCGCGACATGGTGCGCGCGCAGAAGCTGCTGATCGACTCGCTCGGCATCCGGCGCCTCCACGCCGTCATCGGCGGCTCGATGGGCGGGATGCAGGCGCTGATCTGGGAGATCGAATTCCCCGACATGGTGAAGAACGTCATCGCCATGGCGTGCGCGGCGAAGCAGAACACGCAGGCGACGGCGTTCAATTCCGTCGCGCGCGCCGCGATCACGCAGGACCCGAACTGGCTCGGCGGCTACTACGGCGAACTCGAGGGCACGGGACCGCGCAGCGGGCTCGCCGTCGCGCGCATGATGGCGCACATCACCTACCTTTCCGACTTCAGCCTGACGGCGAAGATCCGCCGCGAAAAATCGCCCGAGCTGCCCGGCGGGCGCATCAAGACCGGCGAATTTCTCCGCAAGATCACCTTTCCGATCGAGAGCTATCTGCACCACCAGGGCGAAAAATTCCTCGACCGCTTCGACGCGAATTCGTACCTCTACATCACGGCGGCGAGCGACTTCTTCAACCTCGCGAAGGAGCATTCGCTGGACCAGACTTTCGCCTGCGTGAAGGCGCGCACGCTCGTCGTCGGCTTTTCGACGGACTGGCTCTACCCGCCGTGGCAGAACCGCGAAATCGTCATCGCGCTGAAGCGCGCGGGCAAGGACGCGCGCTACGTCGAGATCGAGGCCGTCGCCGGGCACGACTCCTTCCTGCTCAACTCGCCGCATCTGTACGAGACGACGGCGCGTTTTCTCGAGGAGAACTGAACCATGCGCGGCAAAGGCAAAAAGAAGAAGACCGATCCCGTCGCGCTCGGAAGCCCGTTCATGCGCATTCCGCACATGCCCGTCGCCGTCGCGCGCTGGCTGATCGACGCCGGCTATTCCGACGTCTTCCAGCTGCGGGGACGCTCCGCGGATTCGCTCTTCGCGGAAATCCGCAAGGTCGATTTCGCCGCCGAACCCGCGGTCGCGCTGCCCGCGCTGCGCCTCGCCGTCTATTTCGCGGAAAACGAAGGCTCCGCCGACCGCGCGCTCCTCAATCTTCAGGCCTGGCAGTGAGGCGGGCCGAGGAGCGGAGGCGCAATCGTCTTTTAAACTCCTTCAACTCCTTAACCTTTTTCCGAAAATGCTTTTCGATTCCGTCATTTCCGCACATTACTCTCCGAGCGACTTTCCCGCGCTGAACGCCCAGTGCGAAACCTGGGCGAAGACGCGCCCGCTCGCCGGGATGAAGATCGTCGACGCCACGCCCGTCTTCCGCAACACGCTCACGAAATGGCGCGCGCTGATCGCCGCCGGAGCCGAGCTTTCCGTCGGCGTCACGGAGCTGTTCCCGCACGCGCCCGACGTCAGAAAATACCTCGAATCCGAGGGCGTTCCCGTCGTGCGCGACGACGGCGCGAAGTTCGACGCGGACCTCGTGCTCGACAACGCGGGAGCGTTCGCCGCGTGGCGCGCGCGGATCGGGCGCGTCGAGCTGACGCGCTCCGGCGCCGAAAAATACGCGGGCGCCGCCGAGCCGGTCTTCTTCGCCGACGGCGGGAGGATCAAGCGCATCGAGACCTGCCTCGGCACGGGCGAGGGCTATTTCCGGGCGATGGCGGCGCGCGGCTTCGGCGACTGGGCGGGGCGGAACCTGCTCGTCTTCGGCAGCGGCAAGGTCGGCTCCGGGCTCGTCTTCTACGCGAAGAAAAAAGGCGCGCGCGTCGCGGTCGTCACCGATCCCGCGACGGCGACGCCGCTCGTGCGCCGGCTGGCGGACGCGATCGTCGATTTCCGCGACGAGGCGGGCGTGCTCGCCGCCGTCGGCGATGCGTTCGCCGTCGTCTCCGCGACGGGCGTCCGCGGCGCGCACGACCGCGGAAACCTGCCCGACGCGCTGACGCGTTCCCGCGCGCTGCTCGCGAACATGGGCGTCGAGGACGAATTCGGGCCGCGCGTTCCCGCCGAGCGCGTGCTGGGCGGCAAAAAGTCTCTGAACTTCTTTTTGGACGAGCCGACGCACCTGCGCTACATCGACGCGACGCTCGCGCTGCACAACGCGGGCGCGCTCTTCCTCGCCGAGCGCGCGGGAACGCTCCCGCCCGGACTGATTTTCCCGCCCGCCGAAATCGAGGACGAGATTTTGCGCGTCACGCGTTCCCGCGGCGTCATTGCCGACGAAATGTCCGTCCTCTCCGAACTCTGACGCGTTCCCGCGCCCGGGAAGCGCGTCCGGATTTCTCTTTTTTTTTTTCGCGCGGCGAACGCAAAAAACTGCTCGCGCGTTCCCGCGAAAACGGTATTTTCCCGAGACCATGAAATCCCTTGCCCGAATCTCCGCCGCGGTGCTCGCCGCTTCGCTCCTCGCGCTCTCCGCCTCGGCGGGAACGCGCTCCGAAACGCCCGCGCCGCGCGTTCCCGTGATCGCGGGCGACGCCGACCACGCGCCCGTCTTTGAGACGCGCGCCGAGCGCGACGCGCGCATGCGCTGGTGGCGCGACGCGAAGTTCGGCATGTTCATCCATTTCGGGCTTTATTCCGGGCTCGCGGGCGAATGGCGCGGAAAATACGCCGGCGGCGAATGGATTCAGAAGAACGTCGAGACCGACACCGAAACCTACCGCGAAGAAGCGTTCCCGCGCTTCGCGCCGAGCGCCGACGCCGCCGAGCAGTGGGCCGCGCTCGCGCAGGAGGCCGGCTGCCGCTACGCCGTGCTGACGACGAAGCACCACGACGGCTTCGCGCTCTTCGACTCCGCGCAGACCGACTACGACGCGCAAGACCGCTTCGGGCGCGACCTCGTCCGCGAGTTCACGGACGCGTTCCGTTCCCGCGGAATCCGCGTCGGCTTCTACCATTCCGTCATCGACTGGTCGCACCCGAACTACGACTACACGATCTGCCCGCAGCTGTGCTACCCGAGCGGCCAGATCGCGTGGCGCGAAGGCGTTCCCGGGCGCGAGATCGACCACGCCGCCTATCTGCGCCATCTCAAAAACCAGGTGCGCGAGCTGCTCACGAACTACGGGAAAATCGACGTGCTCTGGTGGGACTATTCGCAGGGCGCCGCCTCGGGCAAGCGCGGCTGGGACGCTCCCGCGCTCATCGAAATGTGCCGCGAGCTGCAGCCCGACGTCGTGATGAACAACCGCCTCTACGCCTACGGCGGCTTCGACACGAACGCGAATGTGCGCCTCGACCTGCGCTGCGGCGACCACATGGCGCCGGAAAAACACATTCCCGCGCACGGCTATCCCGACACCGACTGGGAAAGCTGCATGACCGTCGGGCGCCATTGGGGCTACTCGAAATTCGACGGCGACTTCAAGTCCGCCGAAACCGTGATCCGCCAGCTGGAGGAATGCACGGCGAAAGGCGGCAACCTGCTGCTGAACGTCGGCCCGAAGGCGGACGGAAGCGTTCCCGAAAACGTCGCGGCGGTGTTCCGCGCCGTGGGCGCCTGGCTGCGCGTGAACGGCGAAGCGGTTTACGGCACGCGCCCGTATTACGGCTTCGAGGGCGCGTTCGCGTCGCGGAGCGCGGACGGAAAATTCGCCTACGTCTTTCTGCCTCCCGCGGGAACGCCGCTCCCGGAAAATCTGCCCGAAGGCGAAATCCTCGGCGGCGACCCGAACGCGCTCTGCCCCGTGCTGAAAGTGAAACTCGACGAAACGAAATGACGACGACCATGAACGACGACGCTCAAAAAATCCGCCCCGACGCGCTTTTCCTCGACCGCGACGGCACGCTCATCTTCGACAAGGACTACCTGCACGAGCCGGAAAAGGTGGAGCTCATTCCCGGCGTCCGCGAGGCCGTCCGCCGCGCGCTCGACTCCGGCTGCCTGCTTTTCCTGCTCACGAATCAGAGCGGCATCGGACGCGGCTTCTTCACGATGGCGGATTACGAAAAATGCCACGCGCGCTTCCTCGAGCTGCTCGGCGTTCCCGCGGACGCGTTCGCGGCGTGCGGCGTCGCGCCCGAGGCGCCCGACCGCGAATCGCGCTACCGCAAGCCGAAGCCGGACTTCATTCTCGAACAGCTCGCGGCGTTCTCGCGGCTGCGCCCCGAGCGCTGCTTCATGGTGGGCGACCGCAAGTCCGACTGGCTCTGCGGGCTCAACGCGGGCATCCGCTCCGCCGCCGTCGCGACGGGCAAGCCGATCGACGCGGAAACGCGCCGCTGGCTCGCCGAAAACGGCGTCGCGCTGCACGCGGATTTCCCCGCCTTCGTCGCCGCGGAATTCTGAGCTCTCGCAAAGACGCGAAAGCACGAAGAAGGGCAGGCCTCCCGCCTGTCCTTCGAGTTTTTTTAGGCGGACGCTTCTCTGGCCTCACCGTCGAATTCTCCGAAAAATGACCATGAACGACGACGTGTTCGACGCCAAGCTGAAGCACATCGGAGACAGCATCGACAAGGTGCGCGAAGAAGGACGACTGCGCGGAGAACGCCAGGAAAAAGACACCGCCGAAATCAAGGGCAAACTCGACGACCTGGCGACCACGTCGGCGCGGCACGACGAGCGAATCAAGGTCGTCGAAACCGGCGTGAAGTTCAACCGCGAGCTGATCTGGAAAATCCTGGCGATCCTGGCGACGACGGGAGCCGTCGTCGAAAAAATCTTCAACTGAAAACCGAAACTCAACCGCGAATGAACACGAAGAACACGAAAAAAAGCGGCAAAAGGAAGGGGTCCTCGGCGAAGCCGAATCAACAGGCGGCTCCGCCGCCGATTCAACCCTCAACGATAATTAATAGTTAATAATGAACAGTGAATAACGTTATTCACTATTCACTATCCGTTGTTCTCTGTTCACTGCTCTTCTCGCCGTTCTTCCGTCCGTGAGTGTAAGCCCTATCCTCAAGGAGAAAGACGAGATAACAAAAACCGAAAACAAGGAAGGGAACGGCGAGCAGACACAAAAGACCGATCCAGAACCCGAACAGCGAAAACGGAACCGAAATGAGACAAAACACACAGACCCCGAACGCGAATTTCAATATCGAGAAAATCACGCCTAAAAAGTCTTTGAATGATACTCCACTCGGTCCGAACATGACGGAAACATAAAACAACTCTTAAAAGAAAGTCAAAACAATGACGGGAACAGACGTTTTATTCAGATTCGGCGCTGACATCTCCGCAATCCGGGAAGCCAATGTAAAAATCGCGGACAGCGTCGCAGAAGCCGCAAGAAATTCAAAAAAATCGTGGCTGGAATTTTATGCGACGCTGACGATGGTCGGACACGGAGTCCGACGCCTCGCACAAATGTTCTCCTCCGCCTGGTCGCAGGCGGCGCGTTTCGAGGACGCGGCGACGCGCCTCGCGCCGCTGATCGGCGGGCTGGAGCAGTCGAAGGCGCTCTGCGAAGAACTGCGCGACCAGGCGGCGAACGGAACACAGAGCTTCGAGCAGCTCGCCTCCGTCGCCGGGCGCCTCGCGAGCGTCTTCAAATCGACGGACAATGTCCGCCGCTGGACGAAGGCCTTTCACGACATCTCCGCGGGAACGGGATTCGCGTTGGCGGAAGTCGTTTTTCTGTTGAAGCTCGGCGGGCGAAGGCTAAAAGTCATGGTCATGAAGAAAATTTTCGCTTTTCTGCTTTTGCTTTGCTCGACTTTTGTGCTTACCGGTGCGAAAGCGCCGGATTCTCCCGTCATGCGCGGCGGGCGCTTTTATAAAGACGAATGCGAAAGAATCTGGAAGGAATGTTACGGGAAGATTTCCGTAACTCAGAATCGTTCCGAGGCGCGGTATTGGGTTTTTGTTGAAAAGAACAAGTCCGATGCAAAACTGTTGATTTCCCTCTGCGATAAATACAGGGCGAGCAAGCCTGGGCGGTGGTTTTTGTCCACGGATCCCTACGGAATAAAAATCGCGTTTGTTCAGTCTTGGCTGGAAGCGGACATTACCGTTGCGTTTGTTCCCGAGGGGCAAGAACGCTTTAACTGGCGTTAATTGCTGCCGTAAAATTTTCGATACGCTTCGACGCCGCGGGAGCCCGTTGAAGCAGAAGTCGAACGTCTCCGGCTCCGCCCGGTCTGACAATGGACAGTGAATAACGGATAGCGGATAATTATCAGTTATCAACTATCCATTATCCACTGCCCGCGCCCTCCGCCGCCGCGGCGCAGAGGCTCAGGTTGTAGAGGTCGAACGTCCGCGTCCTGTGGTGCTTCGTCTGTGTAGCGTGCCGGGGCAAGAGGAGTTTATTCGTCCAGTTCAAGGAATTCGACCTCGCCGTCTTCGATGAGTTGGCGCAGGCATTTTCCTTCGATTTTGAAGTTTTCCATGAGGTCGAACTCGTCCTTGAATCCGCGGACGAATTTTCCGCGTTTCTCCGGGAACTCGTTGTAGAACCAGTCGCGGAGAATGAAAGGACACGATCGCGCTTCGTCCGGCGCGGCTTCGTCTTGTCGGAGTTCGTAATGTGAAATAAAATAATTGTCCTTTTCGAAGATCTTGAGGCGCACTCCAATTTCGTTTTCGATTACGTAGCCGTAGAGCGCCTGTCTTGCATATTCGATTTTTTCTTTCAGTTCTTCATTCATTGTTTTGCAGTTTTCGCCAATTCGACGACGTTTTCAATAAATTTCATCTGGGCTTTTGTCAGAGGCTCACCGTCTCGCGTCGTCCTTTTGAAGCTCTTCCAATGGTGGACGTGCGGGCCGATTCCCTCGTCCTTCATGTGAATGTCCATCATCTTCTTTCCGGTCCGCGGGTTCATGATCGAGATTTCCTTCACCTGTCCCTTGAGCTTTCCTTTCTCGTAGCGCATCACGTAGATCTTCGTCTTTGTGTAAGTATGCATCGGAGAAGATTCATTTCCTTTTGAGTTCTTGCTGTGCCTGAGGAAGTGAACCTCGCCCTTTCTGTCCACGGTCTCCCAGACTCGGCTTTTCGGATTCGCCGCGAGCGTTTCGACGGAAGTCTTCGAGTGTCCCATCGTATTCAGTTTTCGTATACGCGGCGGAGCTCAGCGTTTCTTCGCGCGGCGTTTCATGATGGCTTCGGCGGCTTTTCTCATGCCGGAGAAAACGCCGCGGAGCGCGTCGGCGCCGAACTTCGCGACGTCGAACCTTCAGGACTTGGAATCGCAGTCCACGAAGCGCACCTCGACGGTCTGCGATCCGCAACGACAGCGGAGCGGACAAGACTGTTCGCATCGTGGCTCGAAACGCGTATTCTTCTTCGACTTGGAGTTTCTGCGAAAGTTTTTACAATTACACGATTCAGTTCGTCACGAGCGGAGAAGATTTTTCAGTTCGTTTCGTGAATTAGGAGTTTTTCGTTCCGTAAAGTTCTGCGTCCCAGGCGCTTCCGGAGCGGGCGGCGGGCGTCGTCGGGAAATTAGCGATTGACAGCGTTCCCGCGCGGTTGTTCATCTGCGGCATTCCGATTTTCGCCATGAAGACTCTCGAAGAAATTTTCGCCCGCGTCCCCGAAGCCTCGATTTTCGGGGACGGAAAAACGCGTCCTGAAATTCTCATCACGGACAGCCGCCGCGTGATCCCGGGCGCGCTTTTCTTCGCGCTCGACGGGCTGCGCACGGACGGCGCGCTCTTCGCCGCGGACGCGGTCGCGCGCGGCGCCGTCGCCGTCGTCTCGCGGGAACGCCTCGCGCTGCCGGCCTCCGTCGCGCAGGTGGTCGTTCCCGACGTCTCCCGCGCGCTCGCCTTCGCCGCCGCCGCGTTTTACGGCGAGCCGCAGAAGGCGCTGAGGCTCGTTGGCGTCACGGGAACGAACGGAAAGACGAGCGTGACCTCGATCGTGCGCTTTCTGATGATGCGGCAGAGCGGGGCGCGCGCGCCGTGGGGACTCATCGGCACCGTGCGCTACGAACTGGGCGCGCGCAGCGTGCCGAGCTACAAGACGACGCCGGAGTCGCTCGACGTGCTCGGCTTTCTCGCCGAGATGCGCGACGGCGGCTGCGAGGGCGCCGTGATGGAGGTGAGCTCGCACGCGGTCGCGCAGAACCGAGTTTACGGGCTGCCGTTCGACGTCGTCGCCTTCACCAATCTGACGCAGGACCACATGGACTATCACGGCGACATGGAAAACTATTTCGCCGTGAAGCGCCGACTCTTCGACGGCTCGCAGGGCGCGTTCCCGCGCGTCGCGGTCGTGAACGCGGACGACGCGTACGGACGCCGCCTGATCGGGGCGGTCGCGCCGGAGACGCGCCTCGTCGTCTTCGGGACGGAAGGCGGGAACGCGCCGACCGCCGCGGAGCGCTTCGAGGCGCGCGACGTCGTCTCCGACGCGGCGGGAAGCCGCTTCGCGCTGATCTGCCCGGCGGGAACGTTCCCGACGAAAACGTCGTTGCCGGGTCATTACAACGTTTCGAACGCGCTCTGCGCGCTCGCGGTCGTCTCCGCGCTCGGCGGGGACGTCGCGCGCGCGGCGGCGGATCTCGCAGATTTCCCCGGCGTTCCCGGCCGCATGGAGCGCGTCTCCGAAAACCCGTTCCCGTTCGACGTCTTCGTCGATTACGCGCACACGGACGACGCGCTGACGAACGCGCTCGGGATGCTGCGCAAGGTCGTCCGCGGCAGGCTGCTCGTCGTCTTCGGCTGCGGCGGCAACCGCGACCGCGGCAAGCGCCCGAAGATGGCGCGCGCGGTCCAGGCGCTCGCCGACTTCGCGTGGGCGACTTCCGACAACCCCCGCAGGGAACCGCTCGAACACATCTTCGACGACATGCGCGCGGGCGTCGTCGCGCCGGAGAAAATCGTCTTCGAGCCCGACCGCCGCCGCGCGATCGGGCTGGCGCTCGACGCCGCGGGCGCGGGCGACGTGGTGCTGATCGCCGGCAAGGGGCACGAGACGTATCAGGAATTCGCCGACGTCACGCTGCCGTTCGACGACCGCGCGGTCGCGCGGGAACTGCTCGCGCTGCGCGCCTGCCGCGTCGGGTCCTAAGCGCGGGAACGCTCCGGCGGCTTCAGTTCGAAGGCCCTTCGCCGATGCTTACGAAGCGGACGGTGATGTCCTCCCCGATGTCCACGAATCGGATTTTGAAGTCTTCTCCGATGTCCACGTAGCGCCAGAGACCGGGAGAATTTTCGCCGATGTTCACGACGCGGACGCGCAGATCTTCGCCGATGCCGACGACGCGCACCTTGGCGTCCTCGCCGATGCTCACGACGCGGATTTTTCCGTAGAGGCGCCGCGCGAGCGCTTGGCGGAACTCGCGGTCGGGGAGCTTGCGCTTCGGCAGCGGCTCCTTCCGCGGTTTCTTCTTTTTGTTCGGAACGATGATCACGCGGCCGTCCGCGTTTTCGGCGGCGGCGGGAACGGCGCTTTCCCCGAAGGAAGGCGCGGACGATGCCGCGAGCAGCGCGGCGGCGCAGAGAGCGAGAAGTCTTTTCATGGTGCGCGCATTATCGCGCGTCGCCGGGCGCCGGAGCAAGTTTTTTCAGGAGACCGCGGCAGCCGTTTTCGAGGATGTCGAGCACGCGGTCGAAGCCGTCGTCGCCGCTCCAATACGGGTCGGGAACGCCGGGCAGGGCGGCGAAGTCTCCCGTGTAGAATTCCGTGAAGAGGCGGACTTTGCCGGCGTCGAAGCCGCGGGGCGCGCGGGCGAGCACGTCGCGGCGGTTCTGTTCGTCCATGACGACGAGAAGGTCGAACGCGGAGAAATCCTCGTCGCGGAGCTGGCGCGCGCGGTGCGTGAATTCGAGGCCTCGGCGCGTTCCCGCGGCGCGCATGCGCGGGTCGGGCAGGTCGCCGATGTGCCAGTCGCCCGTGCCGCAGGAATCGCACGCGAGCGTTCCCGCGAGACCGGCTTCGGCGACGCGGCGCGAGAAGATGCCGTCCGCCGCGGGGGAGCGGCAGATGTTTCCGAGACATACGAAAAGAATTTTTTTCATGGAGGGGGAAAATTGCGCGTGAAAGAAAAATCCCGCATCGCTGCGGGATTTGAAGTGGGGTGGAAGACGAGACTCGAACCCGCGACCCTCGGAACCACAATCCGATGCTCTAACCGACTGAGCTACATCCACCGTAAAAGGAAACGCGATTAAGCCTTTTTTCGCGCGCGCCGTCAAGCGCTTTTTCTTGCGCGGAAAAATCTTGCGAATCCGCGGCGCGGGGGTTTCCCTTGATGCATTCCGTTCTTTCTCAGCCCGAAACCACTTCGCGCGGCGCGAAGGGAATGCCGTGAAAATCGGCGACAGACGCGCTGCGGTGACGAACGACTCGAGCTCCACGGGCGGTCCACAAGGGCGGACCGCGCGGGAACGCCAGTGAAGATCTTGCGGGAACGCCGTTCCCGGAATCTTTGCGAAGGCGGAGCGCGGGGCGCGGCGGAAACGCCGCACAGTTCGAAGTCCGAATATCTTGCCGCGCGGATTCCAAAAACGCGGCGCGCCGCCGGACGACGCGCCGTTCTTCACGCGAAACAATGAAGTCACAAAAATCCAAACCGCTCGCGGGAGCGTCGTTTTCCGCGGGCTTTTCCCTGAAATTCCTCCGCGCCTGCGGAGCCTTGCTGCCGGCGGTCGTCGTCGGCGTCGCCGCCGCGCCCCGCGCGTTCGCGGACGACGCTCCTCCCGAGCCCGCCGCTCCCGCCGCCGAAACGGCCGCGCCGAGCGCTGCGGAAACGCCGGAAAAAGTAGCCAAACTCCCGACGACCGTCGTCGTCGCTTCCCGCACGGAAGTCGAGCTCGACAAGGTCTCGCCCTCCGTCTCCGTCGTCTCCGGAGAAGAACTCGCCTCGCAGCAGGTGCGCAGCGTCGCCGATGCCCTCGGCCGCGAAGCGGGAATCACGATCTTCGGCGGCGTGAGCACGGGAACGCCGACCTCGCTTTCGATGCGCGGCACGAGTTCGCAGCAGACCGTCGTCATGCTCGACGGGCGCCGCATGAACAGCGGCATCTACGGACAGTACGGGCTGAACACGCTCACGACGGACAATCTCGCGAGCGTCCAGATTCTGCGCGGGAGCGCGTCCACGCTCTACGGCTCGGCGGCGATCGGCGGCGCGATCGATCTGCGCACGCGCAACGGGCTCGACTACGACAAGCCGACCGGCTCGATCTGGGGCGAAGGCGGCAGCTGGGGCACGCGCACCTTCGGCGCGGAAATCGCCGGAAACACCGACGGCTTCGAAACCGACCTGCCCTCCGGGCTCGGCTTTTCCGCGGGGCTTTCCTATTCCGCCTCCGACGGCTACAACTGGAACAACGACTACGAGCAGACGGCGTTTCTACCGCGTCTCGACTGGGAGATTTCCGACAAGCTCTCGCTCAATCTCGTCGGGCGCGTTTTCCAAAAGGACTACGGCTGCCCGGGCGACGGAATTTCGCCTTACACTAAGAGCTACACCGACCGCGAAAAGGACACGTCGTGGATGATTTCTCCGGAGCTCGTCGTCAGGCCGCTCGAGAACCTGCAGGGGAAAATCCTGTATTCGTATTCCGAATACAAGTCGGAAGGCTACGTCGGCGGTCTCGTGGACAACGAGAACAAGGCGCAGCAGGTCTCCATGCAGTGGGATTGGCAGGCGTTCGAAAATCTGCTCGTTTCCGCGGGCTATGATTTCATTCAGGACGACGCGTTCGCGCGAGGCGATCCGTCTTGGGGCGGCGTTCCCGCGAGCCTGCTGCAGTACAGCAATTCCGTCTGGGCGAACGCGCAGTGGGAACTCGTCAAGGATCTGAAGCTTTCCGCCGGCGTGCGCTACACGGACACGAACAAGTACGGCGACAGGACGACGTACGAGCTCGCGGCGCAGTATCGTTTCGACGCGACGGGAACGAGCGTCTTCGCGAAAATCTCGACGGGCTTCCGCACGCCGAGCTACACGGATCTTTCGCCGAACTGGGGCAACGTCGCCGCGGATTCGCTCGAAGCGGAGAAATCGACTTCCTACGAAATCGGCGTCAAGCAGGAGCTCTTCGACAAGCAGGTGAACGTCGGCGCGACGCTCTTCCTCATCGACACGAAGGACAAATTCGTCGCGGACTATTCCGTCTATCCGGCGGTTCTCCGCAACATCGACGAGGCGCGTTCGAACGGCGTCGAGCTGACGGCGGAATGGGCTCCCGAGGCGATTTCCGGGCTGCGCGTTTACGGGAACGCCACGTTCCAGGACGCGTGGGACCGCAAGACGGACGAGCGCCTGAAGCTCGTGCCGCAGTTCATGGGAACGCTCGGCGCGGAATGGACGTTCGCGGAAGACTTCACGGTCGGCGCTTCGGGAACGTTCGTCAAGGGACGCGAAGGCGGTCAGCCGACGTGGCCCTACGCGCAGGCGGACATGGGCGACTACTTCGTCGCGCGCGTGTACGGCAGCTGGGTCGTCGCGCGCTACGCGGACGGACGAGAAAAGTTCTCGGTTTTCGGGCGTCTCGAGAACGCGCTCGACCGCGAATACGACGATTACAACATCGGCTACGAAGCTCCCGGATTCGGGGCCTTCGCGGGCGCGAAGCTTTCGTTCTGAGCGCTTCGGCGGCGAAAACGCGAAAGGGACGGGCGAAGCGGCCCGTCCCTTTTTTCGCGCCCGCCCGCGGCGTTCCCGTCATTTTTTCTTCGCGTAGAAGAACACGCGCATGGGGTTATCTTTGTTTCGCCCCGTCGGGGCGCGTTTCCCCAACCCTTAAACCCTTTAACCTTTAACCTTTAAGCTTTTTTGCGGCCCGTTGAGCGCGCGGCAGATTTCGCAGACGTGCCCGTCGCAGCCGCGCGCCGTGCAGTGTTCGCGGCCGTAGAAAATGATCTGAAGGTGCAGCCGGTTCCAGCGTTCCCGTGGGAAGAGCGCCTTGAGGTCGCGCTCGGTCTGTTCGACGTTTTTCCCCGAAGAGAGCCGCCAGCGCGCGGCGAGGCGGTGAATGTGCGTGTCCACGGGAAACGCGGGAACGCCGAACGCCTGCGACATCACGACCGACGCCGTCTTGTGCCCGACGCCGTCGAGCGATTCCAGGTCTTCGAAGTTCGCGGGAACGCGCCCGCCGAATTTCTCGACGATGTCGCGCGAGAGCGAAACGAGCGCGCGCGACTTGCGCGGGGAAAGCCCGCAGGGGCGGATGATCGCCTCGACCGTCTCGGGCGCGAGGCGCGCCATCGCCTGCGGCGTGTCCGCGAGCGCGAAGAGCGCGGGCGTCACTTCGTTCACGCGCCTGTCCGTGCACTGCGCGGAGAGCACGACGGCGACGAGCAGCGTGAACGCGTCCTTGTGCTTCAGCGGAATGGGCGTTTCCGGGTAAAGGCGTTCCAGCGTGTCGGCGACGAACTGCGCGCGTTCTTTTTTCGTCATGGCGGATGATTCTGCTGCTCCCGCGCCCGCGGCGCAAACGGAAAAGGACGTTGTTCAGTGCGCGCAGGGCGGAAGGTGTAAGGAAAAGGTTATGAGGTGATGAGGTTATGGAGGTTATGAAGTTGATTGTGTTTCGCTCCGCGAAGAAGAGTTTTTGAAAATCCTTTCGGCGAAGCCGAACTCAATGAACTTCCATAACCTCATAACTCCGTCACTCCGTCACTTTTCCTTTCCGCTCAGAACGTCCGCGAGGAGACCGAGAGCCGCGCGCGTCGCGAGGGATTTGACGCGTTCCCGCGTTTCGCCCGGGAAAAAAACGGTTTCGGAAAACGTCGCGTCCGGCGCGGCGACGGCGATGCAGACCGTGCCCGCGGGAACGCCGTCCTGCGGACCGGGGCCGGCGACGCCCGTCGTCGCGACGGCGAAATCCGCGCCCAGCGTCCGCACCGCGCCGCGCGCCATCGCTTCCGCGCACTCGCGCGAGACGACGCCGAAGCGCGCCAGCGTTTCCGCGGGAACGCCGAGCGCGCTCCGCTTCACGGCGACGGAATAGGCGACGACGCCGCCGCGGAAGACGGCGCTCGCGCCGGGAACGTCCGTCAGCGCGGACGCGACCGCGCCGCCCGTGCACGATTCGGCGCAGGCGAGCGTCGCGTTCCCGCGCGCCTTCGCGGCGGCGAGCACGCGCGCGGCGAGTTCGGCGGGAGACGCCCCGGAAACGTTTCGCGTCGGAGACATCACGGAAAACTTTCTTCTCTCAGTCGGCGGCCTTCACGCGCTCCGCGTTCGCGCGGAGGCGTTCCCGCGTCTTCGCGACGCGTTCCCGCAGCGATTTTTCGTAGGCTTCGAGGTCGGCGATCGGCGCCTGCGCGACGCCGCATTCCGCGGCGGCCTTCGCGACGGCGACGCTCTCGCGCTCGAGAATGCGCGGGTCGAGCGGCTTGGGCAGCACGTAATCGACGCCGAAGGAGAATTTTTCTCCGCCGTACGCCTCGACGACGGATTCGGGAACGGGCTCCTTCGCGAGCGCGGCGAGCGCCTTCGCGGCGGCGATCTTCATCTCTTCGGTGATCTGCGTCGCGCGCACGTCGAGCGCCGCGCGGAACAGGAACGGGAAGCAGGAAACGTTGTTGATCTGGTTCGGCCAGTCGGAGCGGCCGGAGCCCATGATGCAGTCCGGGCGCGCCGCCTTGGCGTCTTCGTAGGTGATTTCCGGATCGGGATTCGCGCACGCGAAGACGATCGGCGAAGGCGCCATGAGTCCGATGAGCTCCTTCGTGAGCAGCCCCTTGCGCGAAAGCCCGAGAAAGAGATCCGCGCCCGCGAGCGCTTCCGCCATCGTGCAGGGCTTTTCCTGCGCGAACTCGCGCTTGCTCGCGTGCAGGTCCGCGCGCGCGGCGTGGACGAGTCCCTTCGAGTCGAACATCCACACGTTCTCGCGGCGGACGCCGAGCGAAAGATAAAAGCGCGTGCAGGCGATCGCCGCCGCTCCCGCGCCGCTGACGACGACCTTCATCTTCGAGATGTCGCGCCCGGTGAGCTCCGCGGCGTTGAGGAGAGCCGCGCCCGTGATGACGGCGGTGCCGTGCTGGTCGTCGTGGAAGACGGGAATCTTCAGCTCCGCCTTCAGCCGATCTTCGATTTCGAAGCAGTCCGGCGCCTTGATGTCTTCGAGATTGATTGCTCCGAACGTCGGCTCGAGCGCCTTCACGGCGGCGACGACCTCGTCGGGCGTCCGCGCCGCGAGCTCGATGTCGAAGACGTCCACGTCGGCGAACGCCTTGAAGAGCAGCCCCTTGCCTTCCATGACGGGCTTTCCCGCGAGCGGACCGATGTCGCCGAGCCCGAGAACGGCTGTGCCGTTGGAGACGACGGCGACGAGATTGCCGCGCGCCGTGTAGAGCGCCGCTTTCGCGGGATCGTCGCGGATTTCGAGACAGGGCGCGGCGACGCCGGGCGTGTAGGCGAGCGTCAGATCCTGTTGAGACGCGCAGGGAACGGTCGGGAGAACCTCGATTTTTCCGTGGCGCGGGAACGCGTGATAACGCGCCGCCTCCTGCGCCAGACTTGAAGATTTTTCTTGATTCATGTCGTTTGCAAAATAACCGATTTTCGCGGAAAAATAGGATTTCGCCGAAACTTTTTAAAGCCGAAAATCCGCCTTCCCGCGCCGCCGTGTTTTTGCATGAGCGCGCCCGTCCCGTATGCCCCGGAAACCCGCAAAGTTAAAGAAAAGTTTCATGGGAGAGGCGACATTCCTGTCGCTTCCCCGAAATCCTTTTCGCACAAACTCCCCTTTAACCTTTAAGCCTTAACCTTTAAGCTCTCCTTTAAACACAGAGGAACGGAGAAACGAAGAAACAGAGCTCCGCGGGAGCGAATCGAATCCCTTAAAATCCCCGAAATCCCTGTTCGTTTTCGCGTTCCCGCGGATTTTGAAAGCGCGTTGCGTTCCCGCGGCGAAGCGCGTAGGCTCGCGCGCCATGAGTCACCTGCAGATCGCCTTTCTGATTCTGCTGCTCGCGAAGACGGCGGCGGATTTTTGGCTGGAACGGAAAAACCGCGCCTACGCGCTCGCGAAGGCGGACGAATTCGAGGCGAACGGTTTCGCCACGGCGCCCAAGCTCGGCGACGGGCTTTACGCGAATTACCGCAAGACCGTGAACTACACCGTCGAGAAGACGGATTTCGGCATGGTCGAGACCGCCTGGGACGCGCTCTGGTCCGCCGCGCTCGTGCTTTTTCTCTACGCGCCGCTGTGCGCGTTCGCGGGAACGCTGCTCGGTGCGGACGCGGTCGCCGTCGGCTCGTGGGCGCAGGTCTGGCGCGAGGGCGTCGCGCTCGCGGCGATTTCCGTCGCGCTCTCGCTGACGAGCATTCCGTTCGATCTGTATTCGACGTTCCGCATCGAGGAAAAATACGGTTTCAACAAGAGCACGGCGAAGCTGTGGATCACGGACCAGGTGAAGTCGGTCGCGCTCGGCTTCGTCATCGGCGTGCCGCTCGTCTGGGCGCTTTCGGCGTTTTATCACGCGCTCCCGCGGACGTGGTGGATCTTCGCGGCGTGCGCGGTCTTCGCGTTTCAGCTGGCACTGATCGTCGTTTTCCCGAAATGGATTCTGCCGCTCTTCAACAAGCTTTCGCCGCTGCCGGAAGGCGAGCTGCGGGAACGCCTCGAAGCGCTCGCGACGCGCGCCGGCTTCGTCGCCGAAAAGATCGAAGTCATCGACGGCTCGAAGCGTTCCGGGCATTCCAACGCGTTCTTCACGGGCTTCGGGAAATGGCGCCGCATCGTCATCTACGACACGCTGATCGCGCAGCTTTCGCCCGCCGAAATCGAGGCGGTGCTCGCGCACGAAATCGGGCATTCCCGGCGCGGGCACGTCGCGAAGGGGCTCGTCTTCGCCGCGGTCGCCTGCTTCGTCGTGTTCGGGCTCGTCGGGTGGACGCTCGGGCGGCCGGAATTCTTCGAGGCGTTCGGCTTCGAGTTCCGCGACGGCTTCATGTTCGTTCCCGCGCTGCTGCTGCTCGGAAAGATCTTCCCGCTTTTCGGATTCTGGCTTTCGCCGCTGACGAACCGCCTTTCCCGCAGGCACGAATACGAGGCGGACGCGTTCGCGAAGGAGATCACGGGAACGCCCGAGCCGCTCATTTCCGCGCTCGAAAAGCTGCACACGGAAAACCTCGCCAACCTTACGCCGCACCCGCTCTACAGCGCGTTCCATTATTCGCATCCGACGCTCTTCGAACGCGCCGCCGCCCTGCGCGGAGACGCGAAACCGACGGGACGCTGAAGCCGCCGTGAAACGTCTCGCGCTTTGGATTCTCGTTGCCGCCGCCGCGGCGTTCGCGTTCTTCGCCTCGTTCCGCGACGCGGTGGACATGGCGAGCATCGCCCGCACGGACGCGGGCGGCGTGCTGCGCGCGCGCGTCGTGAACGACGAAGCCGAGCTGCGGACGCCCGGCGCGCCGCTGCGCCTCAAAATCGAATACGCGCACGCCGAGAAGAAATCCGCCGACGGCGTTCCCGCGCCGATGCCGTTCCCGCAGCCCTTCGTCGCCGTTCTCGTGGACGGGAACAACCGCGTCGTCGCGCGCCTGCAGCCGCCGGACGCGGACGGGAACGTTCCCGCGATAAGCGATTTCCCGCGCGGCGAAAAATACCTTTGGGTCGGCTTCCCGCTCGTCCTCACCGACGGCAGGCCGACGTCCCTCCTTCTCCGCAATCCCTTCGCCGAGCGCTGAAAAGGCGCGTCCGCGGGGTCACGGGATTTCGCGGCGGAGCGGCGCCAAGGTTTCGCGGAGGTCGCGCAGGGCGGTCTCGATCTTGCGCAGCGCTTCGCCGTCGAGCGAATCCGTCGCCGCGCGGAAGGCTTCGGCGGCGTCGCGGAGCTGTCCGGAAAAATCCCGCAGAGCCGTTTCCGCGGCTTCGCGGAGCGCGGCGGAATCGCCTTCGCCGCTTTCGAGCGCGTCCGCGAGGGCGGCGAGCGCGTCGTCGAGCGCCTTCACGCGGCGTGCCGCGAGGTCGGGGTCGAGCGCCCGGTTCAGATTTTCGAAGGCGCGGAGCAGGGCGGCGTCGGCGTCCGCGACGGAGGCGGCGTCGAAGGCGTCTTCGATTTCGCGCAGCTGCCTTTTCGCGTCCTCGAAGCGGCGCGGGATTTCATCGGGCCTGTATTTTTCGAAAAAGGCGTTGACACCGTCCACGATTTCCGTGATCGAGCCCGGAATCGTCGGAATTTCGGGCACGTCGTTGCCGGCGTCGTGGACGAGCCGCACGGGCTTCGATTTGTCCAGAAAAAGCTCGATGCAGAGGCCGTTGGCGAGCGGCGACGGCATCAGCAGGCGCGCGCGAAGACCGGCTTCGACGGCGCGGTCGAGGCGTTCGCGGACGTCGCCGCGGCTCATCGACGCTGGCGCGCGCGGCATGACGCGGCGGACGTCGACGAAGATCGTGACGAGCGCGCAGTGCGTCGCGACGCCGTCGCGTTCGAGACTGCGCAGCTCGACGGATTCGACCTGGCCGATTTTTCTGCCGTCGGCGAGCACGTTGGCGCCGACGGAAAGCCCCTGAATCGTCTGCGGGAAATACAGCGCGAAGCGTTCGCGCGCGCGGTAGGCCGTGACGAACCACGTCTGCGCGACGAACGCGAGCAGAACGACGAAGCCGACGAGCAGGGCGATTCCGAGGCGGCGGGCCCGCGAATCTCGCGTCGAAGCGTTTTTGGAAGGCGGCGTCACGGCGGCGGAAAATTTTTGAGGTTCAGGCGATTTTGATCAGCGTTCCCGAAAAGCGGAAATGTCCGGGCTCGCCGAGTTCGGAGAGCGTTCCCGCGGGCGCGGCGACGTCGCCGCGTTCCCAGGATTCCGCGAAGCGTTTGCGTTCGCTTTTCGGGAGCCCGCGCGCGGGAATTTCGACGCGGATTTTTCTGCCGTCGGGCGTCACGCCGACGAAGCGCAGCGCGGGCTTCGTGATTTCCATCGGCGAGACGAGGCGGAGCAGGAACGGCGCTCCCGCGGGCGGTTCGGGAAGGAGGAGCGGCGCCGCGCCGAGAGCGCACCAGGAGAACTTGACGACCTGGATTTCGCGGAAAAGCCTGCGGTTGATGAATTCGAGCGCGGGAGGCGGCGTCCAGCGGCGCACTTCGTGGTTCCAGGTTTCGCCGCCTTCGGCGAGCAGCGGGTCGGCGTGGTCGCCGAGCTCGGGCGCGACGCGGAAAAGCGGCTGTCCCGGCGTCGCCGCGAAACGGTCGCCGACGCGCTGGAGGCGCTCCGTCGTCGTCTTCAGCGCGGGCTCGAGCACGACGAGCGTTCCCGTCGGCGCGAGCGCGGCGGCGAGCCGCTTCAGGTAGGCGAGCGCCTTTTCGCCGGAAAAGTCGTCGTCCGCGGGAACGATTTCGTTCAGCGACCAGCCCAGCGTGACGAAGTCGAACGCGCCGCGCGGGCACGGGAAATTCTTGAGGTCGGCGGCTTCGGCGCGGACGCGGACGCCGTCGAAAAGCGAGGCGGGAATCGCGTCGAGCGCGGCGCGGGAACGGTCGGCGGCGACGAGCTCGACCGCGCGTTCCGGAAAGCGTTCCCGCAGCGCGGCGGCGAAGGCGAGGCCCGTCGGCGCGGCGCCGCTGCCGAGGTCGAGCACGCGGATCGGCGCGTCTCCCGGCGCGGGAACGCGCGCGCAGAAACCGAGAAGACGTCGCGCCGCGAAGCTCGCCCGCGCGAAGCTCTGCGGGAAAAAGAAAAGCCCGTAGGCGGCGAGCAGACGCGGGTCGCTCATGTAGTCGCGGAAGCGCTCGGGGCGTTCCGTCGTGAAGAGATCGCTGAGCTCGGCGACGCGCGGGCGGATTTTTTCGAGGACGCTTTCGTCGCTTTCCGTCGCGGGAACGCCGAGCGCGGTGCGGGCTTTTTCGAGCCAGTATTTTTCGAGCCGTTCCGTCATCGCGTCCGCGGGGTCAGAAGTTTCTGCGCGAATCGAGCGCGTTCTTCAGCGTGGCGGAATCGGCGAAATTCAGCGTCGCGCCCGAGGGCAGGCCGAAGCCGATGCGCGAAACCTTCACCTGCGGGAACGCGCTCAGCAGCGTCTCGCGGATGTAGTGGCAGGTCGCCTCGCCCTCGATGTCGTTGGAGAGCGCGAGGATGATTTCCTCGACGTTCCCGTCGGCGAGGCGCGCCTCCAGCGCCTTGAAGTTGAGCTGTTCGGGGCCGACGCCGCGGATCGGCGAAAGGCGCCCGTGCAGCACGCAGTAAAGCCCGTCGTGCGCGCCGGCGCGCTCGAGAGCCATCAGGTCGGGCACGTGCTCGACGACGCAGAGCCGCGACGGGTCGCGCCGCGCGTCCGCGCAGATCGGGCAGAGCGCGTCTTCGCCGCCCTCGGCGAGATTGCCGCAGAGCCGGCAGCGCGTGATCTTGCGCGCGGCTTCGGCGAGCGCCGTGAGCAGCGGCGGGAGCGCCTCCGGATGCTCGACGAGCAGGTGCAACGCGATGCGTTCCGCGGATCGGAAGCCGAGTCCGGGGAGCTTTTTCAGTTCCGCGCGCGCGTCGTCGAAGAGGGACATGCGGGGAAGATCACATGCCCATGCCGCCGAGCGTGAAGCCCGCGGTCGCCGCCTGCATGCGTTCCTTGTTGAGCGCCTTCGCCTTTTCGGTCGCTTCCGTGAACGCCGCGAGCAGCGCGGTCTCGACGGCGGCCTTGTCTTCCTTGAGAAATTCCGGGTCGAGCTCGAGCGACTTCAGCTCGCTGTGCCCGTTCATCACGAGCTTCACCGCGCCGCCGCCGTAAGAGACTTCGATCTTTTCGTCGAAGAGCGCCTGGGTCGCTTCTTCGATCTTCTTCTGCATTTTCTGAGCCTGTTTGAGGAGTTTGCCTACGCCTGCCATTTTTTTGAAAAGTTTGAACGGTTGAAAATTTGAGGGGAAAAAGAAAAGGGAATCGTCGCGGGCGCGCCGGCGGCCGCGGGAACGACGAAGGGCTGCGCCTTCGCGGGCGTCCCGCGGCCTTCGGACGAGCGTCCGCTCACTTCGCGTGCCGCGCGCAGAAACGCGCGATGCGCTCGACGCCTTTTTTGATGGTTTCGTCCGCGGTCGCGTAGCTGAGACGCATGTAGCCTTCCGCGCCGAACGCCGAGCCGGGAACGACGGCGACGAGCTCTTCTTCGAGGAGCTTTTCCGCGAATTCCGTCGAGGACATGCCGAACGAGGCGATGTTCGGGAACAGATAAAACGCGCCCTGAGAGCGGTAGCACGAAACGCCCGGAATCGCGTTCAGCGCGTCGCAGAGCATCTTGCGGCGACGGTCGAAGTGCGAGAGCATTTCCGCCACGGCGGCCTTCGCGAGTTCGGGTTGCTCATAGACCGCGAGCGCGCCGTACTGCGCGAACGTCGTGCAGTTCGAGGACATCTGGCTCTGCAGCTTCGCGATCGCGCCCGCGATCGGCTTCGGCGCGACGACGATGCCGAGACGCCAGCCCGTCATCGCGTAGGCCTTCGCGAAGCCCGACGCCGTGACGACGCGCTCCGCCGCCGCGTCCGAGAACGTCGCGGGCGAAACGAATTCCGCGCCGTCGTAGGTGAGCGCGCCGTAGATTTCGTCGGAAAGCACGTAGATGCCCGCCTCGACGGCGACGTTCACGAGCGCCTCGAGTTCCGCGCGCGTGTAAACCGCGCCCGTCGGATTCGACGGCGACGTGAGGACGAGCAGCTTCGTCTTCGGCGTGATCGCCGCGCGGAGCTGTTCGGCGGACATCTTGAAGCCCGTCGCGTCCGTCGTCGGGACGACCTTCACGCTCCCGCCGGCGAGCTTGACCATCTCCGGATAACTCACCCAATACGGCGCGGGAATGACGACTTCGTCGCCCGGGCTGACGAGCGCCAGAATCGAAAGATAGCACGACATTTTTCCGCCGGGGCTGACGACGACGCAGGTCTCGTCCACGCCGCGGAAGCCGCGCGCCGCGTAGTCCGCCGCGATCGCCTTGCGCAGGGCGGGAATGCCCGGCGTGGGCACGTAGCGCGTCTTGCCTTCGGCGAGCGCCTTGGCGCAGGCCTCGCGGATGAACTGCGGCGTGTCGAAATCCGGCTCGCCGGCGCCGAATCCGCAGACGTCCTTGCCCGCCGCCTTGAGGGCTTTTGCCTTGGCGTCGACCGCCAAAGTCGGTGAAGGGGCGATGTTCTTCGCCCAGGTGGAAAGAGGTGACGCAGAATTGTCGTTACTCATTTTCGTGTTTGGAATGGAGTCGAAAGCATTGCCGTTCCCGCGCGGGAACGCAAACGCATTTTGCTCCCCGTCGCGGTCGCGCGGGCGAATTCGGGAGACGAAAAGGGGAGGCGGCGACGCTGTCAGAAAAACATGGGCGCGCCCAGTCGCGGCGGAGGGATTTCCCGTCCGCCGAAATCGGACTTTCGAGTTTGACAGTGTTGTCAGTCAGTGCTGTCATACGCGCCCTTTTTCAAAAAATCATGAACAGAAAGACGAAGACCGAGACGCAGATTCTTCATGCGGCGAAAAAAGTTTTCATTTCGAAGGGCCTGGAGGCGACTTCGATGAGCGACATCGCGGCGGAGGCGGGGATTTCCCGTCCGTCGCTGCACTATTATTTCCGCACGAAGGAGAATCTCTTCCAGGCGATCTTCAAGGACATCATCGAGGAGTTCATGCCGCAGCTGGGCGAAATCATCCGCGGGGGCGAGACGCCGGAGAAGAAGGTGCGGCTCTTCGTGAACAAATACGTCGATCTGCTCGCGGGAACGCCGCTGGCGCCGCACTTCGTCATCAATCAGATCTACCGCGATCCGGAGGGCATGGCGAAGCTGTTTCTTGAGGTCGAGAGCCGCCACGGGAACATCGCCTACGCGGTGAAGCTCCTCGACGAGTTCGCGAAGAAGCAGAAGCTGAAGAACTTCGACGCGCAGTCGTTCTGCCTCTCGCTTTACGGGCAGTGCATTTTTCCGTTTCTGGTCTCGCCGATTCTGAAGGCGACGCTGATGGACCGCGATCCGGAGCGCTACCGCGACACGCTCGAGCAGCACAAGAAGACCGTGATCCGCAACGCGATGCTGGCGCTGAAGATCGAGGTGAAGGAATGACGCGGGAACGCGTTTCGGGCGATTTCCGTTTCTTATGGAAGAAAAAATTTACAATGTGGGGCTGGACGTCGGTTCGACGACGCTGAAGCTGGTGTTCGCCGACGGGAACGGCGACGTCGTTCATTCCGAGTATCGGCGGCACCACGCGGACATTTTCGGCGCGCTCGAAATCGGATTCGGGAACGCGCTCGCGAAGCTCGGCGACGGAGCGGTGAATCTCGTCGTCACGGGCTCGGCGGGCATGGGCGTCGCCGAGCGCGGGAACTTTCCGTTCGTGCAGGAGGTCGTCGCGGCGGCGGAGGTCGTCCGCGCGAAATATCCGGACACCCGGACCTTCGTGGACATCGGCGGCGAGGACGCGAAGATGATTTTCTTCGAGGAGGGGAAATCGCCCGACATTCGCATGAACGGCAGCTGCGCGGGCGGCACGGGCGCGTTCATCGACCAGATGGCGACGCTGCTCGGGCGCGACGTTTCGGAGCTGTCCGACCTCGCGCTCGCGGCGAAGACGGTGCACCCGATCGCGTCGCGCTGCGGCGTGTTTTCCAAGACGGACGTTCAGAACCTGCTCGCGCGCGGCGTCTCGCGCGAGGACATCGCGGCGTCGATCTTCCACGCGGTGGCGCTGCAGTGCATCGGCAACCTCGCGCGCGGTTTCGACATTCTGCCCAAGGCGTTCTTCTGCGGCGGTCCGTTCGCGTTCATTCCCGCGCTGCGGCGGGCGTTCGTCGAGGAGCTGAATCTGCGCGAGGAGGACTGCGTCGTCTGCGAAAACGCGGCGATCGTTCCCGCGTGGGGCTGCGCGCTCACGGCGTGCGCGGACGCGGCGCGGCGCGCGGGCGAAAAGGACTCGGCGAAGGCGTTCCCGCGGCTTTCGGAAATGCCGGCGCTCGTCGCGGCGCAGAAGAACGCCGTCGGCCGCGCGCCGCGCGCGGGAGCGCTCCCGCGACTGTTCCGCGACGAGGCGGATTTCGACGCGTGGTTCGCCGCGAAGCGCGGCGGCGTGATTCCGGAAATCCCGCTCGCGGAGCACGACGGCTCGCCGTGCTTTCTCGGCATCGACTCGGGCTCGACGACGACGAAGATCGTCGTCACCGACTCGCGGGAACGCGTGCTCTACCGCTTCTACAAGAAATCGCAGGGCGACGCGCTCGGCACCGTCGAGGAAGGGCTGAACGCGCTGCTCGCGCAGTGCCGCGCGGCGGGAACGCGCATCCGCATCGCGCGCAGCTGCGTCACGGGCTACGGCGAAGACCTCGTGAAGTCCGCGTTCAATCTGGACGAGGGCGTCGTCGAGACGATCGCGCACTACCGCGCGTCGCGCAAGTTCAGGCCGGACGTCTCGTTCATTCTCGACATCGGCGGGCAGGACATGAAGGCGATCTTCGTGGAGAACCAGGCGATCAACCGGCTCGAAATCAACGAGGCGTGCTCGTCGGGCTGCGGCTCGTTCGTGGAGGCGTTCGCGGCGTCGCTGAAGCATCCCGTGGCGGAGTTCGCGCGCATGGCGTGCTTCTCCGAGGCGCCGTGCGATCTGGGCACGCGCTGCACGGTGTTCATGAACTCGAAGGTCAAGCAGTGCCTGCGCGAGGGCGCGGGCGTTCCCGACATCGCGGCGGGGCTGAGCTTCTCCATCGTCAAGAACTGCCTGCACAAGGTGCTGAAGATCCGCGACGTCTCCGAGCTCGGCGACAATATCGTCGTGCAGGGCGGTACGTTCCGCAATCTCTCGGTCGTGCGCGCGTTCGAGATTCTGACGGGAAAATCCGTCGTCTTCACGAACATGCCCGAGCTGATGGGCGCCTACGGCTGCGCGCTCGTCGCGTCGGAGCATTTCGCGAAGTCCGCTTCGGCGGCGGCGACGGAGGGCGCGGACGCCGCGGGAACGCCGCTCGAACGCCTCGCCCGTCACAACGCCTACAAGGAAAAGCAGCTCACGTGCCCGGGCTGCACGAACCGCTGTCAGGTGCGCGAGTTCCTTTTCGACAACGGGAACACGTATTATTCCGGGAACAAGTGCGAGAAGATCTTCACGAACAAGGGCGGCGACTTCCGCAAGGGCGAGAACATGTACGCGTTCAAGTATTCGCGCATCTTCCGCCGCTGCGCCGTTCCCGCGGAGCGCGCCGCGTCTTCCGAAAAAACCGTTCCCGCGGGAACGCCGAAGCGCCGGATCGGGATTCCGCGCGCGCTCAACGCGTTCGAGAACTTCCCGTTCTGGAACGCGCTGCTGACCGAGTGCGGATTCGACGTCGTGCTCTCGGCGACTTCGACGATGCCGCTTTACGAAAAGGGGCTGCATTCCGTGATGTCCGACAACATCTGCTTCCCCGCGAAGCTGACGCACGGGCACGTGCTCGACCTCGTGAACCGCAAGGTCGAGCGCATCTTCATGCCCTACGTCGTGCGGGAACGCATGGAGGACAAGGAGGCGAACGGCAGCTTCAACTGCCCGATCGTTTCGAGCTATTCGCAGGTCATCGCCTCCGCGATGGAGACGCGCGAAAAATACGGCGTGCCGCTGGATTCGCCCGTCGTCACGTTTTCCGACGAAAAGCTGCTCCGCCGCGCCTGCTACAAATACCTGCACGGGCTCGGCGTGCCGAAGCACGTCTTCGAGCCGGCGTTCTCCGTCGCGCTCAACGCGCAGCGCAAATTCACGCACGAGCTCTGCGACAAGGCGAAGAGCATTCTCGAGAACGCGCGGAAGAACGGCCGCATGACGCTGCTGCTCGCCGGGCGCCCGTACCACACGGACCCGCTCGTGCAGCACAAGATCTCCGACATGGCGGCGGACTTCGGCGCGGACGTCGTCACCGAGGACGTCGTGCGCTTTTCCGACGACGACGCGCTCGACGGCATCAACGGCGTGCTGCAGTGGACCTACGTCACGCGCATCCTCAAGGCGGCGCGCTTCGTCGCCGAGGCGGACGCCTCCGTGCACTACGTGCAGATGACGTCGTTCGGCTGCGGGCCCGACGCGTTCATCATCGACGAGGTCTCGGACATTCTCCGCCGCGGCGGGAAGAACATCACGATCCTGAAGATCGACGACGTGAACAACGTCGGCTCGCTCAAGCTGCGCCTGCGCTCGCTGATCGAGAGCCTCAAGTTCAAGAGCGGGCTCGCGGGAACGCGCGCGCGCCGGACGCCGCCGAAGCACACCGCCGTCTTCCGCGACGAGGACCGCCGCCGCACCATTCTCTACCCGTTCATTTCCGGCTACCTTTCGCCGATCATCAAGCCCGCGCTCGAATCCTGCGGCTACAAGGCGGTCATGCTCCCGCCGAGCGACGAGCAGACCGTCGAATACGGGCTGAAGCATTCCAACAACGAAATCTGCTATCCGGCGACGCTGTGCGTGGGCGACATCGTCAAGGCGCTCGATTCCGGAAAATACGACCGCGACGAAGTCGCCGTCGGCATTTCGCAGACGGGCGGGCAGTGCCGCGCGACGAACTACCTCACGCTCATCAAGAAGGCGCTCGCGAACGCGGGCTACGGCGACGTTCCCGTCGTCGCGCTCGGCGTGGGCACTTCGCCGATCAACGACCAGCCGGGCATGCGCTTCTCGCTGTCGAAGATCGCCAAGCGCGCCGTCTCCGCGATCGTCTTCGGCGACTGCATTTCGCAGATGTACTACTCGACCGTCGTGCGCGAACAGGTCGCGGGAACGGCGGCGAAGCTGCGCGACAGCTACATGGCGGCGCTCATTCCCTGCGTGCGCTGGAACCGCGTGAGCGAGATGTTCCGCCTGCTGCGCCGCGCGGCGGAGGAGTTCGACGCCGTTCCCGTGCGCGCGGAACGCGTTCCCGCGATCGGCATCGTCGGCGAGATCTTCGTCAAATACAATTCGTTCTCGCACAAGAACGTCGTGTCGTGGCTCGTCGAAAACGGCGTGGAGCCGATCATTCCGAACGTCACGGACTTCATGATTCAGGACATCGTGAACAACAAGATCAACGTGAAGCTCAACCTCGCGCACCGCTCGCTGCGCACCTGGGGCTTCACGCTCGCGTTCTCGATGATCGCGCGCTCCGCGATCGCGAAGGCGGACTGGGCGTGCCGCGCGTTCCGCCGCTACCGGCCCTTCGGGAGCATTGAGGAAAAGGCGAAGAAGGGCGGCGCGATCGTGAACCTCGCGGCGCAGTTCGGCGAAGGCTGGCTCATTCCCGCGGAGTTCGCCTCGTTCGCGGAGCACGGCGTGAACAACGCCGTCTCGCTGCAGCCCTTCGGCTGCATCGCGAACCACATCGTGGCGAAAGGCGTCGAAAAGCGCGTGAAGCGCCTCTACCCGAAGATGAACCTGCTCTTCCTCGACTTCGATTCGGGCACCTCCGAGGCGAACGTCCTCAACCGCCTCCACTTCATGATCAAGAACGCCCGCGACGAGCTCGCCCGCGACGACGCGTAGCCGCCCCGGCGTTCCCGCGCGGGCATTTTCGCGTAGGGCGGAAAGACGCGAAAAAGCCCGCAATCCCTTTGTTTATGCGGGATTGCGGGCGATTCGGGAAGGAAAATGGTGGAGATGATCGGAATCGAACCGACGACCTTCTGCATGCCATGCAGACGCTCTACCAATTGAGCTACACCCCCAAAAAAGAAATGTGAAAACCATTGAACCACGGAAGCGCGAGCTCGTCAACAGAAAAAATCGTGCTCGCGCTTCGCGGGCGCGAAAAAATCTGTTTCGGCGAATCGTCGCTTGCGTTCCCGCCGCTCCGTTTCTATGCTCGCCGGCACTTATGGAAAACCTTCCGATTTTTTCACTCGCACAGCAACTCGGCATCCCCGCCGACGCGGTCGAGCCTTACGGCCGCGACAAGGGAAAAATCTCGCTCGACGAGCTCAAGCGCGGCACGAAGCGCGGCAAGCTCATCCTCGTCTCCGCGATCACGCCGACGCCGGCGGGCGAAGGCAAGACGACGACGTCCATCGGTCTCGCTCAGGGCATGAAGCTCATCGGCAAGAGCGTCGCGCTCGCGCTGCGCCAGCCCTCGATGGGGCCCGTCTTCGGCCGCAAGGGCGGCGCGACGGGCGGCGGCAAGAGCACCGTCCAGCCCGCGACGGAAATCAATCTGCAGTTCACGGGCGACTTTCACGCGATCACGTCTGCGCACAACCTGCTCGCGGCGGCGATCGACAACAAGCTTTACTTCCGCAACACGCGCCTTGACCCGCGCCGCATCACGTGGAAGCGCGTCGTGGACATGAACGACCGCGCGCTGCGCAATATCGTCGTCGGCTGCGCCGGCAACGGCGTGCCGCGCGAAAGCGGCTTCGACATCACGGTCGCCTCTGAAATCATGGCGATTCTCTGCCTCGCCGAAGACTACGACGACCTGCGCGCGCGCCTGAACCGGATGGTCGTCGGCTTCGACGCCGAGAACAAGCCGGTCTTCGCCGAGGAAATCGGCGTGACGGGCTCGCTGATGGCGATCTTGAAGGAGGCGCTCAAGCCCAACCTCGTCTCCAGCGTCGAGGGCGTTCCCGCGTTCGTGCACGGCGGCCCCTTCGCCAACATCGCGCAGGGCTGCAATTCCGTCATCGCGACGAAGATGGCGCTGACGCACGCGGACTACGCGATCACCGAGGCGGGCTTCGCGTTCGATCTCGGCGGCGAAAAATTCTTCGACATCAAATGCCGCACGGCGGGCATCGCGCCCGACGCCGTCGTCATCGTCGCGACGATCCGCGCGCTCAAGATGCACGGCGGCAAGGGGCTCAAGGAACTCACCGAGCCGGACGTCGCCGCCGTCGAGCGCGGGCTCGAAAACCTCGGCGCGCACATCGAATCCGCCAAGAAATTCGGCCGCCCGATCGTCGTCGCGCTCAACAAATTCCCGACGGACACGGCGGAGGAATTCGCCGCGGTGGAAAAGTTCTGCGCCTCGCAGGGCGTTCCCGCCGCCTACGCGGGCTCGTTCGCCGAAGGCGGCGCGGGCTGCACGGAGCTGGCGAAGCTCGTCTGCGAAGCCTGCGAAAAGCCTTCGCCGGCGTTCGCGCCGCTTTACCCGCTCGACGTTCCCGTCGCGCGGAAGCTCGAGATCATCGCGAAGGAAATCTACGGCGCGGACGGCGTCGTCATTCTCCCGAAGGCGCTGAAGAAGCTCGACGCGCTCACGCTCGCGGGCGGAGACAAGATGATGATCTGCATGGCGAAGACGCAGAATTCGCTCTCGGACGATCCCGCCAAGCTCGGCCGCCCGCGCGGCTTCAAGATCACCGTGCGCGATTTCGAAATCGCCGCGGGCGCGGGCTTCCTCGTCGCGCTCACGGGCGACATCATGCGCATGCCGGCGCTGCCGAAGGCGCCCTGCGCGGAAACGATCGACCTCGACGCCGCCGGCAACATCACCGGCATGCTCGGCGTGTGACGCGACGTTCGAAACCCGAAACGCTTGAAGGTCGGAGGGCGGAAATTTTCCCCCTCCGGCCTTTTTGTTTCGGGAATGCGGCGCCCCCACCGCGTCGCCGAAATCCGCCCGCGGAAATCTTTTCAAACGCAAAGAACGCGAAGAAAGACCGCGAAGTCAAAAGGGGGGAAGCGACATTCCTGTCGCTTTTTGAAATCCTCTTTTCACAATTTTTTCCCGCAGACGACGCGTATTGGCGCAGATTTTTTGAAACCGCGAATGAACGCGAATTTTACGGGAGGGTAAGTGTCCCGCTTGCCCGCGAAATCCGCCCGCACAAACTTCCCCTTTAAGCTTTAACCTTTAAGCTCTTCTTTTGACACAGAGGAACGGAGGAGCAGGGAAACGGAGCTCCGCGGGAACGCCGCCTTTGGGGGCGAAGGCATTCCTGCCTTCGTCCGTGAGGCGCCCGATTTTTAGAGGACGCATTTTCGCCGCATGGCGTTCCTGCGTCCGTCGCGCGCCGTCTGTGAATAAGTCGCCGCGGGGGCGCGGATTCGGAGGCGTTTTCGGGCGCGAAAAGCCCGTCGTCGCGTTCGCGCTTGACGCGCATTTTTTTTTTGCAAAATTGCGCGAACTCGAAAACGGGGCGTTTTCGTCGCGGGAACGCGGTGTTCCCGCCGGCCCGATTTTCGAAATCCTACAAACGAAAAACCTCCATGAAAAAATCTCTTCTAATCTTTGTTTTGTTCGCCTTGCCGTTCGTTCATTTTTTGGTGGAAGCGCATGCGGAAACGAGCTCAATAAACCAACCCGCCGAGGTAGACTGGGAAACGGTCAATTGGAAAGAAAAAACATATAAAAATCGTCATCCCCTGTCTCCGGAAGATGCCGAAACCATGTGGAAACGGATACAAAAGGAGCCACAGTTCCAAGCCTTGCCGCAAGTATTCAAGGATTTAATTGAGCATAATAAGGACATGTATCAGATCTTTGAGGGAGATGTCAACACATTTGTTGTTGATAAACGGGGAGTGGGTAGATTTGTTGGAACAAATATGATTAATCTTTCTTTTGATAACAGAGCGGGATTATTTGTTGATATTTTTGAATTAAAAGCGACGAAATTTGTGGATGAACCGATGGAGACGCCGGCCGTGAACCCCAAAACAAAGCGCCCCTATGTGGCGCCCTCTAACGCCACATTGCGGTCGTTAAAGGGGGATGATTTGGCGTATGTCAAAGCGTTCACCGAAGTGGTGAACCGCAACATCCATTACCTGGGGGCGTCGCCCGTCCCACGTTTGGATATGAAGCGGGTGAAACGGGGCGAGTATATCGGCATGTATATGTGGCCGTTAAGTTTGGTGCAGCCCCAAAAGATGTATGAAACGCGTAAAAAGGATATTGCGCGGTCACCCGAACAGGTAAAAGAGTATTTTGCGGGGGGGGGGGATGAGGTCACCTATCGCCTGCAAAACACCCTGGGGACCCCGCTTTACAATCCGCGAGCGTTTGTGCCGAAGGCAAGGATAGCACCTGATGCCGATTGTTACGGCCATCCGACTCCTAAACTTTTGGGGCTGAATGTGGTATCGTTGGATCAAGCACGGCAGGCTACCGAACCGGAACGGGTGTTAAACTTTGCCTATAAACGGTATTTTGAGGCCGTTACAGCCTCCTGTAACCTGTTCAAAACGGGGATGGAAAGCGAGTTAAACGCGCTGGATAAAAAATCCCCCCGCGGTCGGGCGGTGAAAGAAGTGGTGACTCAGGCGGAGAAGTATTTGGATAAAATTGAAGCGGCGGCGGCAAAGTGTATCGAAAACGCCGACAAGGTTTATCTGAATCCGCCGAAAACGCTGCTGACGGCGAAGTGAAATAAAAAGGTTAAAGGTTAAGGCTTAAAGGGAAGTTTGTTTTTGGGAGATTTCGGAGGGCAAGCGAGACGCTTGCCCTCCTTTTCGTGTAATTCGTGCAATTCGTGGATTAAAAAATCTGCGGAAATCTGTGTCATCTGCGGCAAAAAAATTGTGCGGGGAGGATTTCAAAAAAGCGACAGGAATGTCGCTTCCCCAAAACTTCCTTTAACTTTGCGGTTTTAAAAAATCTGCGGGAATCCGCGAAATCCGCGGGAAAAAATTTGTGCAAAGAGGATTTCGATGAAGCGACAAGAATGTCGCCTCTCCCCTCTTTGACTTTGCGGTTTTCTTAGCGTTCCCGCGGAACGGATTTCACTCCGCGGGGAGGAAGCGCGAGAAAAATTCCGGCGGCGGGCTTTCGAGTTCGACGCGTGCGCCCGTGCGCGGATGCGGGAAGGCGATTTTCCACGCGTGCAGGGCGAGGCGTTCCGCTCGAGCGTGCCCGTAGAAGCGGTCGCCGAGCACGGCGTGCCCGATTTCCGCGAACTGCACGCGGATCTGATTCTTGCGTCCCGTGAGCAGTTCCGCGCGCACGCAGGTCCAGCCGTTCCCGCGCGCGAGCACGCGCCAGCGCGTCCGGGCGAGCTTGCCGAGCGTTTCGTCGCGCACGGAACGCACGCGGTAGTTTTCGTCCTGCGCGAGAAAGGATTTCAGCTCGCCTTCGTCCTGCGGGAGCGCGCCCGCGAGCACGGCGACGTAGAATTTTTCCACGGCGTCCCAACGTTCGTGCATGCGTTCCCGCATCGCGAGGGATTTGGCGAAGAGCAGGATGCCGCTCGTCTCGCGGTCGAGTCGGTTCACGGCGAAGAGCTCCTTGCGCGAGCGGCTCTGTCCTTTGCGGATGAAGCGCGTCAGCAGCGCGAGCGCGTTGCGTTCCGGCTCGTAGCGCGCGGGAACGCTCAGCAGCCCGCAGGGTTTCTCGACGACGAGCAGGTCGGCGTCTTCGAAAAGAATGCGGACGCCGCGCGGGAGAAATTTTTTCGGAGGCGGTTTCGGCATGGCGGCGTGCGTTTTCAGCGGGGCGTTTCCGCGTCGGGCGCGGGCGGCGGCGCGTCGAGCAGGGCGCGGATTTCCCGCTGCAGGGTTTCGGCTTCGGCGCGGCGTTTTTCGACGCTTTCCCAGAGCGCACGTAGCTCGGCGGTCTCGCGGCGGTCGCGCGTGCCGACCTGCGGCGCCCAAATCGAGGAGCCTTCGCGCAGCTCGCGCGATTCGTCCGCGCGCTCGGCGATTTTTTCGAGAAAGATTCCCAGCTCGACGAACGCGTTGTGCCAGACGGGATTCGTCGTCGGCAGGGCTTCGCGGATTTCGACGAGGCGCGCGAAGGCGAGCTTCTTCACGCCGAGCGCTTCGCGGCGCTCGATGAGCGCGTCCGCGCCGACGCGTTCGTCGGGTTTGCCGTCGGCGTTTCCGACGACGAAGCGCGTCGCCTCCGCGAAGCGTCTTCCGGATTCGCCGGGCGATTCCGTTCCCGCGGGGACGCGCTCGATCGCGGCGAAATACGCCGTGCGCCAGGCGAGCTCGGCGGCGTCCGTGGGCGCGTTTTTCTTCTGCGGGAACGCCGTCGCGACGGGCTCGCGCAGCACGGCGACGAAAAACGCCGGGAACTGCTGCCAGGCGGCGAGCGGGCGGCGGCGCAGCCAGCGGTAGAACCAGAACGCGCCCGCGCGGAACCGTTCCGGCGGGAACGCGGCGGCGCGCGCGTCCGTCGCCGCGTCGAAAAGCTCGGACAGGGAGGGCGGCGCGAGCTCGAGCGAGCGTCTGCGGAAAAGCAGCAGCGCGCCGTGCCGCCCGGAAAGCGCCGTCTCTTCGGCGAGCGCCGAGACCGCCCAGCGCGGCGGCTGCGCGTTCGCGAACGTCAGCCCGACTTCCTTGCCGTATTGGCGGAGCGCCGTCTGCGCGAGCGCGTAGGCGATTTCGTAGTCGTCGAGCTTCAGCACGTCGGCGAAGAGCGAGCACGCGGCGTTGCGGCGATAGTCGCGCCCGACCTCGAAGAGCGCCGCGCTCCGCGAGTCCGTCTCGACGCGGACGGAAAGCTTCGCGCCGTCGGCGTCGCGGCGTCGCGGCAGAATCGCGGCGAGCTGGGATTCGAGCCGTTCGGCGACGAAGGCGACGCGGCGCATGCGCGCGACGTCGCCCGCGTAAACGTCGAAAAAGCGCGTGCGCGTCTCGTAGATCGTCGGCAGGGAGCGGATCGCCGCGTCGATGCGCGCCTGTTCCGCCTCGGGCGTTTCCGCCGCGGGTTCTTCCTCCGCCGCGCGCGCGCCGCACGGGAACGCCGCCGCGAGCGCGAAAAGCGCGAACGAGACGCCGCGGAACCGGCGGGCGCGCGACTGATTCCGCCGGACAAAATCTTCGGAAAAACGTCCTTTCGGCATCATCTCGTCGTCTGCGGTTCGCCGCTCGTCGCCGGGTTTTTCAGGCGTTGGGCGAAAAGGCGAGCGTCGTCACCTTGCCCGCGCGCAGGCGGAACGGCTTGTCGAGCGCCTCGTTCGTGTCGTTGCGGAAAATCGTGATTTCGACGTCCTCGCGCATCGGTCCGAAATCGAAGCGCCAGAGATTGGAGCCCGCGTAGTCCATCGGGACGGATTTCTTCAGCGAAAGGCCCGGCGCCTTGCCGCGCAGGTACGGGCGCTCGCCGACGCCGAACGCCGCCTTGAGAATCAGCGCCGTGTGCGGCAGGTCTTCGATGAGCGGCAGCTCGTCCTCGGCGACGGGGCGTCGGCGCGGCTCGGCGGGAACGCTCGTCTCGATCGGCTCGGCGGGCGTCGGCGCGGGCGGATTTTCCGGCGCGGGCTCGGCGGGCGTTTCGGCGGTTTCCGCGGGAACGTCCGCGGGCTTCGCGGCTTCGGGGAAATACTCGATCACGACGACGGTCGCGGGAGCGGATTTTTCCGGCTTCGCGGGAACGTCGGCGATGAGCCTGGCCGCCGCGGAGGCGGCGGTCGCGGCGTTCGCCTCGCGCGCGCGTTCGAGCATGTTTTCGGGAAGCGGGAACGCGTCCGCGTCGTCGGCTTCGTCGCCGAGCAGCTCGTCGGTTTCGAAGATGGCGTCGTCCTCCTCGTTTTCGTCGGCGCGCGCGGCGAAGAGCGCGTCGAGTTTTTCGAGCATTTCGTCCTGCGTTTCGGCGACGGCGTCGAGGCGTTCCCGCAGCGGCTTCAGGTCGGGCGCGGGCGTCTTCGCGGCGTCGACATGCTCCTGCACGCACTGGGCGTGCGCTTCGAGGCGTTCGGAAAATTCTTCGGCGAGGGCGCCGACGCGCTCGTTCAGCTTTTCGATCTCGTCGGCGATTTCGTCGAGGTCGCCGCGCGCGTCGGGGCGGCTTTTCGCGACGTCGGCGAGGGCGCGCTCGAGCGCGGCGAGGCGGGCGGAAAGCGCCTCGAAATCGTCGTGAACCTCCTTGTGGATGATTTCCTGATTCGCGAAGGACTGGCGCATGCGCCGGTCGAACGCCTCGAGCAGCGGGCCCGCCGCTTCGTCCGCCGCGAGCCGTTTGGACTCGGCGTGCCACTGCAGGGCCGCGAAGATTTCTCCGGCGAGCAGCACGAGGCAGAGCAGGGCGAGTGTCACGGCGTCGTGTTCCTGCGACGAAACGTAGATCAGCACGGCGACGACGGCGACGACGAACACGGCGACGCCCGTCCAGCGGGCGTTCCCGCGGCGCGCGGAGGATTTTTTTCGGGGAGTTTCTTCGGTGGAGAGTTCCATGGCGGCTTAGGATTTTTGAAAAGAGGATTTTGAAAAGTTCTCGGGCGGGAACGCGAAAGGAGCCCCGCCGGGCGCGACGGCTCCGCGCCCGACGTCCCGCGCGTCAGCGCGCGCGCTCGGGGAAGCCGACCTTGCGGTAGACTTTCGAGAGCGTCTTCCACGCCGTCTTCTGCGCGGCCTCGGCGCCGGCCTTGAGCACTTCGTCCAGATACGCGCGGTCTTCGACGAGCTCCTCGTAGCGCGCGCGCACGGGATCGAGCTCGGCGACAACGGCGTCCGCGACGACTTTCTTGAAGTCGCCGTAGCCCTTGCCCGCGAACTCGTCTTCGATCGCGGGAACGCTCTTGCCCGTGACGGCGGAGTAGATCGAAATGAGGTTCGTCACGCCGGGCTTCGCTTCCGCGTCCGCGCGGACGGAGCCTTCGGAGTCCGTCACGGCGGACATGATCTTCTTGCGCACGACGTCGGCGGAGTCGATCAGATCGATGGTGCCGAGATGGTTCGGGTCGGATTTGGACATTTTCGCCGTCGGGTTCTGCAGCGACATGACGCGCGCGCCCGCCTTGCCGATGTAGGGCTCGGGCACGTTGAACGTGGGCGAGAACGTCGCGTTGAATTTTTCCGCGAGGTCGCGCGTGAGCTCGAGGTGCTGCTTCTGGTCTTCGCCGACGGGAACGACGTTCGCGTTGTAGAGCAGGATGTCCGCCGCCATCAGCACCGGGTAGAAGAGCAGGCCGGAATTGACGGAAATCTGCTTCTTCGCCTTGTCCTTGAACTGCGTCATGCGCTCGAGCTGGCCGAGCGGGCAGATGCACGAAAGCACCCACGCGAGCTCGTTGTGCCCGTAAACGTGGCTCTGCACGAACAGGCGGCTCTTCGCCGGGTCGAGCCCGCACGCCATGTACTGCGCGAGGCAGGAATACGTGTTTTTGCGCAGCTCGGCGGGGACTTTCGGGAGCGTAATCGCGTGCTGATTGGTGACGAAGAAGTAGCACTCGTAGTCGTCCTGCATGGCGCTCCAGTTGCGCACGGCGCCGAGATAATTTCCGAGGTGGAGACGGCCGGTGGGCTGGGCTCCGGTTAAGATGACGGGTTTGGAAACGTTTTCAGGATTTGCCATAAACTTCTGCGCGAAACTATGAGCGCGCCGCCGCGTTCCCGCAACGCGAAAAGGGCGGCGCGGGAACGCGGCGTTCCCGCGCTTCGGGCTTGAAAAGGCGGGAAAAGCGTATTTTCATCAAGAATTCATGAAGCAGACGATTCCCCCGGAGATTTCCATGATCCAGGAAGTGGGTTCCGTGCTCATTCACGAGCGGGACGTCAACGAGCTTTTGGAAAAGGTGCTGGCGATTCTCGAACAGCGCATGGGGATGCTGCGGGGCACGTTCGCGCTGCTCTTCGGCGACACGCTTTCAATCGAGGCGTCGCGCGGCATGAACGAGACGAAGAAGCGTCTCGGGCAATACCGCGTCGGCGAGGGCATCACGGGGCACGTCGCCGAGACCGGGCGCAGCCACATCATTCCGGACCTGCGCAAGGATCCGCGCTTTCTCAACCGCACGGGAACGCACAGCTACCCGTATCCGGTCGCGTTTCTGTGCGTGCCGCTGATTCACCGCGAAAAGGTGATCGGCACGCTTTCGATCGACCGCCCGGCGAGCGCGGCGAACGATCTCGACCGCGACGTCGCGCTGCTCGAAATCGTCGCGGGCATGACGGCGGACGCCGCCGCGCAGTGCATCGCGCTGCGTTCCGAGCGCGAATCGCTGCTCGCCGAAAACCGCAAGCTGCGCGACCTGCTCAGCGGCAGCCCCGAAACGCCGGGCGCGCTCGTCGGCAACAGCCCCGAGATGCAGGAAATCTACCGCCAGATCCGCCAGGTGGCGCCCTCGGACGCGACCGTGCTCATCCGCGGCTCCAGCGGCACGGGCAAGGAGCTCATCGCGCGCGCGCTCGTCGAACTATCGAACCGCAGGGACAAGCCGTTCATCACGCTGAACTGCGCGGCGCTTCCGGAAAACCTCGTCGAGAGCGAGCTCTTCGGCCACGAGAAGGGCGCGTTCACGGGCGCGTTTTCGCGGCGCGTCGGGCGCGCGGAGGCGGCGGACGGCGGCACGCTCTTTCTCGACGAAATCGGCGACCTTTCCCTGCAGACGCAGGTGAAGCTGCTGCGCTTTCTGCAGGAAAAGACCTTTTCGCGCGTCGGCAGCAACGAGGAGCTGCGCTCGGACGTGCGCTTTCTCGCCGCGACGAGCCGCAACCTCGAGGAGCTCATGGAAAAGAAGCTCTTCCGCGAAGACCTTTATTACCGCCTGAACATCTTCCCGATCGTCGTTCCCGACCTGGCGAAGCGGCAGAGCGACGTCATTCTGCTCGCCGAGCACTTCATGCGGAAGATGAATCTCAAATACGGGAAAAAAGTCACGCGGCTTTCGCCCGCGGCGGTGAAGTCGCTGATGAGCTACGCGTGGCCCGGGAACGTGCGCGAGCTCGAAAACTGCATGGAGCGCGCCGTGCTCACCGCGCAGGACGACTGCGTCCACGACTACAATCTGCCGCAGTCGCTGCGCCCGAAGATCCACCGCGACCTGCCGCAGGACGCGGACGGGCGCGCGCTGATCGACATCCTGCTCGACAACTACGAGCGCGACCTCATCGCGCAGGCGCTCAACCGCAGCGACGGGAACATCTCCGAGGCGGGGCGCGAACTCGGCATCTCGCCGCGCATGATGAATTACCGCATGAACCGTCTCCGTCTGCGCAAGTGAACGCGGCGTTCCCGCCGCCGGCGCGTTTTGTTCGCTTTACGGCGGGGGCGGTTTTTGTCATAGTCTGCACAGAACCCAAACCCATTCAGAACAATTTTATGAAACAACGCACGATTCAGAAAGAAGTCTCCATCCGCGGAAAAGCGCTTCACACCGGCAAGGACGTGACGCTCACGCTCAAGCCCGCTCCCGCCGACACGGGCATCGTCTTCCGCCGCGTGGATCTCTACGGCAAGCCCGAAGTGCGTCCGCTCGTCGATCTCGTGCTCGGCTCGGAAATGCAGCGCCAGACGACCGTCGAGCAGAACCACATCAAGCTGCACACCATCGAGCACGTCAACTCCGCGCTCGCCGGCATGGGCGTGGACAACTGCTACGTCGAGATGAACGAGTCCGAGCCGCCGATTCTCGACGGCTCCGCGCGCCCCTACGTGCTTCTCGTCCAGGAGGCGGGCATCGTCGAACAGGACAAGGAACGCAAATATTTCGAACTGAAGGAGCCCGTTTCCGTGACCGACGGCAACCGCTCCATCATCGCGCTTCCGCACGACGGGCTGCGCATCACCTGCACTTCCGCCGACGACCGCGGCGTGCACACGCAGCACCTGACGATCGACATTTCCCCGGAAATCTACGAGGCGTTCATTGCTCCCGCGCGCACGTTCACGATTTACGAGGAAATCGAACCGCTGCTGAAGCAGGGGCTGATCCAGGGCGGATCGCTCGATTCCGCGATCGTCATTCGCGGCGACAAGATCATTTCCAAGGAACCGCTGCGCTTCAAGGACGAGTTCGTGCGCCACAAGATCATGGACCTCGTCGGCGACCTCGTGCTGCTCGGCGCGCCGCTGAAGGCGCACATCATCGCCGTGCGCACGGGCCACGCGCTCAACGCGAAGCTCTCCGCGAAGATCCGCGAACAGATGCTCGCGCCGAAGAAAAAGGCGGAGCCCGCGAAGGTCGTCGTCTCGCCCGACGCGAAGTCGCTGAACATCCGGCAGATTCTCAACCTCGTGCCGCACCGCTATCCGTTCGCGCTCGTGGACCGCGTGCTCGACATCGACCACGAGGCGCAGGAAATCACGGCGGTGAAGAACGTGACGCTGAACGAGCCCTTCTTCCAGGGACACTTCCCGGGCAATCCCGTCATGCCGGGCGTGCTGCAGCTCGAGGCGATGGCGCAGGTCTCCGGCCTGCTGCTGCTTTCCAAGGCGAGCATCGACGGCAAGGTCTGCTTCTTCATGAGCGCGGACAAGGTGAAGTTCCGCAAGCCGGTCACGCCGGGCGACCAGGTCGTCATTCACGCGAAGATCACGAAGAACCGCGGGAACAAGATCGTCGCGGCGGAAGCCGAATGCAAGGTCGGCGAAGACGTCGTCTCCTCCGCCGAAGTGATGTTCACCGTCACCGAAGCGCCGAAATTCTGAAAAACGCTCACGGCGTGAAGTTCTTCTTCAGGCCGAGATTTCCAATCTTTCCGAAAAAAATGATTCATCCCACAGCGATAATCGAGCCGGGCGCGCAGCTCGGAGAAAACGTCGAAATCGGCGCCTACGCCTACATCGGCGGCGAAGTCACGCTCGGCGCGGGAACGGTGATCCACCACCACGCCTGCGTCGAAGGCTTCACCACGATGGGCGAGAACAACGAGGTCTATCCTTTTGCCGTCATCGGCGGAAAGACGCAGGACCTGAAATACGTCGGCGGGCGCGTCGGGCTCAAGATCGGCGACCGCAACACGTTCCGCGAATACGTCACGATTCACGGCGGCACGAAGGACGGCGAGTTCACGACGCTCGGGAACGACAACAACATTCTCGCCTATTCGCACGTCGCGCACGACTGCCAAATCGGGAACTTTCTCGTGATGAGCTCGCAGGCGGCGTTCGCGGGGCACGTCGTCTGCGGCGACCACGTGAATTTCGGCTGGGGCACGGGCATTCACCAGTTCGCGCGCATCGGCGACTACGCGATGCTCGCGGCGATGTCGCGCATCACGCAGGACGTGCCGCCCTACATGATCGTCGAAGGCACGACGGACGTTTCCGCGAAGATGGTCAACGTCGTCGCGCTGCAGCGCAACGGCTTCCCCGCGGAAGACGTCAAGGCGCTCCGCCTCGCGCACCGCATCATTTACCACGAAAATCTGAACCGCACGCAGGCGCTGGAAAAAATCCTCGCCGATCCCGAGCTCGCGGCGAACCCGCACATTCAGAAGCTCGTCGATTTCTACCGCACGAGCAAGCGCGGAGTGTCGTGACGCGCGAAGCGCGGTGTAAGGTGGAGCGTGGAATGTGTAAAGGCGGAGAAGCTTTTCGCGTCGTTGTTCCTTGAGCGCTGATTTTCCTTACACCTTACACGTTACACCCTACACCTTCAAGAAATGTCCGAAGCCGTCGAGAAGTTAAAATCCGTCCTCCCGTCCGTTCCCGCCGACGCGTGGGAAAAAATCGAAGCCATGGCGGCGCTTCACCGCGAATGGAACGCGAAGATCAATCTCGTTTCGCGCAAGGACGTGGACAATCTCGAATGGCACCACTACGCGCCGTGCCTCGCCGCGGGAACGTTCCTCAGGCTCATGGCGGGCGCGCGCGTGATCGACGTCGGCACGGGCGGCGGCTTCCCGGGACTGCTCCTCGCCGTGCTGTTCCCGCAGGCGCATTTCACGCTGATGGACTCCGTGGCGAAAAAAATCCTCGTCGTCTCCGACGTCGCGGAAAAGCTCGGCCTGAAGAACGTCGAGACGCGCGTCGGCCGCGTCGAAAAACTCGGCAAGCATTTCGATTTCGTCACGGGGCGCGCAGTCACGAATCTTCCCGCGTTCTTCGGGCTCGTGAAAAAGCTGATCGCTCCCGGCAGGAAACATTCGCTCGCGAACGGCGTGCTCTACTGGAAAGGCGGCGAGCTCGCGCCCGAAAACGACGCGCTCGGCGTCGTTCCCGCGAAGATCGTCGAGCTCGAATCGCTGCTCGGCGACGCGTATTTTTCCGGCAAATACATTCTGCACTATCCGTACCCGGACGTCTTCCGCGCGCGCTGCACGCCGCCCCCGCAGTGACGTTCCCGCGCCCCGTTTCTCCGAAAAATCCGAATCTCTTTTCCCTATGGCTAAAATTTATCCCGTCCTCCTCGATTCCGAAGGCGCTCCGCGCATGCGCAACGCGGCGGAAAACCGCGTCCTGAAAAAGATTCTCGAACAGTTTTCCGACGAGTGGACCGTGCTGACGAATCTCGAATACACGACGAACGTCTCGCGCTTCCAGCCTTACGTCTGCGGCGAAATCGATTTTCTGCTGCACCACGAAATTTTCGGCGTGTTCGCGATTGAGGTGAAGAGCGGCGTCTTCGCCCGCCGCGGCGGAAAATGGCTGCAGAACGGCCGCGCGCGCGAACGTTCGCCTTGGGAACAGGTCGGGAGCGAGGTCGAATTCGTCCGCGAATACCTCAGGCGCGAACTGGGCTTCTTCGGCAGAGAGCGCCTGCCGTTTCCCGTCGTCGGCGTGCCGTGCTTTCCGGACTGCGTGTGGAGCGATTCGCTGCCGCCGGAAGCTCGCGGGAACGCGATTTGGAAGGACGATCTGGACGACCTTCCCGCCGTCGTCGAAAATTTTCTGCGCAACGCGCGTTCCCGCGAGGACGCGCGGCGGCACTGCGACGAGCTGCTCGTGAAGTGCGCGCTGCGCGGGCTCGTCGAAATCGCCGAACGTCTTCGCGACCATTCGGCGGAGGAACGCGCGGTGTTTCTGCGCCTCACGGAAGAGCAGGGGCGCGTGCTCAACGCCTCGACGCGCGGGCTGGCGCGCTTCCGCGTGCGCGGCGGCGCGGGAACGGGCAAATCTCTTCTCGCCCTCGAAAAGGCGAAGCGTCTCGCCGACGCGGGCAAGAGCGTGCTGCTGCTGTGCTACAACCTGCTGCTCTGCGAAAATTTCCGCGAATCCGCGAAAAATCGCCCGAACATCTTCGTCCGCGCGTTTTCCGTCTTCGCGCGGGAACGTCTCGGCATCTCCGACGCGGAGCGCGACGCCGTGCCGCCGGAGCTGCGCACCGCGTTTTTCGAGGAGCTCCCGCGCCGCCTCGCGGAAAATCTCCGCGAGTCGCCGCTGAAATTCGACGCCGTGATCGTCGACGAAGCCCAGGATTTTTCTCCGGAAATGTGGCTCGCCGTCGAGGCGATGACGAAGCCCGAAGGCGATTTCGTGATTTTTTACGATCCGAATCAGAACATCTTCCGCGACGAGCTGGCGCTCCCGCCTTCGCTCGCGGACGCGCCCGAGCACGTGCTTTCGCGCAACTGCCGCAACACGCGCGCGATCTTCGAAGCCGTGCGCAAGCGCCTTCCGGACGGAACGGAGCTTCCCGCGGAAACGCCGGAGGGCGAACCCGTCCGCGAATTTTTCCCGAAGACGGCGGAGGAATGCCGCGCCGCGCTCGCGGAGACGCTCGGCAGCCTGCGCACGCGCAGCGTTCCCGCCTCGGACGTCACCATCATCGGGCCGCGCGCGCGTCCCGAAGACACCAGCATCGGCTCCGCCGCCGAAGTCGGCGGTTTCCGCGTCGTCTCCCCGCCGCTGCGCCGTTTCGAAGACGGAACGATCGAATACTTCACCTGCATGCGCTTCAAGGGCTGCGAGACGGGAACGCTCGTCCTCTTCGAGCTCGACGAAAGTTCCTCCGACTGGAGCCCGCGCCGCGTCTATGCCGCGATTTCGCGCGCGGTGAACCGCCTCGTCATCATCCACGCGCCTCCGAAACCCGCGCGTCGCGGCTGAGAAACGGACGCCGCGACGGCGTCTTTCCGCGAAACTTTCCGCGCGGTTTTGCGTTGTCCGAAGATGCCGCAGCGCGCATGCTCTGAGGCAGTTTTCCTTCGCAGACGAAAGTTTCTCATCGTGATCACCGCCGAAAACCTCACCGAAATTTTCCCCGAAATCTCCGCCGAACGCGCGCGCGAAATCTTCGACGCGCCGCTCGAGCTGCGCTGCCGTCTCGTTTCGGAGACGACGGGAACGACGACGACGCGCGTCGCCGAGCGGCTCGCCGCGCGCGAGGGGCTCGCGTTCGCGCCGCGCTTCGAGCTGGCGCCCGACTGCGCCGCGTTCCCGCTGCGCCTGATTCACGAATACCAATGCCTGCCCGTCGTCCGCGCGGACGCGCCCGCGGGAACGCTCACGCTCGCCGCGGGCTGGCCGCCCGAGCCGCGCATGGCGGACTGGATCTACGCGCTCTGCGGCAGGCGCCCGCGCTGGATCATGGCGGCGCCGGACATGATTTCCGAGACCATCGCGAAGCGCTTCGGCGTCGGCTCCGGCTCGCTCGACGAAGCGACGCTCGACGACCTCGCCGAGGAAAAGATCGAAGACGAGGAGGACGAGAACGCCGCGATCATCCGCTTCGTGAACGAGATCGTGCAGAAGGCCGCGAACGACCGCGCCACCGACATCCATTTCGAGCCGCAGAAGGACACGCTCGCCATACGCTACCGCATCGACGGCGAGCTCGTTCCCGTGAACGTGCCGGACAATCTCGTCAAATTCCAGGCGGCGATCATCTCGCGCATCAAGATCATGGCGCGGCTGAACATTTCCGAGCGCCGTCGCCCGCAGGACGGGCGCATCACCTTCACCCAGCAGAACGGCGAGACCATCGACATCCGCGTCTCGACGCTGCCGACGCTCTATGGCGAATCCGTCTCGCTCCGTCTGCTCGGCACGAAGGCGCAGTCGCTGACGATCGGCGATCTCGGCTTCCTGCCCGACGACGAGGCGACGATCAACGCGCACCTGCGCCTGCCGCACGGCATCATTCTCGTCACGGGACCGACGGGCTCGGGCAAATCGACGTCGCTGACGGCGTTTCTGCGCCGCATCAACACGCCGAACCTGCGCCTCATGTCCGTCGAGGATCCCGTCGAATACGAAGTGCCCGGCGTGAATCAGACGCAGGTGCAGAGCGAAATCGGGCTCACGTTCGCGAACGTGCTCCGCAGCATTCTGCGTCAGGACCCGGACGTCGTCATGGTCGGCGAAATCCGCGACGGCGAGACCGCCGACATCGCGATCCGCGCCGCGCTCACGGGGCACCTCGTGCTTTCCACGTTGCACACGAACGACGCGCCCGGCGCGCTCACGCGGCTCACGGACATGGGCATCGAGCCGTTTCTCATCGCCTCCTCGGTGGAGATGATCATCGCGCAGCGGCTCGTGCGGCGGCTTTGCCTGCGCTGTTCGAAGCCCGCGAAATACGATCCCGCGTACGTGAAGTCGTGCCTCGTCGCGCTCGGGCTCGATCCCGCGCTCGCGCCGGAAATCCGCACGGCGAACGTTCCCGCGGGCTGCGAATACTGCCGCGGCATCGGCTACCGCGGGCGCGTCGGAATCTTCGAGATTCTTCCCGTTTCGGAAAAGATCCACGACCTCATCGTCGAAAAGCGTTCGGCGAGCGAGATCCGCGAACAGGCGCTGCGCGAAGGCATGCGCTCGCTGCAGCGGTGCGGCTGGGAACAGGTGAAGCGCGGCGTCACCTCGCTCGAGGAGATCATGAACTACGCACAGCACGCCGCCGAAGAGCGGTGACGGGGCGGCGTTCCCGCGCCGCGTTTTTTCTCGCGGAAGGCGGGAACGCGGCGTATCCTCGGGCGCAATTTTTTCAGCAAAGATGATTGTCATTCACGATCCGAAGGAACTGCAGAAAACCGCGCTCGAGCTCCGCGCCCGAGGCAAGAAGATCGCTCTCGTGCCGACCATGGGCAACCTCCACGCCGGACACGCCTCGCTGATGGACGCCGCCCGCCCGCTCGCCGACGTGCTCGTCGTCTCCGTCTTCGTCAACCCGACGCAGTTCGGGCCGAACGAGGACTACGACAAATACCCGCGCACGCTCGAGGCGGACAAGCGGGTCTGCGAAGCGCACGGCGTCGACGTGCTTTTCGCGCCCGCGCCCGGCGACGTCTACGCGCCCGACGCGAGCACCTTCGTCACCGAAAACGCCTGCTCGCAGGGGCTCTGCGGGCGTTCCCGCCCGACGCATTTCCGCGGCGTCTGCACCGTCGTCAATCTGCTCTTCAATCTCGCGCAGCCGCACGTCGCCGTCTTCGGGCAGAAGGACGCGCAGCAGGTCGCCGTGCTCAAGCGCATGGTGCGCGATCTCCACATGCCCGTGGAGCTGCGCGTCGCGCCGATCGTCCGCGAAGGCGACGGGCTCGCCCTCAGCTCCCGCAATCAGTACCTGACGCCGCGGGAACGCGCCGCCGCGCCGCGCATCCAGGCGACGCTCCGCGCGCTGCTCGAAAAGATCGCCGCGGGAACGGACGACGCGAAGACGCTCGCGCGCGCGTTCACGGAAACGCTCGCCGCCGACCCGATCTTCGAGACGGACTACATCGAGATCGTGAACAATTCCACGATGGCGCCGCTCGAAAAAATCCTGCCAGGAGAGACGCTGATCGCCGTCGCCGTGCGCATGACGGAGTCCCGGACGCGCCTGATCGACAACGTGCTCGCCTGAGCCGTTCCCGAGCCGCGAAGAACCGCGCGCGACGCCCGCCGTCGCGCGCGGTTCTTCATTGTCGCGTGCCTCGGCGCGCGGGAACGCGGCAAAAATCGGATTTAAAAAGCCGCGCGGACATGTCAGAATGAACGCATTATGTTACAAGCAGGTATCGTCGGTTTGCCGAACGTCGGCAAAAGCACGCTTTTCAACGCGCTGACGCGTTCCCGCAACGCCGAAGCCGCCAATTATCCTTTCTGCACGATTGAGCCCAACGTGGGTATCGTCGAAGTGCCGGACGCGCGCCTCGAACCGCTCCGCGTTCTCGCGAAGACGAACGTCGTCATTCCCGCCGCGATCGAGTTCGTGGACATCGCCGGTCTCGTCGCGGGCGCGTCCAAGGGCGAAGGGCTCGGCAACAAGTTTCTCGCCAACATCCGCGAAGTGGACGCCATCGTGCACGTCGTCCGCTGCTTCGACAACGACGACATCATACACAACATGGGCTCGGTCGATCCCGTGCGCGACATCGAGGTGATCACGACGGAGCTCGTTCTCGCGGACCTGCAGTCGTGCGAATCGCAACTCGAGAAGAACGTGAAGAAGATGCGCGGGCAGGACAAGGAGGCGGCGGCGAACGTCGCTCTGCTCAACCGCCTCATTCCGCACCTCAACGAAGGCAGGACGGCGGCGTCGCTCCCGATGAACGAAGAGGAGCTCAAGCGCGTGAAGCTGTTCTCGTTGCTCTCGATGAAGCCCGTGCTCTACGCGTGCAACGTGGACGAGTCCCACCTCGCCGATCCCGCGAGGAATCCCTACGTCGAGGCCGTCCGCCGCTACGTCGCGGACAACCACGACGCGCGCGTCTGCGTCATCTGCGCGCAGGTCGAGGCGGAGCTCTGCGAACTCTCGCCCGAGGAGGGCAGGGAATTCCTCGAAAGCCTCGGCGTGGAGGATTCCGGCGTCTCCCAGCTCATCCGCCTTTCCTACGATCTGCTCGGGCTCGCCTCCTACTTCACCGCGGGCGAAAAGGAAGTGCACGCCTGGACGTTTCGGAAAGGCATGACGGCGCCGCAGTGCGCGGGCATCATCCACACCGATTTCGAAAAGGGCTTCATCAAGGCGGACGTCGTCTCCTACGAAGACCTGATCGCCGCGGGTTCCGTCGCCGCCGCGCGCGAAGCCGGCAAGTACCGCCTCGAAGGCAAGGAATACGTCTTCAGGGACGGCGACGTCGCCGTCTTCCGTTTCGCCAACTGATTTTTTTTCAACCCCTCGTTTCATCGACATGGAAAATTCCGACATCGAAACCCGCCTGAACGCGATCGAAGCCAAGCTCGACGCGCTTCTCGAAAAAAAGACCGCGAAGGTCGCCCCCGTCAATCCCTTCGGCAAAGCCTACGAATGGACGCCGGGCGCCGACGCGAAGACGCCCGAGGAAATCGAGGCGTTCTTCGGATCGCCCGAAATCAGCCGGATCAAGTCGCAGATGTGCGACATCGGCCGCCGCATCTGGGCCAAGGATTTCGTGGACGGCAACGGCGGCAACATCACCGTCCGCGTGGGCGACGACCTCGTCCTGTGCACGCCGACGCTCGTCTCCAAAGGCTTCATGAAGCCCGAGGACATCTGCCTGATCGACTTCGCGGGCAATCAGCTCGCGGGAACGCGGCGCCGCACGAGCGAGGCGATGACGCACCTCGAAGTGCTCAAGCGCGTCCCGAACGCGCGCGCCTGCGTCCACGCGCATCCGCCGCACGCGACCGCCTTCGCGATCTCCAACGAAGTTCCCGCCAAGGGCATCATTCCCGAAGCGGAAATCTTCCTCGGCAGCATCGGCATCGCGGAGTACCAGACGCCGGGCGCGCCCGAGCTCGCCGAAACCGTCGCCGAATGCGCGCGCGGGCACCAGGCCGTCATCATGAAGAATCACGGCGTGCTCTGCTGGGGCAAGAACGCCGAAGACGCCTACTGGCGCGTGGAGATTCTCGACGCGTACTGCCACACGCTCGCGATCGCGCTCCAGCTCGGACGCGGCCTCTGCGAAATCCGTCCGGAAAAGGTGCGCGAGCTCGAGCGCATCCGCGCCGCGCTGATCAAGTGAGGCGCGCCTGCGGAAACGCGTTGACAAGGTTTTCGCCTTACAATTTTTTTGAAAGCCTTCTTTTCGAAAATTGTCCGATGGTGTAATGGCAGCACAAGTGATTTTGGTTCACTTTGTCCAGGTTCGAATCCTGGTCGGACAACCACGAAAAAGCCCGCGAAACGCCGCGGGCTTTTTTTGCGCCCGCGGGCGTTCCCGCGCGGGTTCTCCGGCGCGTTTTTTTGTTGAGGCGGGAGGCGCAACAGGATTTTCTTTAGACACCTTCGATTTTCTATGAGCGATCCGATCAAACACGAATGCGGAATTGCCGTCGTCCGGCTTCTGAAACCGCTCGAATACTACGAGCACAAGTATGGGACGCCGCTGTACGGCTTCAACCAGCTGTTCCTGCTGATGGAAAAGCAGCACAACCGCGGACAGGACGGCGCCGGCATCGGATGCGTGAAGCTCAACGTTCCCGCGGGAGAAAGCTTCATGGCGCGCGACCGCGCGCTGGGCTCGGGGGCGCTCACGGAAATGTTCTCGCGCCAGCTCGCGGATTACGAGGAGAAGGTCCGCGAGGGCAAAATCTTCCCGGAAATCCCCGCCACGGTGAAGGAGAACTTCAATTTCGGCGGCGAGCTGCTGATCGGGCATCTCCGCTACGGCACTTCCGGCAACTACGATCTTTCGACCTGCCACCCCTTCGCCCGCAAATCCATCTGGCCGACGCGCAACCTGATGATTGCGGGCAATTTTTCGATCACGAATCCGGGCGAACTCAACGAAATCCTCGTCAACCGCGGCGCGCATCCCGTGTTCTCGACGGACACGCAGTCGCTGCTCGAGGAGCTCGGCTTCTGGCTCGACGACGCGCACACGACGATTTTCCGCGAGCTGCGTGACAAGGGCGTTCCCGGGCGTGAAATGCCCGAAATCATTTCCCGCCGCATCGACCTCGCCGACGTGCTCCGCAAAGCTTCCGTCAAGTGGGACGGCGGCTTCGCGCTCTGCGGCGTCACGGGCAACGGCGACATGTTCGCGATGCGCGACCCGAACGGCATCCGCCCGTGCTTCATTCTGCGCACGGACGAAGTCGTCGCCGTCGCGTCCGAACGCGCGGCGCTGATGACGATCTTCAACGCCGAGGAAAGTCAGGTCGAGGAGCTCACGCCCGGCTCGGCGATGATCGTCGAAAACCACGGCGAGACGCGCTTCGAAAAGATCTTCGAGCCCGGCGAAAAGACGCACTGCACGTTCGAGAGGCTCTACTTCTCGCGCGGGAACGACGTCGCAATCTACCGGGAACGCAAGGCGCTCGGCGCCGCGCTCGTGCCGCAGATTCTCGAAGAAATCGACCACGACCTGGCGAACACGGTCTTCTCGTTCATCCCGAACACGGCGGAAACCGCCTACTACGGCATGATGGCGGAGCTGCGCGTCAGCCGTCGCCGCGAAGTGCGCGAGGAACTGCTCGCCGCCGTGAAGAACGGCACCGTGGACGAGGCGCTCATCGAACGCCTCATCATGGGCAACTGGCCGCGCGGCGAAAAAGTCGCGCACAAGGACATCAAGCTGCGCACCTTCATTTCGCAGGAAAAGACGCGCAACCGCCTCGCCTCGCACGTGTACGACATTTCCTACGGCGTCGTCCGCGAGGGCGAAAACCTCGTCATCATCGACGACTCGATCGTGCGCGGCACGACGCTGCGCGAGTCCATTCTCAAGATCCTTTCCCGTCCGAATCCGAAAAAGATCATCGTCTGCTCGTCCGCGCCGCAGGTGCGCTATCCGGACTGCTACGGCATCGACATGAGCGAGCTGGGCAAGTTCCTCGCGTTCCAGGCGGCGGTCCAGCTCTGCCAGCAGAGCGGCAAGGGCGACATTCTCCGCGAAGTCTACGCCGACTGCGTGCGGGAACTCGAAAAGCCCGAGCCCGACATGGTCAACCACGTCGGCCGCATTTACGCGCAGTTCTCCGACGAGGAGATCTCCCGCAAGTGCGCCGAGCTCGTCTATCCGGACTGCGACTGGCACGGCGAGCTCGTGCTGATTTATCAGACGATCGACAACCTGCTCAAGGCGTGCCCCGGCAGCGCGGGAGCGTGGTATTTCACGGGGAATTATCCGACGCGCGGCGGCTTCCGGGCCCTCAACCGCGCGTACGTCAATTTCTACGAAAACCGCGCCGCGCGCGCCTACTGAGCCGCCCGGTCGGCGCCCGACGGCTTCTTCGCCGGGCGCGGCCACGGCGTCGCGCGCGAAAGCGGGATCATCTCGCGGCTTTCGAGCACCGTTCCCGCGGGAATCTTCAGCCCCGTGAGAAAATCCCGCGCGGGCAGCATGCGTCCGCCCGGACGCTGTAGCGAATACACGTTCAGCAGCCCGCGCCCCGTCGCGATGACGAGCTCGCCCTTGTTGCGCGAGACGACGGTGCCCGGCGCGGCGTCCTGCGGGAACGTCGGATCGTCGAACGCCTCGACGTGCCCGAGCTTGAGCTCCATGCCCTCGTAGGGAATCGTGCAGCCCGGCCAGCCGGAAAGCGCCCGGACGCGCGCGCTGAGGAGCTTCGCGGGAACGCGGAAATCCAGCCCGGAGTCCGCGCGCGAGATCTTGCGCGTGTAGGAGACGTGCTTTTCGCTCTGCGGAATCGGCTCGACAGTGCCCGCGATGATGCGCGGAATCGTGTCCGTCGTGATGAAGATGCACGCTTCGGCGATCTTTTCGCGCAGCGAGGCGCGCGTCGAACCCGTGTCGAGCGGAATGACCGCGCTGCCGACGATGTCGCCTTCGTCGAGCGCGGGAACGATCTTCTGCAGCGTGACGCCGGCGCCGCCGTCGTTGTTGGCGATGGCGGCCTCGATCGGCGCGGGGCCGCGGTAGTGCGGCAGCAGCGACGCGTGGTAGTTGTAGAAACCGAGCGTCGGCGCGGCGAGCAGGTTCTCGCGCAGAATGTGACCGTACGCCATCACGAGCCCGATGTCGCAGCGCAGTTCCCGCAGGCGCGCCGCGTCCTCCTCGCCGAGTTTTTCGGGCTGAAAAAGCGGCACGCCGAAGTCCCGCGCCCAACGCGCGACGGGATTGGGGCTGACCTTCTGCCCGCGTCCGTGCGGACGGTCGGGCTGGGAATAAACGGCCTCGATGCTCACCTGCGCGCGCAGGGGCGCCGAAATCAAAGTCTCCAGAATGGGCAGCGCGATGCCGTCCGATGCGAAAAATACTATGCGTTTGCGCTCGTTCATTGTTTTGCGGATTTCGGGTTTCAATCGGGATGAGCGCGCGAATGCCTCACGCGGAAAATTGCGGCGATTCTGACTCAAAACCCGCGCGACGAAAAGCAAATTCGCGCCCGCGCGGCCTCAGGCTTTTTCGCGGCGCGCGAGCGTTCCCGCGACGTCGGCGGGAACGGCGGAGTAGCTCTTGAGAAAGACGAGAATGAGCACGACGTTCAGCGCCCAGGCGAGAAAATCCGCGACGGGGAAACTCAGCCACACGCCGCGCATTCCCCAGAAATGCGGGAACGCGATCAGCAGCGGAATCAGGAAAAGCATCTGGCGCGTCATCGAAAGGAAGATCGCCAGCTTCGCGTGCCCGATCGCCTGATAAAAATTGCCGATGACGATCTGCATGCCCACGAGCGGGAACGCCAGACAGGAGAGGCTCAACGCTTCGTCGGAGACGGCGAGCAGCGCGGCGTCGTCCGTGAACTGGACGGAAATCAGATGCGGCAGGAGCACGCAGGCGAGCCCGCCGAGCGCCGTCACCGCCGTTCCCGCGATCACGCCGTAGCGCAGCGTTTCGCGCACGCGCCCCGTCGCGCCCGCGCCGTGGTTGTAGCCCACGATCGGCTGCATGCCCTGCGTGATGCCGATGACGATCATCGCGATCAGAATCTGCACGCGGCTCAGAATGCCGTAGGCGGCGACGCCGACGTCGCCTCCGTGCTCGAGCAGGGCGCGGTTGATGACGACCACCACCACGCAGGCGCAGACGTTCATCAGGCACGGCGAAAGCCCGATGGCGACGATGCTCCTCATCGCCTCGAAGCTCGGGCGGAAAATGCCGCGCGAAAACGCGAGCACGCTCTTCGGATTCAGAAAATGCGCCAGAATCCAGACCAGACCGAAAAGCTGCGCGATGACGGTCGCCGCGCCCGCGCCGCGCATGCCCCAGCCGAAGCCGCGGATGAAGAGCGGCGCCAGCGCGACGTTGACGAGCACCGTGATGATCGTCGAAAGCATCGCCTTGCGCGGATAGCCCGAGGCGCGCATCACGTGATTGAGATTGAAGAACAGGAACGTCGCGGGAAGCCCGAAAAGAATGACGCGCATGAAGTCGTAGGCGGGCTCCAGCGTGTTTTCGCCCGCGCCGAACGCGCGCAGGATCGGCGCGAGAAACGCGTTCGTCCCCCAGCCGAAGCCGACGCCGAGCGCGAGGCTCATCAGCAGCACGTTCCCGAGCACGGCGAGGGCGGCGCCGAGCTTCTTTTCGCCGAGCCGGATCGACGTGACCGCCGCGCCGCCGATGCCGACGAGCGTCCCGAGCGCGAACGTCAGATTCATCACCGGAAACGCGATCGCGATCGCCGCCAGCGCGTCCGCGCCGATCCATTGGCCGATGAAGATGCTGTCCACGACGTTGTAGAGCGAGAACGCGACCATGCCCGCGATCGCGGGAAGCGAGTACTTCACCAGCAGCGGGAAAATCGGCGCGCCTTCGAGCGTCGCCATCTCGGTCGTTTTTTCACTCATAACTTGCGGCGGACGCTACACTTTTTTCCGCGGGAACGCAAAACCTTCGCCCTCCGCGCGCGCGGGAACGCGAAAAACGCGCGGCGTCCGAAGCGTCGCGCGTTTTTTTTGCGGAGAACGGCGGGAACGCCGCTCACTCGCCGTCGCGGGGCGGGGGCGCTTTTTTGTCCGCGCCGCGGCGCTTGCCGGCTTCCGGTTTCGGGAGCCCGAGCTTCTCGCGGACTTCGCGGAGATAGTCGAACTGCTCCCGCCGGGACATCTTCAGAAACGCCTCCGCCTCCGCCTTCGCCCGGTCTTCCGGCAGCGTCGCGTAGTAGCGCGCGAGCAGGTTGCGGCGGCGTTCGTCGTAGCGGCGGCGCATTTCCGTCATGAATTTTTCCCGCGTTTCGGGATCTTCCGAAGTGGCGCATTCGAGATCGCGCGCCATTTCCCTGCGCCTGCTTTCGGGCGTCCGCTCCAGCCGCGTAATGAGCTCGCGGATACGCGCCAGCTCCGCGTCGGACATGGAAAAAAGCGTCTTCAGCATCTGCATCTCCTGCGGGGACACGTTTCGGGGCGGCGGCGGGAGCGGTCCGCAGTCGCGGCATTCCGCTTCCGTTTCCGCCGGCGGCGGGGGCGGCGGCGCGTCGTTCCCGCGTCGGCGCGGGTGCGGATTCTCGGCGGCGTAGGCGCAGAGCGCGCCCGCGGCGAGCAAGAAAAGGATTTTCTTAATCATTGTAGGCGAAGATTTCCAGGACGTTGGGATCGATGTTGGAGAGAATCCGCGAGGCTTCGAGCAGCTCGTCGAAGGACGGCGTCTCGTCCTCCGCCTGCGCGAGCGCGTAAAGTTCGGGATCGTCCGCGAGCGTCCGCGCGAGGCGTTCTTCGAGTCGGTCGCCGGAGGCGTTCCCGCCGAAGCGGAACGCGACGCCGCAGACGATCGCGAGGCTCGCGGCGAGCGCCGCCGCGCGGAAGAGGCGCGTTCCCGCGAAGAAGCGCGGGCGGCGGAACGGCACCGCGTTCCGCCCGGCGGCGTCCGCGGATTCTTCCTTCGCGGCGCGGATCGCGGCGAGCGTCTTTTCCGCGAAGTCGGGCGCGGGAACGACGGGCGTTTCTCTGAAGAGGCGCGCGAGGCGGCGGTCGCCCGCGGAGAGCTCCGCGAGCACGCGCGACGGAAAATCGCCGCTCGGCTCGGCGGGCATTTCCGCCAGGAGCCGGTTCAGGGTCGCTTCCGCGTCTTGTCTTTCGTTTTTCATGCTTTGTCTTTTCTTAAAACTCCGGAGGCCGGAAAAGGTTTCGTCGCGGCGGTTCATTTTTCGAGAAATTCCGCGAGCGATTCCCGCAGCGTCTGCCGCGCGCGGTGAATCCAGTTTTTGACGTTCTGCACGGGCGCGCTCATCGCGTCGGCGATTTCGGCATAGGAAAGCTCCTGCTGGCAGAGCAGGAGAATCGCCGTGCGCTGGTTTTCGGGCAGCGCCTCGACGGCGCGCGCGAAGTTCTTCTTCAGCTCGTTTTCGGCGAGATCCGTGTCCGGCGCGGCGACGGCGGGCAGCTCCGCGGGATCGGTCGGCTCGGCGCCCCGGCGGGAACGCGCGCGGAAATCGCTGACGAGCACGTTGTGCGCGATGTGAAAAAGGTACGAGGAAAACGCCGCCTTGGGCTCGTATTTCGCCGCGCTGCGGCAGAGCTTGACGAAGGTCTGCTGCGCGAGATCCTCCGCCGCGTGAACGTCGTTGACCGAGCGCCAGAAGAAATTGATCAGCGGCTTCTGCCATTTGAGTATGAGCTCGCGCGCGGCCGCCTCGTCGTCTTCGGCGATGCGCCGCATCAGCAGAATGTCGGTTTCGTTCTCGTCCATGGATTTTCCCTTAAACGCCGTTTCCGCGATAATGTTTCGCGGGAACGCGCGCGGCAAGCGAGTAAAGCTCCTTCGGAGCCGGTTATGGTTTAAGGTTTATGGGTTAGGGTTTAAGGTTCAGGGTTTATTAGGGGTTTATTTTCTCGGAGCCGCGGCGTAAAATCGGCGACCATGGCAACGAAAACCGTACGCATCGAAGGCCTTGCCGGCGGCAAGGGACACGTCATCATCAATCATCTGCTTGACGCGGAGCAGATGAAGCGCTCCGCGCGCATGTACGCGCGGGTCACGCTCGAGCCGGGCTGCGAAATCGGCTTCCACAAGCACATGAACGAGAGCGAGACCTACTACGTGCTCGCGGGCCGCGGCGCCTACAACGACGACGGGAACGTGCGCGAAATCGGCGTCGGCGACGTCACGTTCACGCCGCACGGGCATTCCCACGGCCTGCTCAACACGGGCGCGGAAAATCTCGTCATCATGGCGCTGATTCTGCTCGACTGAAAAAGCCCGCGTCAGATCACCGCGAGCGTGAAGCCCATCAGCAGCATGCCCGCGATGATCCCGTAGATCGAAATGTGGTGGAAGCCCCAGCGCTCCGCCATCGGCAGCAGCTCGTCGAACGCGATGAAGACCATCGTTCCCGCGACCGCCGCGAAGAGCACGGCGAGCGTCGTCTCCGAAAGGAACGGATAGAGAAACGCCATCGCGATCGCCGCGCCGACCGGCTCCGAAAGCCCCGAGAGAATCGAGTACTTGAACGCCTTGGCGCGCGAGCCCGTCGCGTGATAGACGGGAACGGAGACCGTGATGCCTTCGGGAATGTTGTGCAGCGCGACGGCGAGCGCGATCGGCACGCCGAGCGTGAGCGAGTTCATGCCCGCCGCGAACGTCGCCATGCCTTCAGGAAAATTGTGGATGCCGATCGCGAGCGCGAAGAGCAGACCGGAGCGCCGCATCTTCAGCGCGGTCGCGGCGTCCTGCTTCGGCGGCGCCACGGGAACGTGCAGCTCCGCGGGGCCGTGCGCCTCGTGCGGATTCTCGTCTTCGGGAACGAGCCGGTCGATCAGCATCGCGACGAGCATGCCGCCGAAAAACGCCGAAAGCCCGATCAGATGCCCGGAGAACTTCCCGTGCGCCTCCGCCAGCGAATCCTGCGCCGAGGCGAGCAGCTCGACGAAGCTGATGTACACCATGACGCCGGCGGAGAGCCCGAGCAGAAACGTGAGCAGGCGCACGTCGTTCTTTTTGACGAAAAAGCCGACGGCGCCGCCGATGCCCGTCGCCATGCCCGCGAACGTCGTCAGCGCGAGCACGGTCAGCATGTGTTCCCAGGAAATTTCTCCGTTCATGATGCGGGAACGCTAACGCGCCGCCCGCGCCGCGGCGAGCAAATTTCGGACGCGAAGAAAACTTGTGCCCGGGCGCACCTTTCCGTTCGAGCAAGGCAATCAGACCGCGGCGGCGTTCGCGATTCGCCGCCCCTCGGTTATGAATACCGTGACAAGTCCGAATTTTTAACCACGGAAAACACGGAAAGACACGGAAATTTTTGGGGCAAACGTTCGCGGGAACGCAAAGTTTTCCCCGCAAAGACGCCAAGACGCAAAGATTTTTGGAGAAGTGAGGCGGTTTTCACGGGAACGCCGGTCGAAATTCGTGAAAATTCGTGTCAATTCGCGGTTAAAAACTTTCTTTGACTTACTTTGACTTCCTTTGACTTCGCGGTCGAAAATCTTCGTTAAATTTTCAGGAGGCGAAGAGGACGCCCGCCGCGACGGCGAAGAGCGTCAGCGCGGTCGCCGCGTTCAGGACGCGCGCGGAGGCGGGGCGTTCCCGCAGCGCCCGCGAGAGCCTTCCCGCGAAGACGGCGACGCACGAAAAGACCGCCAGCGCCTGAGCGGAAAAAATCGCGCCGAGCAGGAGCAGGCACGTGCGCGGATCCGCGACGTCGCGCGGGAGAAACTGCGGGAGGAACGCGAGAAAAAAGACGATGAGCTTCGGGTTGAGCGTCGCCATCAGCAGCCCCGTCGCCCACAGCCGCGGGAACGCTCCCGCGCGCTTCGCCGCGCCCATGCCCGCAGACGTTCCCGCGGCGGGATTTTCGCCGCGATGCCGCCACGCGCGAACGCCGAGAAAGATCAGGTACGCCGCGCCGAGCCATTTCACCGCGCCGAACAGCGCGGGCGACTGGCGAATGAGCAGGGAGACGCCGAACGCCGCGAGCGCCGTGTGCACGAACGTTCCCGTGATCAGCCCGCAGGCGACGGAAAATCCCGCCCGCGCGCCTTCGGCGAGGCTCTTCGCGAGCACGAAAAGAATGTCCGGTCCCGGCGCGAGCGTCAGCAGCACGGACGCGCTCAGAAACGAAAGCTGCGCGGAGATTCCCATGACGGCGGCGCGTCAGTTGCCGAGCGCGGCGCGGACGAGCGCCTCCGTCGAGGCGTCGTCGCCGCACTGCCGGAGCGCGCGGCGGACGGCCTTGTCCGCCTGGTCGAGCTTGAAGCCGAGCGCCGTGAGCGCGGCGACGGCGTCCGCCTGAGCCGAGGGCGTTCCCGCGTCGCCCGAGAGCGCCGTCGCCGGGATTTCGCCGCCTTTGGCGGGAGCGCTCTTCGCGGCGGCGCCGACCTTGTCGCGCAGCTCGACGACGAGGCGTTCCGCCGTCTTTTTCCCGATGCCGGGGCACTGCGAGAGCATGCCGACGTCGCCGGCGCGGATCGCGTCCCGGAGCACCGGCAGCGAGAGGCGCGAAAAGATCTTCAGCGCCGTTCCCGGCCCGATGCCGCTGACTTTTTCGATCAGCATCTTGAAGAAGTCGCGCTCTTCGGCGGCGGCGAATCCGTAGAGCGACTGGCCGTCCTCGCGGAACGTCTGCAGCGTGAACAGGCGGACGTTCCCGCCGACGTCGGGCAGTTTTTCCGCGGTCGAAAGCGGGATGTTGACCTCGTAGCCCACGCCGGCGCATTCGACGACGGCGCGGAAAATCGAGGCTTCGAGGAGTTTTCCGTTCAGAGAAACGATCATGTTCTTCCTTTGTAAAGACTGACGAGACGCGCGAACGCCTCCGCGGGATCGACGACGGGCGCGTAGCCCAGATTGCGCCGCGCGGCGTCGATTTTGAACCAGTGGCTTTTCGCGAGTTCGGAGGCGACGAAGCGCGTCATCGGCGGCTCGCCCGCGACGGCGAAGAGCTTCCAGAAAATTTCGAGCAGCGTTCCCGCGAAGCGCGCCGAGCGGAAGGGCACGGCGCGGTCCGCGCGCGGGCGCGGCACGCCGACGCCTTCGAGAAACGCGCCGATCCAGTCCCAGAGCGCGACGGGAGCGCCGTCGGAAACGAAATAGGCTTTCCCGAAGACGCGCGGGTCGTCGCGGAAAAGCGCGTCGAGCGCGAGCATGTGCGCGTGCGCGGCGTTTTCGACGTGGGTGAGATCGACGCGGTTTTTGCCGTCGCCGACGATGCGCAGCCTGCCGAGCGACGCCTGCTCGAGGACGCGCGGAATCAGGTGCGGATCGCCTTCGCCCCAGATCAGGTGCGGGCGCAGGGCGACCGTGCGCAGCTTCGGACCGTCCGCCGCGAGCGCGAGGCGTTCCGCCTCCGCCTTCGAAAGCGCGTAGAGACAGGCGTCGGAGCGGGGCGAGCAGTACGGGAGCGATTCGTCGCCGCCGTCGATGTCGCGCCCGTTGAAGACGACGCTGGGCGTGCTCGTGTGCACGAGACGGCGCACGCCGGCTTCGCGGCAGGCGGCGATCACGTTGCGCGTTCCCGCGACGTTGGCGTCGGAATACGCGCGGCGGGAGCCCCAGACGCCGGCCTTGGCGGCGACGTGGAAGACGGCGTCCGCGCCCGCGAAGATTTCCGCGAGCTGCTTCGCGTCTTTGCCGACGTCGCACGAAAAATACTCCGTCCCGGGCGTCTCGACGTCCGGCTTCTTCCGCCGCCCGACGACGCGCACGCTCCAGCCGCGTTCGAGACAGCGGCGCACGACGGCGCTTCCGAGAAATCCGGTTCCGCCGGTCACGGCGATGATCTTTTCCATGCGCGCATCATACGGCAATTCTCCCGAAAATGAAAGGCGGAGAATGCGGGCGTTCCCGCGGCGTTCCCGTCTCCCGAAGTTTCCGCGCGCGTTTCGCGGGCGAAATCGCGCTTTCCATTTACGGGCATTTGGCGTATCTTAAATTCCCAAGGTTATGAAATACATTTTTGTCACAGGCGGAGTAGTTTCTTCTTTGGGAAAAGGGCTTACGGCGGCGGCGCTCGGCGCGCTGCTGGAGCTGCGCGGGCTGAAGGTGCGCATGCAGAAATTCGACCCGTATCTTAACGTGGATCCGGGCACGATGTCGCCGTATCAGCACGGCGAGGTCTTCGTCACCGACGACGGCGCGGAGACGGACCTCGACCTCGGTCACTACGAGCGCTTCACGTCGGGAACGCTCTCGCGCGACAACTCCGTCTCCTCCGGCAAGATTTACGAGGCCGTCATCGCCAAGGAGCGCCGCGGCGACTATCTCGGCAAGACCGTGCAGGTGATTCCGCACGTCACGAACGAGATCAAGGAACGCATCGTGCGCGGCGGCGAAGGCGTGGACGTGCTCATCACGGAGCTCGGCGGGACGACGGGCGACATCGAGGGACTGCCGTTCCTCGAGGCGCTGCGCCAGTTCCAGCTCGACAAGGGGCGCGACAACGTCTGCTTCGTGCACTGCGCGCTCGTGCCCTACATCCGCGCCGCGGGCGAGATGAAGACGAAGCCCGCGCAGCAGTCCACCGCGAAACTGCGCGAGATCGGCATTCAGCCCGACATTCTCGTCTGCCGCACGGAGCGTCCGCTGACGCTCGAGATGCGCCAGAAGATGAGCCTTTACTGCAACGTTCCCGTGAGCGCCGTCGTCGAGTGCCGCGACGTGCCGTTCTCGATCTACGAGCTGCCGTTGATGCTCGCGACGGAGCACCTCGACAACGAGGTCATCAAGTCGCTCCATCTCGAAAATCATCCGCACATCCGCCACCGCAATCTGCTGCAGTGGAAGGACATCGTCCGCCGCCTGAAATACCCGGCGCATCACGTGAAGATCGGCGTCGTCGGCAAATACATCGAGCTGCAGGACGCCTACAAATCCATCTACGAGGCGATCACGCACGGCGGGATCGCGAACGACTGCGGCGTGGAGATCCGACGCATCGATTCCGAAAATCTGACGGAGCAGGGCGCGGAGGCGCTGAAGGACCTGGACGGCATTCTCGTTCCCGGCGGCTTCGGCGACCGCGGCATTCCCGGAAAAATCTTCGCCGCGCGCTACGCCCGCGAAGGCGGCGTGCCGTATTTCGGCATCTGCCTGGGCATGCAGATCGCCGTCATCGAATACGCGCGCGACGTGCTCGGGCTCGCGGACGCGACTTCGACCGAGTTCGATCCCGCGACGAAGAATCCCGTCGTGGACATCATGGAAGAGCAGAAGAAGATCGTGAACAAGGGCGCGTCGATGCGCCTCGGCGCCTACGCCTGTTCGCTCGTCGCGGGAACGCGCGCGCGGGAGGCCTACGGCGCGGACGCGATTCAGGAACGCCACCGCCACCGCTACGAATACAACAACCGCTACCGCGACGCGCTCGTCGCCGCGGGGCTGAAGGTCGCGGGCGTGAACGCCGAGCTCGATCTCGTCGAGATCGTCGAGGCGGAGAATCATCCGTGGTACGTCGGCGTGCAGTTCCATCCGGAATTCAAGTCGAAGCCCTCGGCGCCGCACCCGCTCTTCGCGGCGTTCATCAAGGCCGCGCTCGAGCGCCGGACGCGCCTTTCCGCGGCGAAATGAGCTTCGCGCGGGAACGCGGCTCCGTTCCGCCGTTCCCGCGTCATTCAATTTCAATTACGTTTTTCTCAAGGACTTTATGAAGATTCAAGACAACCACGTGGTGGGCTTCCACTACACGCTGAAGGACAAGGATGGGAACGTCATCGATTCCTCCGACGGGCGCGAGCCGCTCGAATACCTGCACGGCGCGGGCAACATCATTCCCGGGCTCGAGAGCGAGCTCGTCGGCCTCGCGGTCGGCGACAAAAAAAGCGTCGTCGTCGCGCCGGAGCTCGGCTACGGCGTCAAGCGCGACGATCTGGTGATTTCCGTTCCGCGCAAAAACATCGAATTCGAGGGCGACATCGTTCCCGGCATGCGCTTCCACGCGCAGGCGGCGGACGGGAACGTCCACGCGTTCACCGTCGTCGAAAGCGACGCCGAGAACGTGAAGATGGACGGCAACCACCCGCTCGCGGGCGTGACGCTCTTCTTCGACGTGGAGATCGCCTCGGTGCGCGAGGCGACGAAGCGCGAGATCGCCGAAGGCCATCCGCACATGCCGGGCTGCTCCTGCGGCTGCCACGGCGGCGACGGAGAAGGGGAATGCTGCGGCGGAGACTGCGGCTGCGACGGCGACTGCGGATGCGGCTGCGGCGACTGAACCCGCGAAAGGAGAAACGACACATGGCCACTTTGACGCCCATTGAAGAACTCCGCCACAGCGCGGCGCACGTGCTCGGCGCGGCCGTTCTGCGGCTGTTCCCGGAAGCGCAGCTCGACGTCGGTCCCGCCGTCGAAAACGGCTTTTACTACGACTTCGACCTCGAGCACAAGTTCACCGCCGAGGACCTCGAAAAAATCGAGGCGGAGATGCGCAAGATCTCCAAGGAAAACCAGAAGTTCGAGTTCACCGAAGTCTCCCGCGAGGAGGCGGAGAAGCTCGTCGCGGAGACGCCTTACCTGCGCGAGTTCAAGCCCGGCCGCCTGGCGGACATTCCCGAGGGCGAAAAAATCACGTTCTACCGCAACGGCGAATTTCTCGACCTGTGCCGCGGTCCGCACGTGCGCTACACGTCGCAGATCAAGGCGTTCAAGCTCATGTCCGTCGCGGGCGCGTATCACCGCGGGAACGAGAACAACAAGCAGCTGCAGCGCATCTACGGCGTCGCGTTCGCGTCGAAGGACGAGCTCGCCGCCTACCTCACGAATCTCGAAGAGGCGAAGAAGCGCGACCACCGCAAGCTCGGCCGCGAGCTCAGGCTCTTCCACATCGACGAAGACGTCGGCCAGGGGCTGATTCTGTGGACGCCGAACGGTGCGATCGTGCGTCAGGAGCTGCAGACGTTCATCTCCGAGCAGCTCTTCCGCCAGGACTACAAGCAGGTCTTCACGCCGAACATCGGCAACCTGAACCTCTACCGCACGTCGGGGCACTTCCCGTACTACCGCGAGTCGCAGTTCACGCCCGTCATCGACCAGGAGCAGATTCAGAAGCTCGCGACGGAGGGCAAGTCCTGCGCCGACCTCGCGAACCTGCTCACCGCCGGTCAGCTCGACGGCTTCCTGCTCAAGCCGATGAACTGCCCGCACCACATCAAGATCTTCGCGTCGCAGCCGCATTCGTACCGCGATCTGCCCGTGCGCCTCGCCGAGTTCGGCACCGTCTATCGCTGGGAGCAGTCCGGCGAGCTGAACGGCCTCACGCGCGTGCGCGGCTTCACGCAGGACGACGGGCACCTCTTCTGCACGGAAGACCAGATCGGGCAGGAAGTGCTCGGCTGCCTCGAGCTCGTGAAGATCATTCTCTCGACGCTGGGCATGACGAATTATTCCGTGCGCGTCGGACTGCGCGATCCCGAGTCGTCGAAGTACATCGGCACGGACGAAAATTGGAACAAGGCGGAAAACGCGTGCCGCGCGGCGGCGGCGACGCTCGGCGTTCCCGTCAGCGAGGAAAAGGGCGAGGCCGCGTTCTACGGTCCGAAGATCGACTTCGTCGTGAAGGACGTCCTCGGGCGCGGCTGGCAGCTCGGCACCGTGCAGGTGGACTTCAATCTGCCGGAGCGCTTCAAGCTCGAATACTCCGGCCCGGACAACCGCCCGTGCCGCCCGGTGATGATTCACCGCGCGCCGTTCGGCTCGATGGAGCGCTTCGTCGGCATCCTCATCGAACATTTCGCGGGAGACTTCCCGACGTGGCTCGCGCCTGAGCAGGTGCGCATCCTGCCGCTCAACGACTCGCTCGTTCCCGCGGCTCGGAAAATGCGCGACGAGCTCAAGGCGCACCGCATCCGCGCGGGCGTGGACGAACATTCCGACAAGCTCGGCGCGAAGATCCGCCGCGCCGAACTCGACAAGGTGCCGCACATGCTCGTCGTCGGCGCGAAGGAGATGGAGGCGGGGCTCGTCAACGTGCGCTCGCGCGCGGACAAGTCTCTCGAAGGCTCGTGCACGCTGCAGGCGTTCATCGACCGGCTGCTGCCGATCATCCGCGAACGCCGTCTCTCGCCCGATTCACCCACGGCGAAGAAGGCCGGCGCCTGACGCGCGCCCGCCGAGTCCGGCGCGGGAACGCACCCCCGAACGCGTTCCCGCGTCGGACTCCGGATTTTCCTCGGTTCCGTTTTCAGATCTTCAACTTTCCGCTCCAAGCCCCTTCCCCTCATGCCTTCCATCCTGAAAAAAATTTCCGACTTTCTGGGTTTTCCCGCGTTCGCCAACGCGGCCTCGTCCGAATCCGCCTCGCTTGAGCGCGCGATGTGGATTTCGAGCAACACGGGCATCGTTCAGCTTTCCTGCGACTGGCGCGACGCGCGCAAAATGCCGCCGCTGAAGCTGAAGTCCGGAGTCGCGATCCGCGAAATCGTCCGCGTGCCCCCGCTCATCGCCGGCATCACGCACGGCTATTATTTCAACGGCACGGACGTCGTCTTCGTGCTCCACCCGAAGCTCTACCGCAACCACCATCTGACGTCGGAATCGGAAATCTTCGTCGCGGGCGACTTCAACGGCTGGCAGCAGGCGATCGGCAATCCCGAATGGCGGCTGCGGCGCAAGGTCATGGGCCAGCACGACATCTGGGAGCTGACGGCGCCGCTCGCGCGCGTGTTCCGCAGCGAAGGCGTCGAAAAGGTCTCGTTCAAGTTCGTGACCGCCTCTTCCGAATGGCTCGGGCCGCCGTCGCAGGCGGTGAACATCGTGCTCGACGAGAACGGGAACGGCAACCTGAGCGCGAACCGCCGGCAGACCGGCTGGCACGTGTTCCAGTTCGTCTGCGACCGCGCGGTGGACTTCAATTCGCCCGAAGAGCTCATCTGGGACAGCCCGCGGCGGGAACACTCGATTCCCGTGCGCACGGGCTTCATGATGTCGAAGATCTTTTCGCCGCTTCAGATGGGCTCCATCGTCTCGCGCGACGGCAAAAAGACGACCTTCCGCCTCTTCGCGCCGCGCGCGCAGGGCGTGTCGCTGGAGTTCTGGAGCGGGAACGTCGCGCGGCGCCGCGTCGAGCTCGCGCCGGTCGAGGCGGGCGTCTGGGAATACGTCTTCGACGGCAATCTTTCGGGCTGCTTCTACTATTTCTACGTCCGCGGCATCAACGCGGACAACACGTCGGCGTTCCTCGAGTCGGCGGCGATTCTGGATCCCTACGCCAAGGCGTGCTGCGGTCGCGAAGGCCCGGCGATCGTCGTGGACGAAAACAAGTTCGGCTTCCCGAAAAAACGCTTCAGCGCGCCGCACGTCGCCGACCTCGTCATCGCCGAAGTGCACCTGCGCGACCTGATCGCGCGCGTGCCGCGTTTCGCCGGGAAAAAGACGCTCGGCTTCCGCGATCTCGCGGCGTGGGTGCGTTCGCCCGACTGCTACCTGAAGGAGCTCGGCGTGAACGCCGTCGAGCTGCAGCCGATTCAGGAATTCGACGCCGAAAAGCGCGAGGACTACCATTGGGGCTACATGACGAACAACTGGTTCTCGCCCGCCTCGCATTACGCCGTCGATCCCGCCTCAGGCGCGCAGACGGAGGAATTCCGCGACCTCGTGGACGCGTTTCACGAGGCGGGAATCGCCGTCCTGCTCGACGTCGTCTACAATCACGTCGGCGAGCCCAATCACCTCTTCCGCATCGACAAGAACTACTATTTCCACCTCGACCCGCACGGCAACTTCACGAACTGGAGCGGCTGCGGGAACGACTACGACGCGGACAGCCCGATGGCGCGCAAGCTCGTCTGCGACAGCCTGATCTGGCTGCTCGAACGCTACGGCGTGGACGGCTTCCGCTTCGACCTCGCGGAGCTGATCGGCGTTCCCGCGCTGCGCGTCGTCGAGGCGCAGGTGCGGGAACGTTTCCCGGACGCCGTGCTCATCGCCGAGCCGTGGAGCTTCCGCGGGCACATCGCCGCGAATCTGCGCGCGACCACGTTCTCCTCCTGGAACGACGGCTTCCGCGACTACGCCGCGAAATACGTGCACAACTGCGTCAATCTCGACGGCTTCCGCTATTTCCTCGCCGGCTCGCCGGAATACTTCGCGACGTTCCCGGCGCAGACCGTCAACTACACCGAATCGCACGACGACCGCTGCTGGCTCGACAAGATCACGGAATGCGGCAACTCGAACGCCGAAAATCCGACCGAGCGCGACCGCCGCCGCACGCACGTCATGTTCGCCTTCCTGCTCTCCGCGCTCGGCACGCCGATGGTCGCCGAGGGCCAGGATTTCCTCCGCACGAAAAACGGCAAGAACAACACCTATCTCGACGGCGAGGCGAACGCGCTCGACTATTCCCGCCTCAAGCGCTTCGCGGGAACGCACGCGTTCGTGCGCGGCTGGATCCGCTTCCGCCTTTCGCCGCGCGGCCGCCTTTTCCGCCAGCGCGCGCACGTCTCCCGCGAATTCTTCCGCTTTTATCCCGACCAGCGCAACACCGCCGTCGTCGCGATCTACAACGCGGATTTCTCGCAGGGGAAAATGCGCTACGCGCTCATGCTCAATCCGCAGCTCGAGCCCGCGACCGTGCAGATTCAGAAGAGCGCGCTCGACGGCTTCCGCCAGATCGCGAACTCGCAGAAAATCGACCTCGACGGCGTTCCCGCCGAAGCCGGGTTCTCGCACGAAGGCGGCTTCATGACGCTCCCGCCGCTCTCCGTCGCGCTCTGGATCGCCGGAGAAGACTGAGGCGCAGGCGATGAAATCGCGGTTATGAAGGTTATGAAGTTGATTGCGTTTCGCTTCGCGAAGGAGATTCTTGAAATTCTTTCGGCGGAGCCGAGCGCAAAGAACCTTCGTAACCTCATAACTTCCTTCAACCCTTAACCCTTAATCTTTAACCTTTAAGGTTTAAGCTTTAAGAAGCTTTCCCCTTTCCCGCCGTGCTTCCTTCCGTCGTTTCCTTCGATCTCACCGGGACGCTGCTCAAGCCGTTCCCGTCGCTCGGCGCGCTCTGCGTCGAGGCGATGCGCGCGCAGGGAATCGCGGAAATTCCTCCCGCCGCCGAGTTCGACGCCCGGCGGACGCAGGCGCGCCTCGCCGCCCAGGCGAAAGGCGACGCGCCCGTCAGCGAAGCGCGTTCCCGCCGCTACTGGCGCGACATGCTCTGGGAAATTTTCGCGGGGCGCTGCTCCAACGCGCAGTTCGACCGCGCCGTCGCCTTCATCTACGACGCGCTTTCGCGCCCCGAACACTGGGCGATGATGCCCGCCGTCGTTCCCGCGCTGGAGGCGATCCGCTTTCTCGGCGTGCGCCTCGTCGTGCTCTCCAACGGCGATTCCCGTTGGCGCAAGGCGCTCGCGGACAAGAAGATTCTACCGTTCTTCGATCGCGTCTTTCTTTCCTCGGAAACGGGATTCGCCAAGCCGAGCGAGGCGGCGTTCGACAATCTCTGCCGCGAAATGAAGATCGAGCGCGGCGAGCTGCTGCACGTCGGCGACACGCTCGGCGAGGACATCGTTCCCGCCGTGAGCTTCGGCGCGCGCGCGGTCTGGGTCGCGCCGCGCGCGACGGCGCTCCCGCCCGAAAACGTGCCTTATTTCGAGACGCTCGCCGACGTTCCCGCGCGGATCCGCGGGCTGCTCGTCTCGGGTTTCGCGTGGAAGAAGCCGCCGCGCTCCGCGCAGAATCTCTTCGCTTCGCTGCGCGGGCTGCCGCCGCAGGATCTCGCGCCGCGGAAATACCGCGAACTCGACCGCGAAAAGGAAGTGCGGATTTCGTCGAAATTCGTCCGCGAATCCGAAGAACGGCGGGAACGCGGCGACGACGAGCCGCGCGACGTCGCGCCGTTTTTCGAGAAGCTGCTGCGTTCCCGCGGCTTTTTCGAGCACAGCCTGCAGGCGCGGATTCTGCGCGACTGGGCGGAGCTCGTTCCCGCGCGGCTCGCCGAGCGCACGTCGCCGCTCGCGCTCGAAGATTCGTTCTCGCGCCTCAAGGTGCATTGCGCGAACGCCGTCGTCCGCGCCGAGTTCGAGTTCGAGAAGACCGCGGTGCTCCGCCGCCTCCGCGCCTTGCCCGGCGGCGAAAAAATCCGCTCCCTCGTCCTCGTCGTCTGAGGGGCTTATTCCGCCGCGGCGCCCGCGGGCGCTTCGACGGCGGTCGGATCCGCGGGCGGCGTTCCCGCGTCCGGAGCCGCGAGGAAGATCAGCGCGCACAGGCACAGCACGGGAATGAGGATCGGCAGGCTGTAGCGCAGCATGTAGCCGAAGAAGGTCGGCATCTTCACCTTTTCGGATTCCGCGATGGACTTCACCATGAAGTTCGGACCGTTGCCGATGTAGGTCAGCGCGCCGAAGAACACCGAGCCGAGCGAAATCGCGACGACCAGCAGGTTGTACTGGTGGTTTTCGGAATTCGTCATCCACGTGACGACGTTCGACGCGCTCGCGCCTTCGGGATCGTTTTCGGCGAGGCTGCGGATCAGGTCGAAGAAATTCGCGTAGGTCGGCGTGTTGTCGAGGAAGCCCGAGAGCGAGCCCGACGCAAAGTAGTAGTGCGCGGGATGCGTCAGCGCGGCGCCGATTTCCGGGCCGTGCGAGGTCAGATACGCGAGCGCGGGCACCATCGTCAGGAAGATGCCGATGAAGAGGAACCCGACTTCGCGGATCGGCTCGAACGAGAAGTTGTTTTCCTCGTGAATCTTCGGGTGCGTCTGGAAATACGACGCGGCGGCGGCGGCGATCATCACGATTTCGCGGATGAAATACGTCTCCAGCACTTCGCGCACGGACGCGGAGACCTGCCCGGGCAGAAACACCGCGCAGACGACCACCATCAGGTAGCCGATGTTCTTCATGCCGCTCACGGAAAGCGTCATGCCCTCCGCGGACTGTTCCGCGACGTGTCCGCGCGCGCCCGCCTTGCGGAAGCTGCGCACGTCGATCAGGTAGAACACGCCCAGCAGCGCGGCGACGACGAAGCTCCACGGCAGATTCGCGTGCTCGAACACCCAGAAGAAGTCGACGCCGCGCAGGTAGCCGATGTAGAGCGGCGGGTCGCCGATCGGCGTCAGCGCGCCGCCCACGTTCGAGACGATGAAGATGAAGAACACGATGTGATACGGCGACAGGCGGAATTTGTTCATGCGCATCCACGGGCGGATGAGCACCATCGACGCGCCCGTCGTGCCGATGAGATTCGCGAGCAGCGCGCCCATGAGCAGAAAGACGACGTTCGTCTTCGGCGTCGCCTCGCCGTTGAGCTTTATCGTGATTCCGCCGGAAATCACGTAGAGCGAACCCACCAGCGCGATGAACGAAACGTATTCCTTGAACGAGTGCCAGACGGCGACGACGCCGTTCGGCATCCACAGCGAGTAAAACGCCGCGACGGCGAGACCCAGCCCCACGGCGACGTGCGGATAGTATTTCTCCCAAAGCTCCTTCGTCCTGTGCGGCGTGAGCGGCGCGACCGCGATCAGCATCAGCAGCAGCGCGAACGGAATCGCCATCCAAAGCCTCACGGGAGTCTCCGCGGCGGCGGAAAAAATCTGCGGAAGAAGGTCGTTCATGGTGAAAAAAGTTTCTTAGAAAAGCGCGGGAAGTTCAACGAGATTCGGTTCCGTCGGGCGCGGCGGCGGGCGGCGTCGGCGGCGTTCCCGCGCGGACGCGCAGCACGAAGAACGCGAGCAGCGCGCACGCGAACAGCGTTCCCGCGAGCAGCGAGACGTCGTAGCCGAGCGCGAGGCCGCCGAGCTTGTGCGGCGCGTTCAGGAAATACGTCGCGCAGACCGCGCTCAGGAAAGCCGCGGGAACGCTCAGCGGCCAGTGCGTCCTGCGTTCCCGCGCCAGCCACGTCGCGCACGCCCAGAGCGTGAGCGCCGCGAGCGTCTGGTTGCCCACGCCGACGTAGCGCCAGATGACGTCGAAGGAAATCTGGCTCAGCGCGAGCGCGACGCCGAAGATCGGCAGCGAGACGAGCACGCGGTTCAGCAGCGGCTTCTGCGAGACGCCGAGCGCGTCCGCCGCGATCAGGCGCACGCTGCGCAGCGCCGTGTCGCCCGACGTGATCGGGCAGACGATGACGCCGAGAATCGCCGCGACCGCGCCGACGGCGCCGAGCCAGTCCGTGCAGATCGCGTTCACGATGACGGCGGGCGTCTTTCCCGCCTGCGCGGCGGCGTTCAGTCCTTCCGCGCCGCCGCAGTACGCGATCGCCGCGGACGCCCAGATCAGCGCCATCACGCCCTCGGCGATCATGCCGCCGTAGAACACGGGGCGCGCGTGGCGTTCGCTTTTGAGACAGCGCGCCATCATCGGCGACTGCGTGGCGTGAAAGCCCGAAATCGCGCCGCAGGAGATCACGACGAAGAGCATCGGGAAGAGCGGGTTCGCGCCCGCGTCCGCGTGAAAGTTCCTCAGCGCGGAAAAAGTCAGTTCGGGCATTTCGAGCGCGCCGGTCGCCGTCTTCCAGAGCAGCGCGCCGGAGACGCCGAGCGCCATGAAGATCAGCGTCACGCTGAAGATTGGATAGATTCTGCCGATGATCTTGTTGATCGGCATCAGCACCGCGAAGACGTAGTAGAGCACGATCGCGCCCGTCCAGATCGCCGTCCAGCTCAGCGTTCCCGCGAACGGCAGGACGAGCCCGCCCTCGGCGACCGCCTCGACGGGAACGACCTCGGAGAGCGTTCCCGAGAGCTGCGCGAGCAGCCCCGCCGGCCCGCTCACGAACGCGATGCCGATCGCGAGCAGCATCAGCGCGGAAAACGGAATCAGCACGCGCCGCGCGCCGTTCCCGAGCGTTTTTCCGATGAGCTCGGGCAGGCTGCAGCCGTCGAAGCGCATCGAAATCGCGCCGGAGAAAAAGTCGTGCGCCGCGCCCATGAACACGCAGCCGAGCACGATCCACAGATAGGCGACGGGACCGTAGGCGGCGCCGAGCACCGCGCCGAAGATCGGCCCCAGCCCGGCGATGTTCAGCAGCTGAATCATGAACGCGCGCCAGGGGCGGATCTCCATGTAGTCCACGCCGTCGTGCAGACGCAGCACGGGCGTCTCTCGCGCGGGATCGACCCCGAAGAGCTTCGCGACGAAGGCGCCGTAAAAGACGTAGCCCAGAATCAGGCAGGCCAAAGCGATGAAGAACGTGATCATCTTCCGAAAAAATGCAATCCGCCTATTGCATACCTTTGAGGGAACGGAGAAAAGAATTTTCTGCCCGTCCCGCCTTCGCGCGGCGTTCCCGCGCGGCGCGCAATTATTTTGATTTTCCTCGGAGAGGAGCGTATTTTCCGCGCATCATGTCTGCACTCAGTGAAGAAGTTTTCGACGCCGTTCTGATGGCGCGCCAGCGCGTTTACGCCGTGGCGAACCCGACGCCGCTGGAAGAACTCGTCGGCACGAATCTGCCGTTCCGCCTTTTTGTCAAGCGCGAGGATCTCGGCCCGATCAAGGCGTACAAGTGGCGCGGTGCCTACAACCGCATGGCGCTGCTGACGGCGGAGGAGCGCGCCCGCGGCATCGTCGCGGCGTCCGCGGGCAACCACGCGCAGGGCGTCGCCCTCGCGGCGAAGCTGCTCGGCGTCCGCGCCAAGATCTTCATGCCGCGCTCGACGCCAGACGTGAAGCAGTCGGCGGTGCGCCGCTTCGGCGGCGAGTTCGTCGAAATCGTGCTGCACGGTGATTCCTACGACGCCGCGGGCGAGGCCGCCAAGCGCGCCGCGAAGGAGGAGCGCCTGACGTTCGTGCATCCCTACGACGACGTCGCCGTGATGGGCGGGCAGGGCACGCTCGCGGACGAGGTCGTGATGTCGGGCAAGGGTCCGTTCGACGTCGCGTTTCTGCAGATCGGCGGCGGCGGGCTCGCGTCCGCTTCGGCGGTCTGGCTGAAGCGCCAGTATCCGGGCATCCGCATCTACGGCGTCGAAGGCGCGAACCAGGCGTCGATGAAGGCGGCGATCGAGGCGGGAAAGCCGACCGACATCGGCCGCGTGGACATTTTCTGCGACGGCACCGCCGTGCGCAAGGCGGGAACGCTCACCTTCGAAATCTGCCGCGAGCTGCTCGACGGCATCGTCACCGTCACGAACGAGGACGTGTGCTGGGCGATTCAGAAGCTGTGGGAGACGAACCGCATCATTCCCGAGACCTCGGGCGCGATGGGCGTCGCCGCCGCGCTGAAGCTCGCGGATTCGCTCGCGGGCAAAAAGGTGCTGACGGTCATTTCCGGCGCGAACGTCGATTTCGGCCAGCTCGGCTTCATCACCCGCAATTCGCAGGTGAACGGCGCGCGCCGCCGCTTCCTGCGCGTGCACATTCCGGAGCGGCCGGGCGCGTTTCTGGACGTCTTCGGCAAGGCGTTCGCGCGGCGCAGCATCACGGAATTCCAGTACGGCAAGACGAGCGAAAGCGTCGCGCGGCCCGTCGTCGGCGTCGCGGTCTCGGACGCGCAGTTCGCCGAAATCACGGGAACGCTCGACGCCGCGGGCGTCCGCTGGGAAGACGTCACGGGCGACGCGGACACGCTTTTCCGCGTGATTCCCTTCGACCGCCGCCTGCTGAAGAATCCGCTTTTCGTGCGCGTCGATTTCTACGAGCGCCCGGGAGCGCTGCACGACTTCATTTCGCGCTACCTCGGCGCGGGCGACAACATCTGCTACTTCAATTACCTTTACACGGGCGAGCGCGTCGGGCGCGCCTTGCTCGGCGTCGAGTTCGCGGACGCCGCCGCGCGCGCCGCGTTCACGGAAAAGCTCGCGGGCGAGCAGGGCGACGCCGTGCGCTCCAGCCAGATCGTCGGCGGGAACGTCGCCGCGCGCCTCTGCGGCGAGTGAGCGCGCTTCAGAGCCCGCGCGTTCCCGAGAGGACGCGGAAGGCGTGGCCCATCTTCGCGGGGTGAATCAGCTCGACGAGGCGGGCGCGTTCCCGCGGCGTGCCGCGCGCGACGATGCGCTCCGTCTCCGGCAGCGCGAATTTCATGAAGAAGGCTTCCTGGCGCAGCACGCCCGCGTCGGCGAAGCCGCGTTCCCGCGCGGTCTTTTCGAGGCGTTCCCAGAACACGTGGCAGGTGAGGTCCTGCTCGCCGGGGCGCGCCGTGAGCGCGTTCGTCTGCGCGTGGCGGAAATACGCGCGCGCGGTGCCTTCCGGGAAGGAGTCGAGGCAGTCCGCGAGCGTCTTGCCGTAGTCCGGAAAGACGATCGCGCCGCGCCACGCGCCCGCGAGGATTTTTTCGAGCAGCGTCTCCGCGTCGAGCGCGATGTCGAGCCGCCAGCCCTCGTCGATCTCCGCCGGCAGCTCGCGCGCGACGAAGCTCCGCAGCGCGTCCGTCGAGAGCGCGGGCAGGAGCGTCTCGATCCATTCGCCGCTTTCGCGGGAACGGAAGACGCCGGTTTCGCGCCACGCGCCGTCCCTGAAGATCAGCCGATGAAAGGGCTGCGCATCGAAGAGCTCGTTCGCGAAGACGACGGCCTTTTCCGGGATTTCGACGGCGTCGCCGAGACGGAAGCGCCGCGTTCCCGCAAAGGCGTCCGCCGCGCCCGCGAAGAGATCCTGCCCGGGCTCGGAGCCGATTTCGACGAGCGTGAACTCGCGCGGGTCGGCACCGGCGCGTTCGAGAAGCGTGCGCGCCGCCCGCGCGACGAGCCCGCCGAAGACTTCGCCGCCGAGACTCGACGCCGTGTAGAAATCCGTTCCCGGCGCGACGCCGACGCGTTCGCGTTCCCGCGCGTAGTAGCCGCAGCCGGGCGCGAAGAGCGCGATTGCGGAAAAATCGCGGAAGCTGAGCAGACCGCCGTTCTTCGCGGCCGCCGCGTCGAGAAGCTCGGAAACGCCGGCGCCCATGGCGGCTCTCATTCCGCGGCGGGCGCTTCGGGCTTCTTCTCCGGAGCTTTGCGGCGCGCGCGCTTCTTGTGCACGGGGACGAGGTAGGACTTGTCGCGGATCAGCTTTTCGTAGAGCGCGAGCATGGAGATGCCCTCGCGCGGGCGCACCTTGTCCGCCTTGGTCGCGCGGTCGATCTCGCGCTTGAGCATGCGGCACAGATCGTCGGCGTTGTACTGAATCATGTTCAGAATCTTGTCCACGGAATAGCCCGAGATCGCCTCCTCGATGTAGAAGCCGTCCTCCTCGTCGTCTTCGAGGAAGACGTGCGCCTCGTCCACGCGCCCGAAGAGATTGTGCAGGTCGCCGATGATGTCCTGATACGCGCCGACGAGGAAGGTGCCGAGGTAGTACGGCGTTCCCGGCGCGAGGCGGTGCAGGTTCAGCGTGTTGCGGACGTCCTCGAAATCGACGAACTCGGAGACCTTGCCGTCGCTGTCGCAGGTGATGTCCGCGAGCGTCGCGGGAACGGTCGGCTTTTCCGTGAGCCGGTGCAGCGGCGCGATCGGGAAGAGCTGGCCGATCGCCCAGCTGTCGAGCAGCGACTGGAAGACGGAGAAATTGCAGACGTACTGCTCGGAAAGCATGACGTCGAGGTCGAGAAGCTCTTCGGGAACGTTCCCTTCGAGCGAGGGAATCTCCTTCTGAATCTGACGACAGATCTGCCAGAACAGACGGTCCGCCTCGGCGCGGTTCTCGAGATTGAGGTAGCCGTGCTGGAAAAGCGAATGCGCCTCTTCGCGCTTCTGCCGCGCGTCGTGAAAACGCTCGAGCAGACCGTAGCGCCCGCCGTCGCGGAGCACTTCCTCGAGCTCGCGGACGATCGCCGCCTTCCTGCGCGTGACGAGCGGCGTCGTCGTGTCGTCCGCGGAGACGATGCGCCCCACGGCCTCGGTGACGAGAATCGCGTGCGGGGCGACGATCGCGCGCCCGCTCTCGGAAGTGATCGTCGGGTGCGGCACGTCGGCGTCGTCGCAGACCGCCTTGATGTTCGCCACGATGTCGCGCGCGTACACTTCCATGGAATAATTCATGGAGCTCTCGTAGTTGGAACGCGAGCCGTCGTAGTCGATGCCGAGCCCGCCGCCGACGTCGAGGTGCTCCATCGGGAAGCCCATCTTCGCGAGCTCGCAGTAGAAGCGCGCGGCTTCGGTGACGGCCTTCTTGATGGTCAGAATGTTCGGCACCTGCGAACCGATGTGGAAATGCAGCAGGCGCAGCGCGGACGCCATGCGCGCGTGCTTCAGCTTTTTCGCCGCGAGGATGATCTCGCCCGGCGTCAGCCCGAACTTCGCGTATTCGCCGGCGGACTTCGCCCATTTGCCTTCGCCGCTCGTCGTGAGCTTGACGCGGAAGCCGATCACGGGCTCGGCGTTCATCTCGCGCGCGATGCGGACGATCTGATCCACCTCCTCGAGCTGCTCCACGACGATGATCGTGCGCTTGCCGAGACGGCGCCCGAGCAGGGCGAGCCGGATGTATTCCTCGTCCTTGTAGCCGTTGCAGACGAGCAGCGCCTTCTTGTTCTCAAGCAGCGCGAGCGCGATCAGCAGCTCCGGCTTGCTCCCCGCCTCGAGCCCGTAGTCGTAGTCCTCGCCCGCGTCGAGAATCTCCTCGACGACTTCGCGGAGCTGGTTGACCTTGATCGGGAACACGCCCTGATATTTCCCGCGGTATTCTTCGTCCTTGATCGCCGCCTGAAACGCGCGGTTGAGCTGGATGACGCGGGAACGCAGCACGTCCTGAATCCGGATCGTCATCGGCGGGCGCAGCCCCATGCTCTCCGCTTCCTTGATGATGTCGGTGATGCGGATGCGCCGCGCGTCGCCCTGCGGGTGGACGTTGAGGAACCCGTCCTCGTCCACGGAGAAGAGACCGGCGCCCCAGCGTCTGAAACCGTAGTATTCCTCCGCCTCCGCCGGCGTCCATGCGTTCGTCTGATTTTTCTTCATCGCTTCGTTTCGGGAAAGATTTTCGGGCAATTAAAAAACATTTTCCCGGCTTTGATAACAGCAAAATTCGCGCGCGGAAGATGAAAAGGAGGGCGGCGTCCCGCTTGCTCCCGAAATCGGAAAACGCAAAGAACGCAGAGAAAGACCGCGAAGTCAAGGAAAGTTAAAGAAAGGTTGAAACCGCGAATTGCCGCGAATGAGCGCGAATTTCACGGGAGGGCGAGCGTCCCGCTTGCCCCGAAATCCTCCCGACACAAACTTCTCTTTAAGCTTTAACCCTTCACCTTTAATCTTTCCTTTACAGGGATTTTTTCCTTGCTTCGAGAAGCGTCCGCGCGGAAAATGTTCGAAAATCTTTAAACAGCTCTTCCGGAATTTTGTTGCACAGGGTAGCGCATGAAATTCCTCGGAGCGGCGGCGGAGAGGCTTCGGCGTCTCCGCCGCTTTTCGTTCTGACGAAGAAGGACGCCGTCCCGTGAAGAACGACGTCCCGGAAGCCTACAGCAACCAGCGGCAGATTTTCTCAAGGATTTCGAGCACGCCCGAAATCACCGTTACGATCGCCGCCGCAAGCAGCAGCGCTTCCTGTTTTTTGTTGCGCGGGTAACGCATAAAGCGCTTCGCGCGCATCCTGCGCGGGAAAACAAAAAACTGCCCGGAGCATGCAGGCTTCGCTTTGGAGATGCAAGCTTCAAAAACCTTTCTTTAACTTCCTTTGCCTTCGCGGTTTAAAAATCCCCCGAAATCCTCCCGATAGAAACTTCTCTTTAACCCTTAACCCTTAACCCTTAACCTTTAACCTTTAAGCTTTTTTCAAACACAGAGAAACGGAGAAACAGAGAAACGGAGTTCCGCTGGAGATTTTTCTCGCCTCTCCCTTTGTTCAACCTTTCTTTAACTTCCTTTACCTTTGCGGTTTAAAATCCCCCGAAATCCCTTCAATCCCTGTTAAAAAATCTGCGCTCATCCGCGTCATCTGCGGCAAAATTTCCGCTTGCGGCGCCCTTCTCCCGGGCTCGTTGAAAACAAAGCGGCGGAGAAACCGAAACTTCTCCGCCGCCGCTCTTCCGATTCATGCGACACCAACGCCGAACACGGAAGCGCTGTTTGAAAATCTCCGCATATTTTCCGCGAGCTCTCCTCTCGAAGCAAGGAAAAAATCCCCCGAAATCCTCCCGATAAAAACTTTTCTTTAAACTTTAACCCTTAACCTTTAACCTTTCTTCAAACACAGAGAAACAGAGAAACGGAGTTCCGCTGGAGATTTTTCGCGCCTCTCCCTTTGTTCAACCTTTCTTCAATTTCCTTTGCCTTTGCGGTTAAAAAACTTCAATCCCTGTTAAGAATTCTGCGCTCGTCCGCGAGTTACGCGGGAGATTTCGCTTGCGGGAACGCCGAAAAAGGCGAATACTCACGCACAATCTGCGGGGAAACCCTCCCCGCGGCATTCCCCCTTTAAACCATCAGCATCACCCGAAAATCAACCCCCGTTTATGAAAAATTCAAAATTTTTCCTGACCACCCTTTTCGCCGCCGCCGCAATGGGCGCTTCCGCGTACGGAGCCGGAGAAGTCATCAGCATCAATTTCGGACAGACCGCAGACAACATCACCGCAGAGATGACGGGAAACGCCGGGCTTGTCACTTACACGGACGGGAGCGGCGCCACTGTTACCGGCGTCGGCGCCGCGGGGTGGTCGAATGCGACTGGTCAGAACGGAACGAATTCAGAACTGAAAAACTACAACGGCGACACGATTGAGGGCGCGTCCGTCACATGGGTGGGAGCGCAGGGTCCTTGGGGGGGCGGACCTGCCAAAACGGGAAGCGTTTTGAGCGCGATTCAGCACTCCTATATGGACTTGAGCGCGAACAACACATGGAATATTTCCGTCGATACGCCTTTCCTTGTCTGCGACGTTTACCTCTATTTCAGCGGTGACGGGAACAAGTATTCCCCCGTTAACGTGAACGGCATTTCTTACATCGGCGGCGCAAACATACTCGCCGGGACCGCTACGGAGTGGGGCGATCGTGGGCAAACCACGAGCGGAACGCTCGCTCTCGGCACGAACGCGATTCTCGTTACGGGAACGGCGGGCATTGTTTCTCTGTCGAATGTCCCGCAAAACGATTCTGCCAAGCGTGCGACGATTTCCGGCATGCAGATTGTCGAGACCTACGCGGGAACGGCGCATGCGGCGACGCTCGGCGGAGACGCTGCGTGGAGCGGCGTTTCTTTCGACACGGCTTGGGCGAACTCGCAATCGACGGTTGATGCCGCAACCGGACAAATCACTTCGACGAACGGCGCTTATGCGGACTTCACGCTGACGGCGGACGCGACGCTGACTTTCGATTCCGCCGTCGTCACGGACGCGATTTATGTTTCCGGCGAAGAAAAAACGCTCACGCTTTCGAACGCGGGCTCCGGTTCGTTGACGCTTTCCGGTCCTGCGACCTTGCGCGCGAACGCGGGCGCGACGATTGCGTTCGACACGACTGCCTTCCTCTTTAATCTTGCCGACAATGTTTCCGGCGTGAAATTGGCGGGTTCCGGCACGATCGAATTCACGGACGCGGACGGCACCGCCGCGTATGGTAAAATCGGAACGGATTTCACCGTCGCGTCCGCCACGACGGTGAGGATTGACGGCGCGGTGACGCTTGATCTCGGCAGTGACGCGCTCGTCTTTTCCGGAGTTTCGCGCGAGTTCGCGGGCGGGCTCTCCGTTTCCGGTCTAGGACTCGGAGTTTCCTCAGGGGCGACGGTGACGATTTCCGGCGGCGCGAGCTCGTTTACAGGCGGCATTTCCAGTACTCAAATTTCCGGTATTTTAGGAAGTGACAATTCCGTTCTTGTCTCCGGATCGGGCTCCGTTCTCAACATCACGGGCGGTACGCTCGCTCTCACGCAGTCCATCGGAACGCACGCGGGCGGCGTCATCAACCAAAGCGGCGGTACGGTGAACACGACCGCGCTCCGTCTGCACGATTCGGGCGGCGCATCCGGCACTTCCACCTACAATCTTTCCGGAGGCGTGCTGAACATTTCGAGCACGAACACGGACACGTCCCCGACAGAAATCACTCACTTAGGCGTGCTTATCGGACACTGGGGACAGGGCAAAGGTCTGCTCTCCGTGACGGGCGGCGTGCTGAACGCCGCGAACACGGTCGCGTGTGTTTCATACAGCTCGCCGGGTGAAATGAGCATTTCCGGCGGTGAAGTGAATCTCAAAGGAATTAATTTGACGGGTCAAGGCACCAACGCCGCGATGGTCACGCTTTCCGGGAACGGGCGTCTGAACGTCGGTTCTGCGGGTCTTGCGACGGGCAACAACGGGAACGGCACGAAAAAGTACAACCTCAACGGCGGCACGCTCGGCGCGTTGGAGGACACGTGGTCTACGGGCGCGGGCGTGACGCTGAACGTCGGCGGCGCGGTAGAGATCGACACGACCAAGCGCGTCGTTTCCGATTCGGGAGCTTCCACGGTGTCGACCGACGGAGCGACGATCACGCTCGGAAACATCGCGTTCGCGGACGCGGGAGCGCTGACGGTTTCCGGCGCGGGAACGCTCAAGCTTGACGGCGTGGTTTCCGGCGTCACTGCGGACTCCGCGGCGAAAATTACGCTCAACGGCGGCACGCTCGAACTCGGAGATAATCTCAAATACGCGTTCACGGGGGCGGACGATTCGCTTGTCGGGAAAACCTTGAACATTGCCGTGGTCAACGGCGGAACGGTGACGGGAACGCTCTCGAGCGGCGATTTTACTTGGAACGGCAAACCAATCTCCGCTCGAACGGACGTCACGTTGGACGGGAACGCCGGCACGGTGACCTTCGGCGACGTCGGCGCCTATAATCTATTTTGGAAAGGCGCTTCCGGCGGGACGTGGGACAGTTCGAGCACGACCGTCTTCGGTAAGGATTCCGCAGAGGGCGAAGGGACTGCGTTCGTCGATATTGACAATGTGACGTTCAACATCGCGGCGACGGAGACGGCGAGCACCTACACGGTGAACGTGTCGAGCGTGCTTACGCCGGGCGACGTCGTGACGGACGTCGGCGAGAACGTGACGTTGCGCTTCAATCTTTCCGCGGCTAATCAGATTGCCGGCTCCGGCACATGGACGAAGACGGGCGCGGGCGTGCTCGAAATCAGCAGTTCGCTTTCCGGCAGCCGCACGGGCGACATGATCGTCGAGGCGGGAACGTTGCGGCTTGCGACGGATTCGGATACGCTTCGGGCTTTCGGTACCGGAACTTTGGAAATCAAAGCGGGCGGGACGCTCGACCTCAACGGAAAGAACAGCGCTCTTGTCAGCACGCCGATCAAGATTGCGGGCAACGGTGCGGACGGCAACGGCGCGGTCGTGAACAACGCCTCCAATGAAATCGGGACCGGTCAACAGCAATTCGCGAACGTGACGCTCACTGCAGACGCGTCGGTCGGCGGCACCAAAAATTTCGGAACGATTGCCGGCGGCTACGGCTCTCACAGTTTCAATCTCGTCGGGTTCACGCTGACGAAAAAGGGCTCGAACACGTTCTACGTCGCCAACACGCAGTTCACGGCAGGAACAATCAACGTCGAAAGCGGAACTTTCAGAATTTTGAACAATGGCGGGAACTCGAACGCGGAGGCGGTCGATTTTATCTTTTCGGGCGGTGCGTTGACGGTCGATGCTGCGGCGAACAGCGATAACCCGAGAACATTCACCGTCAAGTCGCTCAGCGGCAATTCCGGTTCCGTGACGATCGGAGAGAACTCCACGCTCACCATCGCCGGCGGGACGGAGTCGAATTTGGGCGTCGCCGTGACGGGCGCAGGCACGTTGACGTTGAACAACGGCGGCACGCTCCGCTTCACCAACGGCGTCAACCAGACGTTCACGAAATTCAATATTTACGGCACGACAATCGTCGAGAGCGGAGTGACGCTCGACCTGACGAACAACTCGCGTTCCGAAAACTCAGGCGGGAACGGCGCGCTCATCGCGGACGGCGGCATCATCAGAATGGCGGATCTCGGTTGGGGCGCGACCAAGAATTTCGGCGCGAACTTCAATTACGATCGGCTTCAGCTCGCGAACGGCGGCGTTCTTGAGGTGACGGCGGCGCAGGCCGACGGCACCGGCGCCGGACAGCGCGGCTTCGCCATCACGGGCGGCACGGGCACGTACCGCTACACGGGAGCGGAAGCGAGCTACATCGTTTCCGGAGAGGCCAATCAGCTCGTCAGCGTCTCGGACGGCGCGGAACTTGTTTTCGATATCACGGACGCGAGCGGCTCGCTGACGGTTTCCAAGGTCATCGCCAAAGGAACGAATACGAGCAGCGGAAATCCGGCGCATTCTACCAGCTCGCTGAGAAAAACGGGGGCGGGCTCTCTCGCGCTTTCGGGGACGGTGAATCTTTCCGGCGGCTTCGCCGTCGATGCGGGTTCGGTGACGATTTCCTCGGCGGATTTCTGTTCGGGAACGATCACCGTCGCCAACGGCGCGACGCTCGCGTTCACGGATACGACGAAATTCAACCTCGCGAATTTGGAGGACGAAAACGGCATTTACACGCTCGTCGTCAACGACGGCGGCACGCTTTCCGGCACAGAAAATCTCGGAACAGACGATTTCCTCAACGCGCCTTCGCGCGGCATCGCGTCGGTCAATGTGACCGAAGGCGGAATCACGGCGACGTCCGCCGCGCGCGTGCTCACGTGGAATGGTTCCGGCGCCACGCCTACGTGGAATACGGCTGCGGACAACCTGATGTGGACCTATAACGGCGGCACGGCCTCTGACTTCCAGAACGACGACAGCGTCGAGTTCACGGCGAACGCGGCGGGCACAGTGACGGTCGGCGAGGCGGTCCGCGCGAAGACGGTGAAGTTCACGGGCGGCGAATACACGCTCGCGGGCTCAGGCTCGATTTCGTCCGCGGGCGGCGTGCTCGTCACGGGAACGGGCACGGTGCTCTCGCTTTCGACCGGCGGCGGGCAGAGCATCATTCATGGCGTGCTGACGATTGAAAACGGCGGCGTCGTCAAGTTGACCACAGGCGACGCGACCGGTTGGGGCGGCGGAGCGAACGCGATCAACACGCTCGTCATCAACGGCGGCGAGCTTGTCGTCGCGACGAACGGTAACCAGACCTTCAATATGTCCGGCGGAATCACGCTCTCGGGCGCCAAGATTTCCAAAACGGCCGATGCCGCCAACGCGAACATCGACCTTTACTCCTCGACGCTCGGCATTACGACGTTGGCGTCTTCCGTCACTTCGGAAATCGACGTGAATCTCGGTCTCCGCAGAAACGACACAGCGGCCGATGCCGGGGCGGACATTGAGTTCAACGTCGCTGACGGCGATGCGGAAGTCGATCTGCTCGTTTCCGGAAAGGTGCGTAATCTCAGCTATACCAACGACCGTCTGAAAAAACTCGGCGGAGGCGTGATGAAGCTCACGGGCGACAATGCAGAGTGGACTACGGGCGGCACTATCGCGGAAGGCACGTTGATTGCGGCGTCGGGCACGGCGCTCGGCACGGGCGCGATTTCTGTCGCGAGCGGCGCGAAGCTCGTCATCGAAGACGCTTCGGCGGACGGTTATTCCTACGCGAACGCGTTCACGCTTGCGGGTGAACTCGAAAAGACGGGCGCGGGCGCGACGACGCTCTCGGGCACGGTCGAAATGGGCACGGCGACTTTGAACGGCGGCACGTCTGGACTCACCGTCGGCTCGCTGAAATACGGGCGCGGTGACGGCGTCAACACCGCGACGATTCAGGGCAAAGTCAACGTGACGGGCGATGCTCAGCAGTCTTCGAACGGACAGGTTGACGGCGAAATCGTCTCGCTTGCGGGCGGCGCGGAAATGACGGTCGGCGGCACATTCGGCACGAGGGAGGAGAATGCGTATGACCTCGCCCAAGTAGGCGTCGTTCTGAACATCGGAGACAATGCGTCTCTGAGCGCCGCGAACATCGCGAACGGAAACGATTTTGACGTCACGTTGGGCGCGAACGCGACTCTTTCCGCGACGACGGCGCTGACGCTGAATGCGATATGGGGCGACAAAACCCACTCCTTTACGGGCGCGGGCGCGGATTCTTCTCAAGTTTCGGCGGGGACGGTCGCTCTTACGAGCGCGAATTCCGTTCTTTCCCTTACCAATCTGCGCTTAGACGTCGGTAACGGCGGAATCAGCGGAACGGGACGACTTGTTTTGAACAATGCGGCGCTCGGCGTGCGCGACGGCGCGGACGGTTGGTCCACGAGTCTGAACGCGGAGCTGAGCGGAACCGTCGTCGCGGATGCTGCTGCCGACAAGAGCATCACGCTCGGCGGCGTGCTCTCTGGAACGGGAGCGCTGACGAAATCCGGCGCGGGAACGCTCGTGCTCGATCCGAACGGCGGAACCAACAATTTCTCCGGAGCGGTCACGCTTGCGGGCGGCGCGCTCGAAATCGCGGGCGCGGGCGCGCTCGGCACGAGCGGCAACGTCGTCTTCGCGGCGACGGGAACGAGCTTCGGCGCGACGGCGGCAACGACGCTCAGCGACCTGACGCTCACCTTCGGCGACGTGTTCGCGACGGAAACGGCGGCGGGCGTTTCGCTTTCGAACATCACGTTCTCGAACGCGACGATCGAATTTTCGGACGCGGCGCAGTTCGCGACCGCGGGAACGGTGCTCCTCCTTTCCGGCTACACGGGAACCACGAGCGACTTCAACCTCAATTACGTCGGCGACGGTCGCATTTACGTGGACGCGGGCAACCTTTATTTCTCGACCTTCATGGGCGATTTGTATTGGAACGGCGCGGTGAACGACGTCTGGAACACGACGGACGCCAACTGGACGGAGGACGGAGTGACGAACAGAACGTTCGTGAACGCGTCGTCCGTCACTTTCCGCACGGCGGACGCCGCGGTTCAGCTCGCCGGAGCGTTTTCCGTGAGCACGATGACGGTTTCCGAAAGCGTCGCGTTTTCGGCGGCGGAAGGCGCGGAAGCGTCTTCGATCAGCGTCAATTACACGGACCTCACGATTGATCCGGGCAAGACGCTGACGATCGGCGAGGGCGTGACGCTCGACCTTTCCGGCGGCGACGCGCAGGCGGGCGTCAGCCGCTCCGACATTCTCGGATCCGGAACGGTCAAGCTCAAGCTGACGACGACTTACACCAACGCGCTTTCGCTCGACGGTTTCGCGGGAACGACCTACGTCACCGCGGGGAATTTCAGAATCAACGACGCGAAGTTCGGCGATACGCTTCACCTCGCGGGCGGAGTGAATTTCGAACTTTCCGGCGGCTCTACGGTGGAGCTCGGTGCGGGCAAGAATCTCGTGCTCGACGGCACGACGCAGGTGCACCAGAACAGCAGCGCGAATCTGACCTTCAACGGCTCGGTGACGGGCGCGGGAACGTATGACCGCCGCGGAGCCGGTACGCTGACCTTCAACGGCGCGGTCGCTCTCGGCGGATTCCTGCAACAGGACAACAGCAATGACGGCGCCGTGACGACTTTCGGCGGCACCGCGGACTTCGCGAACGGCGCGACACTTAATTTCGCGAAAGGGAGCGCGAGCTTCAACGGTGCGACGACGTTCGGCGACAACGCGACGCTGACGCATTCTTCTTCGAGCGCGTTGTCGTTCAGCGCTCCCGTGACGTTCGGTTCCGGCGCGACGATCACGCATTCGAACGGCACGTTGACCTTCGGCGGCGCGACGACGTTCGGCGACGGCGCGACGCTGACGATTTCCACGGGAAATCTCGCGTCGATCTCGTTCACGAATTCGCTGAGCGTCGGCGAGAATCTGAAAATTTATTACGGAGGATCGCCTAACGCTTCGACGACGCTCGCGATCGGCGAGCTCGCGCTGAGCGGCGCCTCGACGACGCTCACGACGCAGAACTGGCACGGCGCTTATCAGATCGGAAAGCTGAGCCTCGCGGCGGGAACGGCTTCCGCGACGCTGAATCTGGTTTCGGAGCAGACGTCCGCCCTGTTTTCCGTTTATGAGCTCGGCGCGTCCGGCGTCACGGACAGCGGCGATTTCGCGGGAACGATCAATGTTTCTTCTACAAACGGCGGGGATACGCGTTCCGCTTCTCTCGTGCTTTCCGACGCGAACATCGCGAAGAACGCCGTGGTCAATCTCGCGACGCTCGCGTCTCCCGGGGCGCAGCTCGCGCTCGGCGTGAACGCGGCTTCCGTGACGGTCGGCGGTCTGGAATCCGCCGAGGCGGTCGGCGACAGAGCCAAGGTTTATTCCGGCAAGGTCGCGTACGGCGCGGAAGGCGGCGCGGCGCCGGGCGACGGCACGACGCGCGCGCTCGTCATCGACACGACGGCGCACGCGGACACGGAGCACGTCTTCCGCGGCGTGATCGGCGCGGATCTTGCGCTGACGAAGACGGGCGCGGGAACGCAGGTGCTGACGAACGCGGGGAACGCGTTCGCGGCGCTGGAGGTTTCCGGCGGCACGCTCGCGGCGACGAACGTCGGCGCGCTCGGCGCGGCGGATTCGGTGACGCTGACGGACGGCACGCTCGAGCTGCGCGGCGTTTCGGGCGCGGACAACGATGCGGCTGAGTTCGCGAAATCGCTGACGGGCGCGGGAACGTTCGCGCTGACGAACACGAGCAAGGTCGCGGTCGCGGCGGACGGGCTTTCCGGCTTCACGGGAACGCTGAACGTCGCGGACGAAGCCTCGATGCAGGTTTCCGCGGCGGCGGATTCGGAGACGACGGTCGGCGCGACGCTCGACGGCGCGGGCACGTTCGAAAAGCTCGGCGACGGCACGCTGGCGCTGAGCGCGGCGGCTGCCGCCGACCGCACGGGCTCGACGACGGTTTCCGCGGGAACGCTCGCGCTGACGAACGCCAGCGCGCTTGGTTCGGGCGAGGTTTCTCTCGCTGCCGAAAACGCGACTTTGGAACTGCGTGGTCTCGCTTCGTTCGGGAACACGGTGAACAGCGACGCCGGCGCCGGCAAGCTTGCGCTGACGGGAGGCTCGAATCTGACGATGAATTTCGGCGATCAGCTTTCCAATTTCGGAGGCAAGGTCGATCTCGGCGCGGGAACGCGTCTGAATCTCGGCATCAACGCCGACGACGTCGCGGCGTTCTCGGGCTTCGGCAACGCGGCGAGCATCGGCGCCAACGCGACGCTCGGCATCGACGCGGGCGCGGCGGACGCGGCGTTCGCCATGGCGCTTTCCGGCACGGGCACGCTCGAAAAGCTCGGCACGGGCACGCTGACGCTCGCCGCCGCTCCCGCGGACGCCTTCACGGGAACGCTGAAGATCAAGGAGGGCACGCTGAAGCTCGACGGCACGTGGACGCTGAACAACGATGTCGCGGGAACGGGCGCGCTCGAAATCTCGGGCAAGATCACCGCTCATGCGAGCAAGTTCACGTCCGAGTTCACGGGCGCGACGACGGTGCTCGAAAATTCCGAGCTCGAAATTTGGACGGACACGACCGGTTCGCTTTCGACGGCGGTCACGGGCGCGGGCACGCTGACGAAGACGGGCGCGGGAACGCTCTCGCTCGCGGCGGGAACGACGGTGAAGACCGTCGATCTGCGCGCGGGCGGACTCGCGGGCGTGAATCTCGGCTCCGGGCAGACGCTGAAGATCAGCTATGACGACGTGACGCTTTCCGGCACGAACACGCTGACGGCGGGAACGCTGAGCTTCCTCGATGGAAATTCGGCGCTCACGAAGCTGACGATCGCGGACGGCACGACGACGGTCGGCGGCGATCTGAAGATCGACGTGAACGTCGCGTTCCCGAGCGTGACGAATCCGAGCTTCGAGACGGGCGCGGAAGTTTCGCACGTCAACACCTACACGCTGATCGAGGTCGCGTCCGGCGCGACGCTCGACGGCTGGGACACGCTGACGAAGGACAATTTCCTGGTGAACGGCGTCGAAATCACGTCGCACCGCGAGTCGGTTCTCACGAACGTCGCGCCGGGGCAGATTTCGCTTGAGCTGAAATCCTTCGATCTGCTCTGGAACGGCGGGAACGGCGTCTGGAACGTGGGCGGCAACGCCGTCTGGACGCGCGCCGACGCGACCGGAACGACGTTTGTGGAAACCTACATGAATTCCGACCGCGTGACGTTCGCGGGCACGGCGACGGTGACGCTCGGCGAGGACGTCGCGCCGGAGACGATCGAGGTGACGGGCGGCGGCACGCTGACGCTCGACTGCGGTGGACACGCCGTGAAGCACGGCAGGACGACGATCAAATCCGGCTCGACGCTGGCGCTGACGATCGGCGACGCGGCTCACGCATACTTCGCGGCTCCCGTGACGGTTTCCGGCGCGGGAACGCTGAAGCTCGACATGAACGCGGACGCGGATCTCGCGACGCTGATCGCGGGCACGATTTCCGGCACGAACGGGCTGACCTTCGAAAAGGCGGGCACGAAGACGCTGACGATTTCCGACGGCGCGAACAGCAAGCTCGCGGGCTTCACGGCGGACAACGTGGTCTCGGTTTCGGCGGGAACGCTCGTGATCAAGGACGGTTTCGCCTCGATCGGCGGCGCGGAGCTGAACGTCGGCAGAGACGCGACGGCGAAGGCGCTGCTGACCTTCGACGAAAGCCTGAGCAACCGGATTTCGGGTTCGGGTACCTTCGTGAAGCAGGGCGCGGGAACGCTGACGCTTTCCGCGGACAGCACGGCGTTCAGCGGTTCGCTTTTCGTCGATGAAGGCACGGTGCGGCTCGAAGACGCGAACGGCATGGGCGACGCCGCCTTGGGGACCGACGTGACGGTCAATCCCGACGGCACGCTCGTGCTGGCGTTCTCCGACGCCGTTTACAACAAGAATTTCCACGGCACCGGCACGATCGTCGCGGACAACGGGGAAAAGCTGACGCTGCGCGGCGGCGAAGGCGATTTCTCGGGCGATTTCGTGGTGAACGGCGGGCTCGTTTCGGCGCAGCTGGGCGGCTCGTTCGGCGCGGGAACGATCGTGTTCGCGGACGCGGACAAGGCGGTCGAGTTCAAGCTGACCGAGGTCGGCGCGTTCGCGGGCTCGTTCTCGGGCGAAGGCACGGCGACGCTCGCGGCGGGCTCCAAGGAGCTGACGCTTTCGGGCGCGTCGAGCGACGGTTTCGCGGGAACGCTGAAGGTTGAGACTTCCGCGGTCGCCGAACACGCCGAAGTGCTCGGCTCGGCGGACGCGACGGTCGAAATCGGCGCCGCCGGCGTGCTGAGCGTCGAGGCGGGCACGCTGAAGGCGAAGCTTGCGGGCTCGGGCATGCTGGCGAAGACCGGCGCGGACACGACGCTGACGCTCGCGAACGCGGACAACGCGGACTTCACGGGCAGAATCGCCGTGAAGGAAGGCGCGCTGAGCGTTTCCGACGCGGCGGCGCTGGGCGCGACGCGCGGCGTCGAGCTCTCCGCGGGCGCGACGCTCGACATCGTGGTGCGCGCGGGCGAGACGTTCACGCTGGACCGCGCGGTCACCGGCGAGGGCGATCTGGTCGTGCGCGGCGAAGGAGACGGAACGCACGCGTTCGTGTACGGTCTCTCCGGCAAGAATTTCCACGGGAACATGACGTTCTCGGGCGTTTCGGCGGTTTCCGCGAGCAACTTCACGGCGGACGACGGTCTGCTGCGGCTGACGAACGCGGCGACGTGGGACGCGCGCGGCGGCGTCTCGATCGGCGAACGCTCCGTCCTCACGCTGTTGAGCACGCGCGTTTCCGCCGCGGCGGACGTGCGCACGACGAGCGCGGATTCGGAGGCGGGCATCGCCTCGACGCTGACCTCGGGCGGCTTCCGCGCGAGCTCGGGCGTCTCGGGCTCGGTCGAGCTGAGCGGCATTTCGGTGACGCCGACGACGACCGCTTCGGGCGAGGCGGGCGCCGTGCTGAGCTTCGGCGTGGACAGCCGACCGGACGCGCGGGTCGCGCCGATCGCGCTTTCCGGCGACGGCAGCGTGACGCTGAACAACGTCTCGGTCGAGGTGCTCCTCGGCGGGGACCTCGGAAGCGCGTTCGACGTTTCCGAAATCCGGCTCGTGGACACGGAGCGGGGCGGCATGGTCGACGGCTCCGGCGTGGATTCGGCGACGATCGTTCTCGCGGACGGCTCCGAGGTGGAATATCACTACCGCAACGGCTGGCTGACGCTGGAGGCGGTGCCGACGGGCATGAACCTCGCCTACGCGGCGATGGTGACGCTGCCGACGGAAACCTTCTCGCAGGACGTGCGCAGTCTGCACCGCCGCATGGAACAGCGCCGCTTCGGCGTCGAGGACCGCAACGAATGGCAGTTCTTCGCGCAGGCGCAGACGATGTCGGCGGACACGGGCTCGGACAAGAGCGATTCGGCGACGTTCGACTATTCGACTTACGGCGCGCTGGTCGGCGCGGACGTCCGCGTGGGCGAATCGACGCTGTTCGGGCTCGCCCTCGCGTATGACCGCGGCACGGCGGACATTCACGACGACCAGGGCGAAATCACGTCGGACGCCTACCGCGCCACGCTCTACGCGGGAACGGTGTTCGCGGATTACCTCTACGCGGAAGCGGGCGCGCACGTCGGCTTCGCGTCGAACGAGATCGACCGCAAGGGCGACTACGACCGCAACAAGGGCGACGCCGACGCGTGGAGCGCGGGCGCGTTCGCGACGGTCGGCGGCGTGATTCCGACGGGCGTGGACGGCTTCTTCCTCACGCCGCACGTCGGCGTGGCGTACCTGACGACGCACGTCGAATCCTTCGAGGAACGCGGCACGAGCGCGATGGACGTCGATTCGATTTCGGCGGACAGCCTGCGCGCGAGCGTCGGGTTGGGCGCGCAGGTCGCGTTCGGCTTCGGCGAAGTGCCGACGCGCTTCACGCTCGACGTCTCGTATTCGCGCGAATGCCTCGACGACGACGTGGACGCGAAGATCCGCACGGAAGACGGCTCGCTGACGCGCACGGAAAAGGCGTTCGCGGAGGACGTGATTTCGGTCGGCGCGGGGCTGGACTTCTCGCTGTCGAAGAACACGGGCGTCTTCCTGAACTACACGGCGGACTTCGGTCTGAATTCCGACGTGACGCACCGCGCGGACGCGGGCTTCCGCTTCACGTGGTGATTCTGGGAAAGTTATGAAGTGATGAAGTTATGAGGTTATGAAGTTCATTGTGCTCGGCTTCGCCGAAAGGATTTCCGAAAAATTCTCTTCGCGAAGCGAAAAGCAAACAACCTTCATAACCTCATAACCTCATAACCTCCATAACCTCATAACCTGCGCGAAGCGCCCGTTCATTTTCCTCTTTTCGTTCTCCGTTTTCCGATTTATCCTTTCTTCCCATGGACGCAGTATTCGACCAACTTTCGAACCTGAAAATCATTCCGTTCGCGACGATCCGCAATCCGGAGCACGCGATTCCGCTCGCGGAGGCGCTTCTCGCTGGCGGCAGCGACGTCGTGTCGGTCTCGTTCCAGTCGCAGAACGCCGCCGAATCCATCCAGGCGATCGCGACGGCGTTCCCGGAAATGTTCGTCGGCGCCGGCGCGGTGACGAACGAGGAGGACATCAGCGCCGCGCACATCGCGGGAGCGCGCTTCGCGCTGACGCCGGGCTTCGACCCGATCGTGGCGGACGCCGCGATCGCCGCGGGCCTGCCGATCATTCCCGGCGTGATGACGCCGTCGAACGTCTCGCGCTCGCTGCGCCGCGGCTGCCGCGTGCTGAACTTCTTCCCGGCGACGGTGCTGGGCACGGAAATGCTCGGGGCGATTCTTTCGGCGTTCCGCCACACGGGCGTGAAGGTCGTCGCGACGGGCGGAATCAACATCGACAACATCGCGGACTGGCTGGCGATCCCGGACGTGGTCGCCGTCGGCGCGTCGTGGATCTGCCCGGAAGAGCTGATCGAGGCGGAGGCCTGGGATCAGATCGCGGACCGCGTGCGCGAAACGCTGGTGAAAGTGCAGGGCTGAGGCGACCATGCTTACGCAGCCGGACGATCTGAAGGGGCTTTCAATCGGGGCGACGAAGAACGTTCCCGCGCGCAGGCTCGAAACTTTCCCGAACCACAACCGTGGCCGCCGCTACGTCGTCGAGCTCCGCACGGAGGAATTCACCTGCGTGTGCCCGGCGACGGGGCAGCCGGATTTCGCGACGATCACGATACGCTACGTTCCCGCGGAAAAAATCGTCGAATCCAAGTCGCTCAAGCTCTACCTGTGGTCCTACCGCAACGAAGGCACGTTTCACGAGCACGTGACGAATCAGATTCTGGACGATCTCGTGGCGGCGCTCGATCCCGTGTGGTGCGAGGTCGTCGGCGAGTTCGGCGTGCGCGGCGGCATCTCGATCAAGGTCACCGCGGAACACGGAAAAAAAGATTAGAGTTTAGGGTTGAGAGTCGATTCGCGCTTGCGCGCGAGGGAAGTTTCCTCAGCGAAGACGAACGATAACTGATAGTTGATAACTGATAGTTATCCGCTATCCACTGTCCGTTATTCACTATCCACTATTCATTATTCATTATCCGTCATCCGTGCCTCTCGTTCTCGTCAGCGAAAAAAACGCCGCGCTCCCGCCGCCGGGCGAGGGGCTCATCTGGCGTTTCTGCGAGTTTCTGAAGCACGAGCGCCGCTGTTCGCCCAACACGGTGCGCGACTACGGCGAGGCGGTGCGCGACTTCGCGCGCTGGGGGCGCGAGGCGTTCGGCTTCGCGGGCGATTTCGGCGCCGTTTCGCGGCGGAACGTGCGCGACTTCATCATCGAGCGCCAGAGAGCGAACGCCGAGGGGACGCCGCTCGCGCGCCGCACGATCCACAACCGCGTTTCCGCGCTGCGCGCGTTTTACCGCTTTCTGCGTTCCCGCGGCTTCGTCGAAACTTCGCCGACGGCGGCGATCGTCCTGCCGAAACTGCCGAAGCCGCTCCCGAAATTCCTGACCGAGGCGCAGGTCGCGCGTCTGCTGAAAATGCCCGCGCTCGCGCTCGAACGGAAGCTGATTTCCGAGGACGTCTTCACGCGGGACACGGCGATTCTGGAAACGCTTTACGGCGGCGGGCTGCGCGTGAGCGAGCTTTGCGGGCTGACCGCCGGGCGCGTGGACTGCGCCGCGGGAACGGTGCGCGTGCTCGGCAAGGGCTCGAAGGAGCGCGTCGTGCCCGTCGGCGAAATCGCGTCGGCGGCGCTGCGGGAACAGATCGCGGCGGCGGGCTGCGCGCGCGCGGACGCGTGGGTCTTTCCGGCGCGACGCGGCGGGCGGATCACGCCGCAGGTCGTGCAGCTCGCGCTGAAAAAATATCTGAAGCTCGCGGGACTGCCGATGGACATCACGCCGCACAAGCTGCGCCATTCCTGCGCGACGCACATGCTGGACCACGACGCGGATCTGCGCCTCGTGCAGGAACAGCTCGGGCACGTCAGCCTTTCGACGACGCAGATCTACACGCACGTCACGCTCGCGCGCCTGAAGGCCGCCTACAAAAAGGCGCACCCGAGAGCGTGAGGGCAACGGATAACGGATAATGAATAGTGAATAGTGAATAATGAATAATTGTCCGCTGTTCATTATTCATTATTCATTGTTCACTATCCACTATCCATTATCCGTTATTCATTCCTTTTCCTTGAAAAGGCGGGGCGGGAAGCTTAACTTTTTCCGTTTTCGATTGTATGAGCGAGAGTGAAGAGAGCGGCGACAGGCGTTCGGCGAAGGAACGCGTCATCCAGTTCGCGACGGACGTGATCTACGACCGCCGCAGAGAAGGGCGCGCCGTGAAGATTCTCGCCGCCGTGCTGCGCGCGTTCTCCGCGCTTTTCGGGCTCATCGTGCGTCTGCGCTTCTTTCTCTACGCGCACCGCGTGCTGCGCGACACGCCGCTGGGCTGCAAGGTGATCGTCGTCGGCAATCTCACGGTCGGCGGCACGGGCAAGACGCCCGTCGTCGAAAAAATGGCGCGCGTGATGGCGCAGAACGGTCGCAAGGTCGCCATTCTTTCCCGCGGCTACAAATCGAAGAAGGAGCCCGCGTGGAAGCGCCTGCTACGCGCGCTCAAGAACGAGCCGCGCCCCGAGCCGCGCGTCGTCTCCGACGGCGAGCGCATTCTCGTCTCCGACGCGTCGCAGTCCGGCGACGAGCCCTACATGCTCGCGCGCAACCTGCTGCCCTACGGCGTGCGCGTCGTCGTGGACCGCGACCGCGTTTACGCGGGAACGTACGCGATCCGCAAGTTCGGCGTGGACATCATCATTCTCGACGACGGCATGCAGTATCTGCCGCTGCGCGGCGCGATCAACCTGCTGCTCGTGGACAAGACCAATCCTTTCGGGAACGGCAATCTGCTACCGCGCGGCATTCTGCGCGAGCCCGTCGATCACCTTTCCCGCGGGAGCTACATTTTCCTGACCAAGTCGAACCGCCTGCCCGGCGAGCCGCAGAGCGAACGCGACAAGGCGCTCGAGTCCGAAATCCGCCGCCGCAACCCGCGCGCGGAAATCATCGAATGCACGCACAAGCCCAAGCGGCTCTGCCCGGTCTTCGACGGCGAGGATCTCGAGCTCGACGCGCTCAAGGACCTGAAGATCGCGTCGTTCTCCGGCATCGCGACGCCGGACAAGTTCGAGGAATTCCTGCGGCGCTACGGCGCGAAGATCGCCTACAACCGCCGCTTCTTCGACCACCACAGCTTTTCGGAAAAGGACCTGGAGGAAGTCTTCGCCGGCGCCGTCGCCGCGGGCGCGCGTCTCATCGTCACGACGGAAAAGGACATGGTGCGCCTTTCCCGCGACCTAAAGCCGCCGGTTCCCCTTTACTACCTGCGCCTCGAGATCGAGATCATCAGCGGCAAGGAGACCTTCGAGGCCGCCGTCCGGCGCATCTGCGCTTAGCCCGTTCCCGCCGCCGCGAAAAAAATCTGCATCCATGGAAAACTTACGATTTCCCGTTTCCGCCAAGCTCTTCGAGCGCGCCCGCAAAGTGATTCCCGGCGGCGTGAACTCGCCCGTGCGCGCGTTCCGCAACGTCGGCACGGATCCGTTCTACGTCGAGCGCGCGGACGGCTGCCGCCTGCGCACGCCCGAGGGCGAGGAATTCATCGACTACGTGCTGACGTGGGGCCCCGCGATCTTCGGGCACAACGATCCCGAAATCCGCGCCGCCGCGCACGCCGCCGTGGACCGCGGGCTCGGCTTCGGCACGAACGGCGCGGACGAAGTGCGCATGGCGGAGCTACTCGCGCGCGTCGTTCCCGCCGTCGAAAAAGTGCGCATGACGAATTCGGGCACGGAGGCGACGATGTCCGCCGTGCGCCTCGCGCGCGGCTTCACCGGGCGCGCGAAGATCGTGAAGTTCGAGGGCTGCTTCCACGGCCACGTCGATTCGCTGCTCGTCAAGGCGGGATCGGGCGCGCTGACGTTCGGCTGCCCCGACAGCGCGGGCGTCACCGCGGGAACGGCGGCGGACACGCTCGTCGTGCCCTACAACGATTTCGAGGCGGTCGAAAACGTATTCAAAAATCACGGACGCGAGATCGCCGCCGTCATCGTCGAGCCCTTCCCGGGCAACGTCGGCTTCATCATGCCCAAGCCGGGATTTCTGGAACGCCTGCGCGAGCTCACGCGCGGGGCGGGCGCGCTGCTGATCTTCGACGAAGTGATGACGGGCTTCCGCATCTCGCTTCAGGGAACGATGGGAAAGCACGCCGTGCGTCCGGACCTGGTCTGCCTCGGGAAGATCATCGGCGGCGGGCTGCCCGTCGGCGCGTTCGGCGGGCGCGCGGAGATCATGGACTGCGTCGCGCCGCTCGGGCCCGTCTATCAGGCGGGAACGTACTGCGGCAATCCGGTCGCGCTCGCCGCGGGAATCGCCGCGCTGGAAAAGCTGCTGCGCGAGCCGCCCTACGCCGCGCTCGAGGCGCGCGGGAACGCGATCTCCGAAGCGCTCGAAAAGACGGCGCGGGAACGCGGCGTCGCCCTGCAGGTGCCGCACTGCGGCGGCATGTTCTCGATTTTCTTCAACGACGTTCCCGTCGAAAACGCCGCGGTCGCGACGCGCTCCGACGCGGATAAATTCAGAAGCCTTTTCCGCGGCGCGCTCGCGGGCGGCGTCTTCCTGCCGCCTTCGCCCTACGAATCGTGCTTCCTCTGCGCCGCGCACGACGACGCGGCGACGGAAAAGACGATCCGCGTGCTCTGCGACGCGCTGAAGCGGCTCTGACGCGCGTTCCCGCCGAAAATTCCGCGCCATGGTCTCGATCGAAAAACTTTCGCATTTCCGCTGCGGGCGCTGCGGCGGCTGGTTTTCGATCGGCGACGCGCCGGAGGACCGCGCGACGTGGTTCTGCCCGTGGTGCGGAAACCGCGAAACGCACGCGAAGGCGCCGGACGTTCCTGCGCCGAGCCCGCGCGCGCCCGTTCCCGAAGATCTTCCGAAACCCGATTCTCCGCCATGTCCGTGATTTCCCAGCGTTCCCGTCCCCGCAAGGACATTTTCCAGTTCTCGATCTTCGCCGAAAACAAGGTCGGCTGCCTCAACCGCGTGCTGCAGCGGCTGAATCAGGACGACGTGCGCATTCTCGCGCTGAGCTGCATCGACCAAACGGACTGCGCCGTGCTGCGCATCGTGCCGAACTGTCCCGAAGCGGCGGAAATCGCGCTCAAGAGCGCGGGCATGATCTTCTCGAAGACGCCGATTCTCGCGATCCGGCTGCACGACGGCGGCGACCTGGCGAAGGTCACGCGCTCGCTCGCGCAGGCGGAAATCAACATTCACTACATTTACCCGTTCGTGTGCTGCCCGAACGCGCAGAGCGCCATCGTGCTCTCCTGCGACGCGACCGAGCTCGCTGAACGCATTCTGAGCGGCTTCGGCGTCGAAGTCTTCGACCTCGACGACTTCGCCCGCTGAGGGTGATGGCGGATAATGAATAATGGATAGTGAGTAATTAATAGTGAGTAGTTGATTATTCAAAGTTTTTGCTTAGGCAAAAACCTCGGTGAGAACTATTCATTATTCATTATTCGTTATTCATTGAAGAATCTGTTCGTCCGAAATTTGCTTTGCGGCGGGAACGGCGCGCGCGCAGAATGTCGCGCATGGAATTCCGGAACACGAACGCGCTTTGGAGCGCGGTCTTTATGCGGACGCTGCGCAACGCGGGCGTGCGCACGCTCGTCGTTTCGCCGGGCTCGCGCTCGACGCCGCTGACGGCGGCCGCCGCGGACCTGCGCGGGCTCGAATGCGTTCCCGTGCTCGACGAACGTTCCGCCGGATTTTTCGCGCTCGGGCTCGCGAAGAGCACGGCGCGCCCGGTCGCGCTCGTCTGCACGTCGGGAACGGCGGTCGCGAACTACCTGCCCGCGATCGTCGAGGCGAAGATGTCGCGTACGCCGCTCGTCGTCGTGACCGCCGACCGCCCGCCGGAATTTCAGGACCGGCACGCCGGGCAGACGATTCCGCAGCTCGGCATCTTCTCCCGCTTCGTCGTCCGCGAGCGGAACTGCGTGCCCGAGAGAACCTGGAGTTCGCTCGAAGACGCGCGCGCCGCCGCCGCGGAGGCCGCCCGCGTCGCCGCCGAGGAACGCGCGCCCGTGCACGTGAACGTGCAGCTGCGCGACCCGCTCGCGCCCGCCGTGCGCGAGGCCGGTTTTCCCGGGGAAGATTTCGTTCCCGCGGATTTCGACCCGGCGAAGTTCTGCCTCGTGCCGCACCTGCCGCTGCGCGATTTTCTCGCCGAAAGCGCGGAGCCCGCGCCGATTTCCCTCGCGGGGAAAAAGGTGCTCGTCGTCGCGGGAACGACGCCCGTCGGGCACGACGACACGTTCAACGTCGAACGCCTTTCCCGCGAGTTCGCCGCGCCGATCCTCGCGGACGCGACGCACCCGCTGCGCCATTTCCCGCCGGCGCGCGACCGCCTCGTCGAGCGCTTCGACGCGATTTTCCGCACTGCTGACAAGCCTTACGCGCCCGAGCTCGACGCGCTCCGCCCGGACGTCGTGCTGCAGATCGGCGCGCTGCCCGAGAGCAAGTTTCTCCGCGCCTGGCTCGCCTCGCTCGGCGAAACGCCCGTCTATCTCTTCAACTACTGCGGCGACGACACGGACGCGCTGCGCCGCCCGAACGCGGTCAAAGTCGCGCGGCGCTTCCGCGACGTGTGGAACAACGTCTTCGCCGGGGGCGGGAACGCCGCCGCCGCCGCGCCCGCGGACACGGCGTTTCTCGACGCGTGGCGCGCCGCGGACGCGCGCTTCCGGGCGAAGTCCGACGCGTTCTTCCGCAACGCCGCCGCCGCGGGAACGCCGCCGCTCGAGCCGCAGATCGCGCGCTTTCTCTGCGAAAATCTGCCCGAATCCGAGACGGCGCTCTTCATCGCCAACGGCATGCCCGTGCGCGACATGAACGCGTTCTGCCCGGCGGGAAGCCGCTTCTGGACGTTCTGCAACCGCGGCGCGAACGGCATCGACGGCACGCTCTCGACGGCGCTCGGCGTCGCGCACGGCTGCATGGAGCAGACGATTCTCTACACGGGCGACCTCTCGCTGCTGCACGACACGAACGGCTTTCTGCTCGCGGCGCAGTTCTGCGGCAACCTCTCGATCGTCCTGCAGAACAACGGCGGCGGGAACATCTTCCGCCACCTTCCCGTCGCGCGGGAAAATCCGCATTTCGAGCGCTTCTGGCTGACGCCGCAGCGCGTCTCCTTCGAGCGGCTCGCGACGGCGTACGGCGTCGATTACGCGCGCGCGGAAACGCTCGCGGAGCTCGGCGCGGCGCTCGCTCGCTTCCGTTCCCGCCAGGGCGTGCACCTCGTCGAGATCTTCACCGACGGCGAGGCCTCGCGCCGCCTCCGCGCGGAACTTTCCCGCTGAACGCGCGCGTCAGCGTCCCGGCGAGCGGCGGGGCGGAAGCACCTTGGCGGCGCGGCGCTGGGCCTTGACGAGGCGCGCGTGCGCGGCGCGTTCCCGCAGCTCGGCGAGCTTGTCTTCGCCGGCGTTGCGCAGATCCACGCGCTCGCCGAGACGCCGGTTGACGTACTCGGGCGGAATGACCTTGTCGAAATCGCGGCTCAGCTTTTCCGCGAGCGCTTCGCGGACGAAGTCCCGAAAATGCTTCCGGTGGAGGCATTTTTCGAAAATGTCGAGCAACTCGTTCGGGAAATTGATCGCAATCTGCTTTGAGGATTTGGACATAACGCCGAGTCTTGAACCCGCGCAATCCGGCTTCAAATTACTAAGCTTGACTGCGGTTTGCAGTAAGCGTTTTTCCCCGGAGGATTCGTCCGAAAAAACGCGCTTTCCCGGCGCGCGGGAACGCGGAAAATTCGTCCGCCGAAGGGATTTCTGGCTTGCCGCCGCGGGAAGGGCGCGCATGATTGGCGACGCTCTGCAGTGTTCGACCCTCCGTTAAAACGCTCTTTTCCTATGAGTAAATTACGGGATTCGCTCTGCGGGAACAAGGCGCACGCCGCCCTCGGCGGAAGCAATCTTTCCCGCATTTGAAGCCCACCTTGCCGAAAATGGTGCAAGAGATTTGGCGCGAGACGGCACAGGCGGAGTTTTTTTGCGCCCTCGCGGAGCGCCCCGCGGCGCCGTTCCCGCGCGGGGGCGGAAAACATTGCGCGGCGGCGGGAAGGCGTTAGACTTGCCGTTTCAAAATTTTCCGCCGATGCCTTTTTCCGCAATTCATACGAAAAAAACGTTGTCGCCCGCCGCGCTCTGCGCCGCCGCCGTGCTCTGCGCCGTTCCCGCCTTCGCGGAGGACGAGAAAATCGTCTCCGTCTCCATGGCGGAAGAGCTCCGCGAGGTGCTCACGAAGACGACCGACGGCTCCGACGGAAACGATCCGACCGCGGTTTACGACGGCTACACGGTGAAGATCGCCGTGCCGACGCTGGAAGTGCCGCTCGCGCCGGGCGGCGTCTCCGAGAGCAATCCGAACGGCGCGATCGTTCCCGCGGCGACGGACTTCACGATTCTCGGCGACGGCTCGGCGGCGACGACGCTGAAGACCGCGGGCGCGGGCAATCTCTTCGGGCTGCCGGGGACGCGCTGCGCGTTCGGCAAACTGACGATCGCCGGCTCGGCGACCGACGGCGACCTCGAAAACGCCGACGCGCGCGTCGCGATTCTCGAACTCGCGGACGTGAAGGTGCTCGGCGACACGACTTTTTCCGACCGCTTCTTCGCGGCGGACGCCATGGCGGCGGGCGCAATCTTCTACGCTGAAAGCGCGCTCGACCTGATCGAGCTCGACGCCGCCGACGGCGCGATCGCGTTCAAGAACGTCGCGACCTACGGCAAGACCGTGACGAAGACGGACGAGGAGACCGGCGAGACTTCGACGACGAAGCTCACGGCGGCGGGCGGCGCGATCTTCCTTTCGGGAACGCTGAAGATTTCCGGCGCGAACGCGGTCGCGTTCGAGAACGTCCGCGCGGAATCCGCGGAGGCGGACGCGCTCGGCGGCGCGCTCTACGTCACGGCGGCGGCGGACGAGCCGGAGAATTACGGCGTGAAGCTCGGCGCGGGAACGCAGGTGAATTTCACGCAGAATTCCGCCGTCGGCGGAAACGCGGCGGGCGGCGCGATTCTGCTTTCCGGCGCCGCGCTCGCGGGAACGGAGACGACGCTGACGTTTTCCGGGAACGCCGCGCTCGGCGAGGGCTCCGCGCTCGGCGGCGCGCTCGCGCTGGAAGAGTCCGCGGTCGCGACGCTCGGCGAGGGCTCCGCGCTCGCGTTTTCCGACAACACGGCGAAGACTTCGGGCGAGTTCGCGACGGCGGCGGGCGGCGCGGTTCACGTCGCCGCTTCGACACTGAAGCTCGCGAACGGCGCGGCGTTTTCCGCGAACGGCGCGGTCGCGGACGCGGCTGGCGCTTCCGCGCTCGGCGGCGCGCTACGGCTCGACGGCGAGGACGCGCTCGCGGAGCTTTCCGGCGCGTTTTCCTTTTCCGGCAACACGGTTTCCGTGAGCGGCGGCGTCGCCTCGCGCGAGGAGACGGAAGGCGCGACGACGGCGGAAAAAACTTACGTTCCCGCTGCGGCGGGCGGCGCGCTCGCGCTCACGGGCGGCGAATTTTCGCTCGCGGGCTCGGCGGAATTTTCCGCGAACGAGGCGCACGCGTCGCAGGCGGAAACGCTCGCGCGCGGCGGCGCGATCTTCGTCGACGGCGAAAAGACGAACGCGGCTTTCGCGCTTTCCGGCGCCTCGGCGTTTTCCGAAAATCTCGCGCAGGTTTCGGGCGCGGGAACGGCGCAGGGCGGGGCGGTTTTCCAGAACGCGGGAACGCTGAAATTCACGCTCGGCGCGGCGACGACTTTCCGCGGGAACACGGCGTTTGCGCGGGCGGACGGCGCGGCGGCGGCGGGCGGCGCGATCGCGATGCTCGGCGGCGCGCAGACTTTCGCGAAAGACGGCGCGGCGGGAACGCTCGCGTTTTCCGACAACGCGGCGGAGGCGTCCGCGGACGCTTCGGGCGTTTCGGCGCGCGGCGGCGCGGTCTGGCTCGGCGCGTCGGCGGCTTCGCTGACGCTCGAGACGGCGGCGACTTTTTCCGGCAACCGCGCGACGGCGACTTCCGCGGACGCCCGCGGCGACGCCGACGCGCGCACGGCGGCGGCGGGCGGCGCGGTTTTTTCCAGGGGAACGCTGAAGCTCGCGGGCGCGACGTTTTCCGGCAATTGCGTCGAGACGCTCGCGGACGGCGGCATGGCGGACGGCGGCGCGCTCGCGCTCGCGGGCGGCGCTTTCTCCGCGACGGGCGCGCTTGAATTTTCCGGCAACAGCGCGGACGCGCGGCGCGCGGCGGCGGGAGTGGTCTCCGGCACGGCGCGCGGCGGCGCGGTCTATCAGTCTTCCGGCACGGCGACGCTCGCGGACGCGACGTTCGCGGACAACGGGGTCGCCGGCGAGCGCGCCCGCGGCGGCGCGTTTTACGCGGCGGGAACGACGGAAGTCTCCGGCGCTTTTTCCGCGACGGGCAACGCCGCGGAAGCCGACGCCGAGGCGAGCGGCGGCGCGATTCATCTTTCGGGGCGGCTGACGCTTTCCGGCGACGCGGCGCACGCGCTTTCCGGCAACCGCGCGGTCGCGGCGGGCGCGGACGGGAACGCGTTCGGCGGCGCGATCTGCGCGTCGGGGACGTTCGCGCAGAACGCGGGAACGCTGACGCTGTCCGGCAACCGCGCGGAATCCGAGAGCGGGAACGCCTTCGGCGGCGCGATTTACGCGCGCGGCGGGAACGTGACGCTGACGGACGCGACGATTTCGGGCAACGCCACCGTCGCCGCGAACGGCGTCGCCGCGGGCGGCGCGGTTTATCTCGACGTCTCCTCGCGCGCGGGCGCGAAGCTCACGCTGCGCGGGAACACGACGATTTCCGGGAACACCGCGAACGGCGCGAGCGACGGCATCTTCGTCGGCACGGGAACGGCGGACGCGGCGCAGGGCTCCGCGACGCTGATTTTCGACCAGGCCGCGACGCTGATCCGCGACGACGACGGCAACGTCACGGGACGCGAGGACGTCGAGACCGCGACCGTCTCCGACCGCATTTTCGCCGAGGCGGGAACGACGCTCGCGATCGAAAAGACGGGCGACGGCGATCTGACGCTCGGCGAAATCGCTTCGGGAAGCGCGACGGACGCGGACGGAGAACCCGTCTCCGCGAAAATTTCTCTCGACGTCGCGGGCGGCGTCGCGACGCTTTCGGGCGCGACCGCGAAGCTCGAAAGCCTTTCCGTCGCCTCGGGCGCGACGCTGAACGTCGGCGCGGATTTCCGCGGCGCGGCAGCGACGGAAATCGCGGGAACGCTGAACGTCTCTTCGGGCGCGACTTTCGCCTTCACGGGCGGCGCGACGACGCTTTCGGGCACGCTTTCCTTCGACGGCGCGACGGCGGAAGTTTCCGCCGATTCCAAGGTTTCCGGCTCGGGAACGTTTCTGCTGAAGGACACGACGCTGAATTTCGCCGGCCCCGTCGGCGATGACGGCGCGGCCGCGTCGGTCGAACTGAGAGCCGGAAAAATTTCGCTCGGCGCGGGAACGCTCGAGCTGCGCGGCGCGGGAACGCTGACGGTCACGGATTCGCTCGTCGTCACGGAAACGGGGACGACGACGGTCTCGCTCGACGCGGACGCCGTGCTCGCGCTCGTGAAGGCGGAGCGCACGGCGACGGACGCGACGCTGAAGATTGACGGCTCGGGAACGCTGCGCCTCTACGAGGAAGTCGCGACGACGGCGGACGAAGGCGGCGAGTCCGGCGAAGGCGAATCCGGAGAGGCGACGGAGGACGACGCGAAGCGCATCGAATTTCCCGCGTTTTCGGAGACGAGCAAGGACGAATCCGGCAAGGACGTGACGACGGTTCACGCCGGCGCGGTGACGATCGGCGCGGGCGTGAAGATCGAGACGGGCTTCGCCGCGCGCTCCGGCGTGACGCTGAGCCTTTCGCCTTCCGCCGGAAATTGGACGGAGGGCGCGCGGCACGTGCTGCTCGACGGCGCGGCGCTTGTCGCTCCGGGCTCGAGCGCGGAAACGCCGCTCGTGCTCGACTCGCTCGTGCTGAAGGGAAGCGTTGCGATCGGTGACGAACAGGGCACGGCGACGTACGTGAAGATCAAGGACGCTCCCGCCGAAACCGACTCGCGGACGACCTTCGCCGAGACGGGCGAGGGAAGCTCCGGGGCGACGGATCCGCGGCAGACGCTTTCGGTCGAAGGTTCGCTGACGATCCGCGAAAACGCGACGCTCGCGAACGTGAAGATCACGCTTTCCAACTACACGACGACGAAGCTCGCGGGCGCGGGGACGCTCGTCGGCGACGTGAGCGGCTCGGGCGACGTTTCGCTCGCGCGCGTCGAAGGCGACGTCTCCGTCGCCGCCAACCGCCGTTTCTCGTTTTCGGGAACGCCGCGCGTGACGGGAACCGTCTCCAACGCCGGGCGGCTGACGCTCGCGGAAAACGCGTTTCTCACGGCGGGAACGCTCGCGAACGGAACCGGCGGCACGGTGACTTTTTCCGACGGCGCGCGCTTTGCGGGAACGCTGGAGAACGCCGGCGCGATTTCGGTCGCGGGCGCGGCGCGGATCGAAAACGATCCGGAATCCGCCGCCCCCACGCGCTTCGCGCAGAGCGACACGGGAACGCTGACGCTCGCCTCGGGCGCGTCGCTGACTTTCGCCGAAGGCGTCGAAGTCTCGCTCGCGGGCCGGCTCGTCGTGGACGCGGGCGACTGGGAAGCGGGCGAGGAATTCGACGGGCTGCGCGGGCTGAGCGCGGGCGCGCTCGACGGCGTGACGATCGAGGACGCGGCGGGCGGCGTGATTTCCGACCGCGTCGTCTGGCGCGACGGCGCGTACGTCTTCCTCGGGCTGAACGGGCGCGAAATCGCCTCGACGCTCTACGGCGACCTGACGCGCGAAAACATTTTCCGCATGTACGACTTCATGAGCGCCGTGAACGCGCCCGCGTCGGCGTCGTCGATCCGCCCCGCGATCTTCGGCGAGACGAAAAAGACGTCGCGCTACATGCGCAAATACCTCGAGCGCCTGCGCCGCTTCGACCAGTCCGAGGACAAGGCCGCGCCCGAAGCCCCCGTCGCCGAAGACGCGCCGGGCGATTTCGGCCGCGCCGCCGACGCGCTGATGAAGCGCGCCTGGACGCAGATGAACTTCACGCGTTCCCGCGCGGGAACGGACGTCGCGAATCCGGACTACGACATGGACGCGACGGCGTTTCTGCTCGGCTCCAGCTTGCCCGTCGGGGAAGAGACGGAGCTGGGCGCGCTCTTCGGCTACGGGCGTTCCCGCATGAAGCACTCCGGCGCGGGCGCGCACGAGATCGAGACGGATTCCTACGCGCTCGCGGCGTTCGTCCGGCGCGCGGGGAAGAGCTGGGACGGCACGCTCGCGCTCGCCGGCGCCTGGGCGGCGAATGATTCCGAGCGCGGCGCGAACGACGCGGACTTCAATTCCTGGCAGCTGGGCGCGCGCGCCGAGGGCGGCATCACGTTCCGCCCCGAGGCGTGGAGCGAAATCCGCCCCTACGCCGCGATGGCGTTCGCGTATTCGCGCACGGAGAGCTTCGGCGAAAAGGGCGGCGCGGACGCGTTCGCGCTCGACGCCTCCGACGCGTTCGCGGCGCGCGGCACGCTCGGGATTTCCTACGCGTATCTTTTCTTCGACGCGCTGCAGCTCACGCTCCACGGCGCGTGGAACTACGACGTCGGGTCGAGCGTGTACACCGCCGACGCGTATCAGGAATCGACGCTTTCGGACGTGCGCGTCGTCTCGCGCGAGGGCGAGCGTTCCTCCTTCGAATACGGGCTGCGCCTGAACTGGCGCGTGAACGAGCGGCTTTCGATCTACGGCGGCGTTACGGAGGCGACGCGCTCGGGCTACGACGAGACGCGCGCGAACGTCGGCGTGAGCCTGTCGTTCTGAACGCGGGCGCGGGAACGGCGTCATGGTCGGCTTTTCGGAGGATTTCGAGGCGTCCTGCTCGGCGAATTTCGGCGAACTCGCGCCGGAAGTCGTCGCGCTGACGCGGAAGATCTTCCGCGCGAACGGATGGCTGCGGAAACGCCTGCGCATGGAGAACCGCCCGCAGCAGACGCGCATGGCGGAGGCGGTCGCGGAGACGTTCGCGGAGGGCTCGTCGCTGCTTTTCGAGGCGGGAACGGGCGTCGGGAAAAGTCTCGCCTACCTGCTTCCCGGGCTGATCTACGCGAAGCTCGCGAAAAAGAAGTTCGTCGTCTCCACGCACACGATTCCGCTGCAGGAGCAGATTCTGAAAAAGGACCTCGCGCTGTGCCGCGAGCTTTTTTCCGGCGTCCCCGAGCTGGCGGAATTCGCGGACTTCAAGGTCGTGCTGATGATCGGACGCGCGAATTACCTGTGCGGCACGCGGCTCGCGGAGGCGCTGCGGCGGCGCGAAGGCATCTTCGACGGGAGCGACGGCTCCGCGGAGGCGCAGGAACTGAAGATGATCCGCGACTGGTGGGCGCGGCCGGACTGCACGGGCATCCGCGAGCACCTGCCGCGCCGCGTCGCCGACGAAGTCTGGGATCTCGTCAGCGCCGATTCGCGCGCGTGTTCCCGCAAGAACTGCACGCCGGAGACCTGCGCGCACCGGCGCGCGAAGGCGGCGCTGGACAAGGCGGATCTCGTCATCGTCAACCACAGCCTGCTTTTTTCGCTGATAGGCGCGGGAGCGGCGCCGCGCGGCGACACGCCCGGCGTGCTCTACGCGGACGATTTCGTCGTGCTCGACGAGGCGCACCGCGTTCCCGACACGGCGACGGAATACTTCGGCGTCGAGGCGAGCTCCTACGGGCTGCAGCGCCTGCTTTCGCAGATTTTTTCGGCGACGCGCAAGGGCGGCGTTCTCTCCGCCTGCGAGCCGAAGGAGCTGCAGCGCCTCGTCGCGGAGGCGAAGGACGCGACGGAAGTCTTTTTCAACGACGTGCGTTTCCGCGTGCTCGGCAAAAACCGCACGCGCCGCTTCCGCGAGCGCGACTGGGCGCAGAACGTCTGCGAAGTGCCGCTCGGCAATCTCGAACGCCGGCTGAAGGCGGCGGGGCAGGTCGAAGAACGCGCCGCGGCGAAGGACGAGATCAACGACTTCGCGGACAAGCTGCAGGCGTACCGGCTCGCCGTGCGCGAATGTCTCGAACTGCGCCGCGCGCCGAACTACGTTTACTGGGCGGAAGTCTCCGCGGGAAAGCGGCGCGTCGTCACGCTCTCGGGCGCGCCGATCGACGTCGCCCCGCAGCTCGCCGAGGCGCTTTTCGGGCGCGGCACGAGCGCCGTGCTCTCCAGCGCGACGCTCAGCGACGGCAGGGAGGACATGTCGCGCTTCATGCGCCGCTGCGGCGCCGACGTCGGCGAAAATCCCGTGCGCGCGCGCTGCGAGGCGTCGCCCTTCGACTACGTGAAGGCGATGGAGATCTTTCTCGCGACGGACTGCCCGGAGCCGGACAAGGGCGAAAACCTCGCCGCGAACGTCGCCTACAACGCGCGCGTCGCCGAGCACTGCGTGCGCATGATGCCCGAGGGCGGGACGCTGATTCTGTGCACGAGCTTCGATTTCTGCTCGCGGCTCGCGGTGGCGCTGCGGGAACGCCTTGGCGACGAGCGCGAGATCTTCGTGCAGGGCGAGGGACTGATGCGCCAGGAAATGACGCGCCGCTTCGTCGAGCGCGGGAACGCCGTGCTGATCGGCAATCAGAGCTACTGGACGGGCATCGACGTGCCCGGCAGCGCGCTCGCGCAGGTCATCGTGCCGCGCCTGCCCTTCGCGAACCCGTCCGAGCCGCTCGTCGAGGCGCGCATGGAATGGATCCGCGAGCGCGGCGGAAAACCCTTTTTCGAAATGTCGCTGCCGGACGCCGTGCTGCAGTTCCGCCAGGGCATCGGCCGCCTGATCCGCAAGGCGAGCGACCGAGGCAGGCTCGTGCTGACGGATTCGCGGCTCGTCTCCAAATCCTACGGACGCGAGTTCCTTTCCGCGCTTCCGCACCGCGGCTACGTCCGCTTCTCCGCCGACCTCCTCGAAACGATGATCCGTCCCTGGAGAACGGATGACGGACGGCGGACTGCGGATAATTGATGACGGATAGTTTTTTGCGGGAGGGCGAGCATCCCGACCGCCTCCGAAATCCGCAGACGCAAATTTCTTGCCGCAGATTGCGCAGATTCCCGCAGATTTTTTGAAACCGCGGAATTCGCGGGAAACGCGAAACGCCCGCCGAGCGGAATCGGCGGGCGTTTCGTCGCGGCGCGGGCGCGCGCGTCAGCCTCGGCGGAGGCGTTCGAGCAGGACGGCCTGGTCGAGCACGGGCAGGAAGTCCGCCGGCTCGACGCCCTTGTCGAAGATGAAGAGCGTGAGCAGGTGCTTCGCCTGCGCGAGGAGCTCGTGCGGCTTCCAGGGCTTTTCGAAATAGGAGTCGATGTGGGCTTCGTTGACGGCGCGGATCGTGTCCGCGTGCGTCGCCTGACCGGTGAGCAGGATTTTGCGCGTCGCGGCGAAGCGGTCGTCCTTCGAGATCGAGCCGAGCAGGTCGACGCCGTTTTTGCCGGGCATGACGTGGTCGGAGATGACGAGGCCGAGCATGTCGCCGTCGGCGGCGATTTCGTCCATGAGCGTTTGCGCGGCGGCGGCGGATTCGCAGCCTTCGATGCGGAAGAATTTCGCCAGCGGGCGCAGGTCGCGGAGCACGGAGTCCAGGACTTCCTCTTGGTCGTCCACGCAGATGATGTTGATTTTTTCCATAAACGGTTTTGGTTGGGTTGAATGCGGTTGAGCCCGGAAAATTCTTCGGCGGGAGCGCGCTCAGAATTTTTTGTAGGGCAGGTGAATACAGAATGTCGTTTTTCCGGGCACGCTGTCGAGCGTGATTTCGCCTTCGTAGGCGTCCACGAGGCGGCGCACGATGGCGAGCCCGAGCCCGAGCCCGAAGTTGAGCCCGTTTTTCTTCGTCGTGAAGTCGGGCTGGAAGATTTTCTGGTGGAAGCCTTCGGGCACGCCGGGGCCGTTGTCGGTGATGCTCACGGCGATGAAGCCGCGCAGCGTTCCCGTCGGCACGACCTGCAGGCGGATCTTCACCGTCGGGTCGGGCGTTCCCGCGATCTTCAGCGCGTCGCAGGCGTTCTTGATGATGTTGACCCAGATCTGCACGAGCTCGGTCATGTCGGCGCGGATGGTCGGGCAGTCCGCGGCTTCGCCGATCTGCGATTCGAGGCGGACGTCGCGGAGATTGGACTTGAGCAGCGCGATCGCTTCGCAGAGCGATTCGTAGACGCTCGCGCCGTCTTCGCGGCGGATGTTCCCGCCGCCGCCGAGCAGCTTCACGGAGCGCACGATGCTCGCCGCGTGTCTGGCGGCGACGCGCATGTCGTGCAGGTCGTGCCCGAGCTCCCAGTAGCGGGCGTTCTTTTCGAGCGAGGCGATGCGTTTTCTGCCGAGCTTTTCGGCGCCTTCGCGCGTTCCCGCCAGGCGGACGAGGACCTTGGCGATGTCCGGCGGCAGGTCGTATTCCCGCTCGAATTCCCGCGCGAGGCGGCGGACGTCCTCGCTCGACGTGACGGCGGAATAGTCGAGCCCGCGCCGGAAGAGGTCGAGGTTTTCGGCGGAAGTCTCGCCGAGGGAATTTTCGAGAAATTCGAGCACGAAGTCCGTCTTGCGGGCGAGCACGCCGACGGCGTTGTTCAGCTCGTGCGCGATGCCGGCGGCGAGCTGGCCGAGCGTGGCGGACATTTCCGCGCGGTGCATGCGCTTGACCGCCGCCTCCTTTTCCACCGTGCGCGCGAAGACGCGCGAGTTGCGCTCCGCGAGCTCGTGCAGAATCGTCGGCATGAACTGTTCGCTGAGCGGGCCGTATTTTTCCGGCTCGACGGCGGGAACGTCCGCGTCGATGAACGCCATTTCGACGTCCGTCTCCGCGACGATTTCGGAGGAAAGCGCGTAGCGGCGCGAGAAGAAGCTCTGCACGCCGATGTAGGAGCCGGCGCCCGCGCGGAAGACTTCGTAGCGCGTCTCCGGCGCGTCCGCGTCCTGCTGATAGGCGATGATCTCGCCGCGCAGAATCAGAAACAGGCGCCTGTTGGGCTCGTTCTGGCGGAAAATGACGTCGCCGCGGCGAAAGGAAAGCCTCCGCGCGGGATCGGAAAAATACGTGCGGTTGAGGCGTTCGAGGCTGTTTTCGCGGGATGGGGAATCTGTCGGCACGAGAGGAAAGGGGTGAGCGTTTTTTCGGGAGGAAAGGGGCGGCGCCGCGGGCGGGAACGGCGCGCGCGCGTCATGCGGCGCCGTTCCCGCGCGGGAGCGTCATTCCCAGGAGACCGGCTGACCGGTGCATTCGAGAACGCCGCGCCAGAGCTCGCTCGTCACGTTGACTTTCTTGCGGCCCTTCGCGATGAGCGAGAGCGGCAGGTGCACGTGGGCGCGGTGGCACATCGCGACGATCATGCCCGTCTTGCCCGCCATGCCCGCGTGCACGGCGTTGTGCGCCATGTGGGAGCAGTAGGCGTTGTCGTAGGCGTTCGCGGGAATGCTTCGGATGATGTAGCTCGGGTCGATGTACTTGATCGACGTCTCGATGCCGTGCTCCTTCATGTCCGCGTTGATGCGGTCGCGCAGGTATTTGCCGATGTCGGAATGGCGCTTGTTGCCGGACGCGTCCGTGCCCAGGTCGGCGCCCTTGAAAAGATCCTGGCCCGCGCCCTCGGCGACGACGATGACGGCGTGGTCGCGCGTCGTGATTCGTTCCCGCAGCTTGGCGAGGAAGCCGTTCGGCCCGTCGAGCTTGAGCGGCACTTCCGGAATGAGGACGAAATTCGCCTCCGAGCTCGCCAGCGAGGCGTACGCGGCGATGAAGCCCGAGTCGCGCCCCATCAGCTTCACGATGCCGATGCCGCGCGGCGCGCCCTTCGCCTCGACGTGCGCGCAGTTGATGACCTTCACCGCCTCCGAGACCGCGGATTCGAAGCCGAAGCTCTTGTCCAGCAGAATGATGTCGTTGTCGATCGTCTTCGGAATGCCGATGATGGATTTCTTGAGGTTGCGCAGCTTGCATTCCTGCGAGATTTCGTTCGCGGCGCGCAGCGTGCCGTCGCCGCCGACGACGAAGAGAATGTCGATGCCCATGCGCTGCAGCGTGTCCACGATGGTCGGCGTGTCCTGCTGCCCGCGGGAGCTCGCGAGGATCGAGCCGCCCTGCGCGTGAATGTCCGAGACCATGTCCGTGTCCAGCAGCAGCGGCGAGTGCCCGTACTTCGTCACGAGCCCTTCGTAGCCGTAGCGGAAACCGTAGATGCGCGAGACGCCGTAGGAATGCTGTAGCCCCATGACGAGGTTGCGGATCACGTCGTTGAGCCCCGGGCAGAGCCCGCCGCAGGTGACGATGCCGACCTTCGTCTCCGCAGGATTGAAGAAAATGCTTTCGCGCGGACCGGCGGATTCGAAGGACGGAAGCGTGCGGCCTTCCTTGATCGCCTTCATCGTTCCCGCGTAGGTGATGTCGAAGAGGATGCGGTCGTCGTCCGTCTTGAAGAGCTGTTCGGTGTAGCAGTTTTTCTTGAAGGGCGAGGGAAATCTGCACTCGCCGAGGTTTTCGATCAGCGTGTCCGCTTCGTTGATTTGGGGAATTTCGTTTGCGCTCATAGTGCTTCCGATTTTCCCACGAAAAGCCTTCCCGCGCAAGGTGAAACCGCGCCCCGCCGATTTCTTTTCCGCGCGGCTCCTTTTGCTTTCGTCGCGGGGGCGGGAGCGTTAGACTTGCCCGAAAATCATGAACGCAGAACATCCTTTTCTTCCCGAAGATTTTTACGTCGACTGGACGCGGCTGACGCCCGAGCGCATCGTGCCCGACATCGAATTCGCGCTCGAACGCGCCCGCGGGAACGTCGAAAAGATCCGCGCGCAGCGGCCCGAGGAGATTTCCTTCGACGCCACGCTGCTCGGCTTCGCCCGCGCGACGCGCGAGCTCTCCCGCGTCTGGGGGCGCGTCTGCCACCTCGAAAGCGTCGAAAACACGCCCGCGCTGCGCGAGGCCTACAACGCCGTGCTCCCGCGCGTGACGGAGTTCTTCAGCTCGCTCACGCTCGACGCCCGGCTCTGGGAAAAGATCCGCGCGGCGGCGGACGCCGTTCCTGCGGGAACGCTCGACGCGACGCGGCGGCGTTTTCTCGAGGAGGTGCTCGCGGACTTCCGCGACAGCGGCGCGGAGCTGCCCGAGGCGAAGAAGGCGCGCCTCGCCGAGATCAACGCGCGGCTCGCGGCGCTCACGACGAAGTTCGGCGAAAACGTGCTCGACTCCACGAACGCGTGGGAAAAATTCGTCGCGGACGAGGCGGAGCTCGCCGGGCTGCCCGAGAGCGCGAAGGCTGCCGCCGCCGCTTCCGCCAAGGCGAAGGGGCGCGCGGGCGAGTTCCGCTTCACGCTGCACGCGCCGTCGCTCGCGCCCGTGATGCGGTACGCGGAGAGCGACGCGCTGCGCCGCGAGTTCTGGGAGGCGTCGAACGCCGTCGCGCGCGTCGGCGCGTTCGACAACACGGCGAACGTCCGCGAAATCCTCGCCCTGCGCGACGAGAAGGCGAAGCTGCTCGGCTTCGCGAATTTCGCGGACTGCGCGACGTCGCGCCGCATGGCGAAGAGCGGTGCGAACGCTCGCCGCTTCGTCGAGGACATGCGCGCGCGCGTCGGGAAATTTTTCGAAAAGGAAAACGCCGAGCTCGTCGAATTCGCGCGGGAACACGGCGACGCGACCGCGGCGGCGACGGGCAGGCTCGCGCCCTGGGCGGTCGGCTTCTGGGCGGAGAAGATGCGGCGGGAACGCTACGACTTCGACGAGGAGGCGCTGCGCCCGTATTTCGAGGTGAACGCCGTCATCGCGGGCGCGTTCGCCGTCGCGGAAAGGCTCTACGGCATCCGCATCGTCGAAAAGAGCGGTGTTCCCGTGTGGCACCCGGAGGTGAAGGCGTACGAGGTCTTCGACGGCGAAAGGCGGCTCGGCGCGTTTTACGCCGATTGGCATCCGCGCGAGACGAAGCGCGCCGGCGCGTGGATGAATTTTCTCGAAACGCGCGGCGAGGGCGTTCCCGCGCATCTCGGGCTGATCTGCGGCAATCTCTCGCCGTCGGTGGACGGCAGGCCCGCGCTGCTGAATTTCGACGAGGTCGTGACGATCTTCCACGAGTTCGGGCACCTGCTGCACCACGTGCTGAGCGAGGTCGAAATCCCCGAGCTCGCGGGAACGAACGTCGCGTGGGACTTCGTCGAGCTGCCCTCGCAGATCATGGAGAACTGGTGCCGGCGGGCGGAATCGCTCGGGCTGTTCGCGCGGCATTTCGAGACGGGCGAGCCGCTCCCGCGCGGGCTGCTGGAAAAGCTGCTGCGCTCGCAGAAGTTCCGCGCCGCGAATTTCGCCGTGCGCCAGCTTTCCTTCGGCAAGGCGGACCTGGATTTTCACGTCGAGACGGAAAAATTCAAGGACTGCGACTTCGACGAATACTGGAACGTCGCGCTCGCCGACTACCTTGTGCCGACGGCGTTCCCGCAGACGCCGAACCTGTGCCGCTTCCTTCACCTGTTCTCCGAGCCGACGGGCTACGCGGCGGGCTACTATTCCTACAAATGGGCGGAAATGCTCGAGGCGGACTGCTTCACGCGCTTTCTGAACGAAGGCGTGCTGAACCCGAAGACCGGGCGCGAGTTCCGCGAAAAGATCCTCGCCCGCGGGAACGCCGCGCCCGCGGAAACGCTTTTCCGCGACTTCATGGGACGCGGCCCCGACCCGCGCGCGCTCCTCGCCCGCGACGGCCTCGCGGACTGACGCGGACGGCGGCGCCGCGCGGCGTTCCCGCGGCGCGCCTTTTCGGGCGGTTTTAGCGGAAAACGCCCCCGTTTTTCCGCCCGAAAATTTTTTTTTGAAAATTTTCAGCCCTTTGTTTAAGCGGGCTGGAAGTAAAACGTCACAATTGCGACACAATTCATTTTCGGAAAAAGAGTAAGCTTCGTTCCGACGGGGATTCTCCCGTCGTTCCGAAAGATTCCGCGAAAATGAAGAAGATCGTCACGAAACGTTCCCGCCTCCGAGGACTTTTCCCGCCTCGGAGCGCTCGTCCGCGCCGTCACGGCGGCGGGCTTCCCGGACACGGAAGACTTTGCGTACGACGCGTACGGCTCTCTCGTCTCGGAAACTGACGCCGCCCCGAACGCGTCTCCGGCCTGCGGGTCCGACGCGTTCGGGGCGGAAATATCGCTCGCGGTTTCGGGCGCCTTCCCGCGCCGCGTTCACTTCATCGCGAGCGCCATCTTGTTGGCGGTGATGACGCCGTAGTTGATCGTGCCGAGCCAGCCCGACATGATGATGCCGACCGAGCCCGCGTGGTAGAGCCCGCGTACTTTTTCCGGGAGCTCCATCGAAATCTTCAGCCCTTCGAACTTCGTGCCGAAGGACGTGCCGTCGCGGTGGCGCACGTAGCGGCGCACGGTGCGCGGCGTCGCCGCCTCGACCCAGTCGACCTTCCCGCGGATGCCGGGAACGTATTTTTCCAGCCCCGCGAAGGATTCCTCGATGATGCGGTTCTTCTCCGCCGCGTAGTCGGCGTCGGAAAGGTTTTCCCAGCTCGAAAACTTCTGATTGATCGAGGTGACGATCGCGTAGTGCGGCTTCTCGCGCTGCGGGCGCGTGTCCGGATAGTACACGGAATAGGTGCGCGAAGTCGTGTGCAGATCGACGAGTTCCTCGCTGGAGAACTTCGGCGCCGCGGAGGTGAACACGAGGTCGCCGATGTGCGGGATCGATTCGCCCTCGCGCACGCCCATATAGACCTGGCACGACGACGTGTTCACGCGAACGGTCTCGGATTCGGCGAGGAAATCCGCGGGAACGGTGCCCGCGTCGAGCAGGTTTTCGACGGTGTCGCGGATGTTCGCGTTGGAGAGCACGGAGCGGCACGCGATCTCGACGGTCTCGCCGAAGCGCACGTCGCGCACGCGCACGCCGCGCACCGCGGGAACGCCGTCCGCGCCGGTTTCGGTGAGGATTTTCTCGACGAGGCAGGAGCGGCGGATGTCCACGCCGTTTTTCCTGAGCTCCTCGGTCATTTTCTGAATGAGCAGGTCGGTGCCGCCCTGGAAGATGTAGACGCCGCGGCTCATGAAGTTGGAGAACACGATGCCGTAGGTGATCGCGGGCTCGTCGAGCGTGGAGCCGTTCGCGTAGGCGATGGGTTCGAGCAGGAGGCGCCACACGTCCGTGCGCCCGGGGAAGAACTCCTCGAAAAGCTCGCGCGTGGTGCGGGAGTCGCGGTCGTAGTAGTTCATCTGCGCGAGGTGCGCGAAAAAGGCGTGCACGCGCTCGGCGGGAACGCGGAACTTCTCGATGAGAATGCGCGTGAAGTCCTCGCGGTCGAAGGTGGTGCGGACGTCGAATTCCGGATTGATGAAGCGGATGTCCTTGAGCTGGCGGATGGAGTCGGCGATTTCCTTCGTCCAGTATTTGCGGCAGGACTTGATCATGCCGTGCGGGAAGCCGTGCAGGGAAATGTCGAAGATGTGCCCGCCGGGGCGCCTGAAGAACGTGGCGAGCCCGCCGAGCTGGTAGTGGTGCTCGAGCAGAAGCACGGAATGCCCCGCCTTGGCGAGGTAATTCGCGCCGGTGAGCCCGGCGAGCCCGGAGCCGACGACGACGGCGTCGTAGAACTTTCTGATTCCGTTGAGCGGATTGTTGGCGTGCATCTTCTTTTGTCTCTGAAAGGTGAAATGAACGGAAAAAAGGACAATTCTGTCATTTCGCGCGCTCGGGCGCAAAGCAAAAGAAGACGCCGCGCGGGCGCGGTCAGCGGGAGATTTTCCGCCGTCGGCGCGTTCCCGCGAGGGCGAGCGCGCCCAGGCCCGCGAGCAGCGCGAACGCCGAAGGCTCCGGAACCGCGTAGAAGCGGATCGTCGTCCCTTCCTCGCCGACGACTTCGCCGACCGCGCAGACCCAGGTCGGGAACGCGGGATCTACCGCTCCCAAAACCGCGTTCGCGCCCAAAATCAGCTCGAACGCGTCGTCCGCGAAAACGAGCGGCGCGCCTTCGGACTCGAAACGGAGCAGGGCGAACGCGTCGGAGCTTTCGACCGTCGTTCCCGCCCCGAAAAAGGCGTACAGCGTTTTGCCCGCGGCGTCGCCCCAGGAGTCCGGCGCCGCCGCGACCGCGAAGTCGTTCACGCTCCCGAAGGAAATTCCGCCCGCCGGATCCGCGGAATCCGCATTCCAGCTGAAGCTCGTCCGAAACGCGTCGCGCGTCTCCGCGACGGAAAGCGCGGCGAGATCCGCGTCGAACCAACCGAGCGCGACGACGCCGCCGGCCGCCGCCGTTCCCGACGCGTCCAGGAAGGTCAGCGAAGTATCGTTGTCGGGCAGACTGTTGGAAAGCGAAAATTCGATCGCGGCGTCCGCCGCAAGCGGGGCGAGCGCGGAAAACGCGAGCGCGGGGAGGAGGAATCTTTTTTCGGTCATGGCTTTTCGGGGCAGGGGTTTGAAAAGAATCATCGCGCCGCGCGGACGCGGACGTGTTTCGGCGTCGCGTCGGAACGCCGCGTCTCGAAGCAGTCTTCGAGAACGACGTCGCCCGCGTCCGAGCCGTCGGGCGCGAGCCACGTTCCCGTCGCGTCGTCGAAGCTGAAGCGCGTTCCGCCGACCGCGATTTCGAGAATCGTCGCGTCCGCTTCCAGCCCGGAGTCCGCGAGCGTCTGCGGGAACGCGCTTCCGGAGCAGACGACGTCCGTGCCTTTGACGAGCGCGACGAGCGCGTCGTCCTGCGGCGCTTCGCCGAGCAGCGTCAGATCCAGGTCCGCGCCTTTTTTGCGCGAGAGCTTCAGCGGCTTGCGCGGGTGTGCGGGCGCCGCGCCGGGAACGGCGGAAGGCGCGGAAACGCCGACCGCGCACCAGCCGCGCGTCGGGTGATTGTAGAACTTGATCGGCGTCATGCCGTCGGCGGCGTAAAGAAAGACGCAGTCGCCCGTGAGCGCGCTCCCGCGCTTGAGCTCGCCCGCCTCGAAGCTCGCGCCGAAAAGCTCGTCGAGCGTCCACGCTTCGCGGAGTCGGAAGGTCGTCGCGACGGGCACGCCGCCGCCCGCCGCGCGGATCAGCCGCGCCAGCGCCTCGTCTTCGAACGCGAGCGCGTTCCCGCCCGCCGCGTATTCGTCCGCGCCGAAGATCCACGCGGTCGGGTTCAGCAGCGTCGCCGCCTCGCCTTCCGCGAAATCCGTCTCCAGCACGTACGCCCTGCCGCTTTCGAGCAGCGCGCCGAAATCGACGCCCGCGTCCGCCGTCAGCGAGACGGAGTCGCCTTCCGCGGAGAGCTCCGCCGCGGCGGCGAGCAGCAGCGGCTTGCGCACGTTCGCCGCGAGCGTCGCGGTCGCGCCCGCGGGGATCCGCTTCGTCACGCCGCCGAGCGGCGTCGTCGCGTCTTCGATGAGGCCGGGCAGCTCGATCGAGACGATGCCGAAATAGCAGCCGGTCTTTTCGTCGTCGCGTTCCGCCTTCACGACGAGCGTCGCCGGCGTTCCCGCGCTCAGCGTCCGCGGCGCGTCCAGCGTGAACTCGCAGGGCTTCCCGCTCAAGTCCGCCGGCGCGGGGAGCGTGAAGACCGCGCTCCGTTCCGCGCCGTCCAGCCCGACGGAAAGCTTCAGCTTGCGCTCGCCGGGATGGCGGTCGCCGGCGCTGTTGAAGGAAATCAGCCTCACGACGAGCTTCGAGACGACGCGCTCCGCCTCGGGCGTGAACGCGAGCGTCGCCGTCCACGAGCCGACCGTCTGATCGTCCGCATTCGTCAGCTGCACGTTCGTGTCCGGCGTGAACAGCGTCGCGTCGGAGCCGACCGTGCCCGTCGTCTTCAGGTTCAGCGTTCCCGCCTCGCCGGAAAACGAGACGGAGACGTCCGCCGGCGCGCCCGCTCCCGTCGCGTAGGCGGAAATCGCCGTCGCCGTCTTGTCTCTGAAAAGAATCGTCCAGGTTTCGTCCGCCGCGCGCGCCGCCGCCGCGAAGAGCGCCGTCGCGGCCGCCGCCAGAATCAGAATTTTCGCCTTCATCTTCGAGTCCTCCGTTTTCTCATCGGCTCATCAGCACGCGCAGACGCAGCAGCGCGCGCGCCTCCGCGGTCGGGCTCGGCGCCTCGACGGCGAGCGTTCCCGCCGCGGCGTCCTTCACGAGCGAAACGCCCTCGCTCGTCCACGCGCGCGCCGCGTCGTCCCAGCGTTCGCCGACGAAGACGACGTCCGTCGCGCCGGGGTTGAAAGGATAATCCGCGCGCAGCGTTCCCGCCGCCGCGTCTTCGGCGAGCCCGCCGAGCGCGCCGTGCGCCGCCGTCGGGTCGAGCCCCAGCGCGTATTTCATCAGATTGGAGACGCGGTCGCCGGACCAGCTTTCGAGTGGCTCCATCGCCGCGAGATCCGCGTCGGAGCGGGGCGGCGCGACGGCGAATTCCGTGCGCGCCCACGCGTCGTAGCCCTGCGCGCCCGCCTGAGAGACCGCGACGGTCTGCGTCTCTCCCGTCTCGGGGTCGGAAATCGTCAGCGTTCCCGAGCGCGCGTCCGCCTCGGCGTTCGGCTCGAGCTCGACGCTCAGCGTTCCCGTCTCCGCGTCGAACGAGACGGAAATCCAGTCCGCGTCCGCGGAAACGACGACGTCCGCCGCCGCGCCGCTTTCCGTGCCGACCGCGAGCTTCCGCGCGCCGCCGCGGCTCGTCGTCTCGAGCGCCGTCGTCTCCGTGCCGAAATCGGACGCGCGCGAAAACGCGCTCGCGGGAATCGCCTCCGCCGCGTCCGCGTTCGGCTTCAGCCAGCTCATCGCGAGGCTCGGCGCCGGGTTGCCGGCGTCCGTCACGTAGGCGATCCGGATCGGGTGCTTTCCCGCCGAGAGCAGCACTTTCTTCGTGCCCTGTTCCTTGGCGGTGCCGACGTTCATGTAGGAGCTCGCCTCCGTTCCCGCGACGTAGAGCTTGTCCGCGTCGATCAGCGGCATCACGTCGTGAAGGTGAACGAAGGCGCGGCTGCCCGCCGTCGCGTCCGTCCGCAGGTAAAACACGTATTCGCCCGCCTCGGGAACGTCGATCCAGCCTTCGAAGACGACGCCGACCGCGCGGGCGTTCGCCTTCGCGGCGTCGGGCATCGCGGTGCCGGCGTCGGCGGCGAGCGTTCCCGCGGCGACGGGCGTCAGGCGCGAGCGCGCGAAGTTCGGCACCCACGGGAACGCCGCGTCGCTTTCGTAGAGCTTCCACGCGAGCCCGGGCGTCGCGAGGCGCGGCGGATCCGCGGGAACGGCGTTCGCGGCCTGCTCGAAATAAGGCTTGTCGGACTTCGCGTAGCTGCCGCCGTTCGTCTTGACGTACGTCGCGTTGTCCAGCGCGCGGCGCGTCCGCAGCAGCTTCGCGCGCATCCGCGCCTGCAGATCGTTCATCGCGTCGATCCGCGTTCCCGCCAGATTCGTCGATTCCTGCGGATCCGTCTCCGTGTCGTAGATTTCGAAAGTCTGATCGGCGATGACGCTGTTCTGCCCCAGGTTGCGCAGGAAGCCCTTGAAGCCGTCCACATAGACGACCTGCTGGTTGTTCTCGCTCGTGCTCCGGTTTTTCGGGAGAAAATCGGCGTAATTCGCGCCGTTCCCGTTGAAGTAATACTCGACGTAGACGTCGCTGTCGGGGCGCTCGCCTTCGCCCGTGAGCTCCGGCACGAGCGAGACGCCGCTCGAGCTCGCGGGAACGGGCACGCCCGCCATGTCCGCGAGCGTCGCCATCCAGTCCTGAAACTGGCTCGGGCGCGTCGATACGCTTCCCGCGCGGATGCGCTTCGGCCAGCACACGATCGTCGGCTCGCGCATTCCGCCCTCGTGGCAGTCGCGCTTGATGCCGTCCATCATGCCGTAGGTCTTGAAATAGGTCGGATTCTGCGCGCCGGGCGCGGCCGCCGTGTTGCTCCCGTCGTTGCCGTTGTCGCCGCCGGGCTCGTTGTGCGGGCCGTTGTCCGAGGTGAAGACGATGACAGTGTTCTCGGCGACGCCCATGTCGTCGAGCAGCGCGCGCAGGTCGCCGACCAGGTCGTCCACGCGCCGAACCATCGTGGAATGGCGGGAATGCACGCCGCCGAACGCCGCGTTGTCCGGGTGGATGAAGCCGTCCGCGCCCTTCCATTCCGCGCCCGCGGCGGTCGCGAGCGCCTCGGTGCACGTGTTGCACGTTCCCGTGCCGTCTTCGAGCGTCGTCCACTGCAGCCCGCCGCTCAGCCCGCCGCCGCTCGGGTAGGAGCACGGCGGCACGCGCAGCGAGGCGTGCGGCGCCGTCAGCGTCAGCAGCAGGAAAAACGGCTTGCCCGTCTTCGCGGGATCGTTGTCCGCGAGCCACCGCTTCGCTCGCGCGCCGAAAAGATCCGTCGAATACGCGTAAACGCCCGAAAGCGACGACGCGACCTCGCTCGAACACAGCACCGTGTCGTTCTCGCAGAGCTCCACCTTCGCGTTCGCGTTCCCGAACGGCAGCTTCACGTCCTTGATTGCTGGCGAGTTCGCCGGATAGTGAAAATGCCCGGACGTGTGCGCCATGTGCCCGTAAAAATAATCGAAGCCGCGCCGCGTCGGGCGCCCGCGCAACGTCGCGTCGCTGGATTCGCCTCCGCCGCCGACGCCCCATTTGCCGATGACCGCCGTCGCGTAGCCCGCGCTCCGCATCACGCTGCCGAGCGTGTGCACGTCCGCGATCGGCGTGTCGAAAGTGTTGTCGCGCACCTGGCGCGTGTGCCCCGTGTGCATGCCCGTGATCAGGCACGCGCGCGCCGCCACCGAAACCGGCGCCGCCGTGTAGTGGCGCAGCAGCAGCATGCCGTCTTCCGCCAGCCTGTCGAGCTGAGGCGTCTTGTACGAGGCGCGCCCCTCGCGGTTGCCGAACGCCGCGCCGTGCTTCTCCCAGTTGATGTTCAGGTCGCCCCAGCCCATGTCGTCCACGAGCACGAACACGACGTTCGGCTTCGACGCGGGAACGCTTTCCGCGCCCAGCGGCGGAGACGGGAACAGAAACGGCGCCGACGCCAGTAGCGGCAGCGCGAGCGCGCGGGAACGGGGAAAAATCTTCATGGGGCGACGAGGGGATTTTTTCGGGGGAAAGGGGAAAGAAAAAGGCGGCGCGCCCGAAGCTTCGGCGAAATCGGTTTTCGCGAAACGACGGGAACGCCGCCTTTCGGCGCGCGCGCCTTATTTCGCGCGGCGGCGGCGACGCGTTCCCGCGAGCGCCAGCGCGCCCAGACCCGCGAGCAGCCCGAACGTCGAAGGCTCGGGAATCACGGAACCGGAATAGGCGACGCTCTGGAGACCGACGAAGCAGCCGTTGGAGAGATTATCCGTCAGGGAAATCTTAAGTTTGAAGTTGTCGACGGAATCGAGAACGAGCTTTGTGCCGCTGAGATTCACGTCGAACTTTGTAGAACCTTGCCCAGTGATTCCATCGCCAAGCTGACCGGTAAACGAACCGAGAAGGCTGTCGCTCGAATCCAAAATCTGAGCCGTGAATCCGACGTTCCCGGTCCAAGAGGCTTGATTTGATTGCCATGTTCCGTTGGAATCGAAGAGACCTACCTGGAGATTGATGCCGTCGATGCTCGTCAGTCCGGAAGTGCCAGAATATGTGAAGACGGACGTCCACGGACTGCCGTTGCCGACGTTTGTGTTAGGAGAGAAAAACGTCGTACTTTGACCGGCGGCACCAGAGGTCTGAAGCGTAACGTTGCCGGAGGTGTTGGTCAGCGACGTGATGTTTCCGTTGACGGTGCCGAGCAGAGCCAGCACTTCCGCGTCCAAGTCGTCCGCCCAGTTGTTTGTGAGCGTGACGTCGGTCGCGGTCGCCTGCGCCGCGTTGCCGAACGTCGTCGTCAGCACGGTTCCCGCGTTCGCTAGGGCGGTTCCCGTGAGAAAAACCGCCGCAGTGATGAGGTATTTTTTCATAAGCATCCTTGTTGGTTTGTTGTTCGTTTTTTGTGAAAAGGGAATTTTTTGAGACTCCGAGTATCCCCGATTGAAAATACCGGGGCAAGCAAAAATTTCGACCGCGAAAGACACGGAAAGGTCCGGAAAGCTTCTTTGGCGAAAAATCGCGGGAACGCAGGGGAGAAGCGGCATTCCTGCCGCTTTTTGAATTTTCCGAAAGCTGATTTCCGCGAAAGCGACAAGAATGTCGCCTCCCCCCTGATTGAAAATCCGCGCGATTTGACCGAGGGGAAAATCCTTTTATTTATGCGGATTCGCCGGCGTTTCCCCCTCGGTATTTTCAACCGAAGGTGAAGCTTCAGCGGCGCATGGAATAAGAACGATTTTGCCGAAAGAGCGTTCCCTCCCGAAAATTTCGTCTTCAAATTTTTCCGAAACCCGGAAAACGCCGAGGCGGGGCTCGACTTGATGATCAGCGGGCACACCCACCGCCGCGCGTTTTTCCCCGCCGACGCGGGAACGCATCCCTACCCGATCTTCATCGGCGGCGGACCGTCGGAAAAATCCGCCGTCGCCGCGCTGCTGCGTTTTGGGGAAGCGACATTCTGGTCGCTTTTCGGAATCCTTAAAAAGGAATTTTCCTTTGAAAAGACTCCAACAAGCGACTGGAAAGTCGCTTCCCCAAAAAGTCCGCGGGGGCGTCGGATTCCGCGAGGACGCGGGCGCGCGGGAGCGCGGCGAGGACGCGTTCGAGCTTCGGCGAGCGGCGCGCGAGCTGCTTCGGCGAGAACGAAAACGTCGCGTCGGCGAGGCGCGTCAGTTCGCGCGCGGTTTCCGCCGAGCCGGAAAAGGCGTGAAGGTGCAGGCGCGGCGGCAGACGCTCCGCGCCGCGCAGAACCGCGGTCAGCTCGCCCCAGGCGCGCACGCAGTGGACGTGCGCGGGAACGCCTTTTTCCGCGGCGAGCGCGAGCTGGCGGGCGAAGACTTCGCGCTGGAGTGCGAGCGGCGCGGCGCCCGTCCGCGCGGCGTCCAGCCCGATTTCGCCGACCTGCGCGCGCGGCGTCGTTTCGAGAAAACGCCGCAACGCCGCGAACGCGTCTTCGTCGAACGTTTCCGCGAACCACGGGTGGACGCCGAACGCGGGAACGACGCCTTCCCGCGCCGCGGCGAGCGCCGCGAGCTTCGGGAAATCTTCCGCGCGGACGGCGCAGACGACGCCGCGCCACGCCGCGGGAACGCTCTCCGCGCCGCCTTCCGGAAGATGCGCGTGCGCGTCGAAGTTCATCGCCGCGCCGCGTCTTCGTCGGCGGGAACGCCGTCCCAGGCCTGTTCGCGCGTCCACGGCACGTCGCTCGGCAGCCAGCGCAGCGCGATGCAGCGTCTGCCGACTTCGGTCTTCGGGCAGCGGATGACGAGCGTCTTGTAAAATTCCTCCGCCGCCTTGTCGTCGCGCGCGCGCAGCCAGACGCCCGCCGTGAAGAGCAGGCGCGCCGTGCGTTCGTCGTTGTTCGGCAGCAGACTTGCCGCGAAGCGCGCCAGATTCGCCGCGCGCTGCCGCACGGAGACGACGGGCTCGGAGATGCCGCGCGAGAGCACGCGGTCGCGTTCGTCGTCGGTCGCGAATTCCTTCGCCTCGACGAACTCGGGAACGGAAAACAGCGAGAAAAGCGCGTCGCCGTTCCCGCGGACGATCACCGCCGCGTCCCAGAAGCCGCGCGCGCGGGAGACGTCGTCCGCCTCGAAATCGTAGCCGCGGCGGATCGCCTCGACGTAGGCGTCGAAGACGGGCCGGAGTTCCCGCGGGAAAAATTCGCGGGAACGCTGCGGCAGGTTTTCGCGCATGAGGCGCCGCGCCAGCGCGTAGCGGACGGCGTTGGCGGCCTCGTTCGCCGCGCCGGAAATCTCTCCGTCGGCGTTTTCCGCCGGGGCGGAATCCTCCGGCGCGTTCGGGTAATGCGCGGCGACGAAGGCGAGCAGCTCGTCCGTCTCCATGACGTATTCGGCGATGTAATTGGCGATCCCGTACGTTTTTTCCTTCAGCGCGCGCGCGAGCGCGTCGTCGTAGCGGCAGGCCTCGAGATCCGCCGCGACGGAGGCGGATTCGGTCTCGGGAGCGAGCTCCGCGCCGACTTCCTCGGAAAGGCCCGGATCCGCGTCCGGCGCCGCGCAGGAGCAGAGCAGGGAGGCGGCCGCGGCGAGCGCGGCGAATCTCGAAAACGGTTTTGTCATGCCCGACGATGCTACCTTTTTTCTCTCAATCCGCGACAAATTTTTGTAGAGTTCCGCGTCATGAATTCGATCACGCTGAAAATCAAAAAAGTTCATTCCGACGCGGTCGTGCCGCGCTACGCCAAGCCCGGCGACGCCGGCATGGACCTGACGGCGGTCGCCGCCGAGTTCGTCGAGCCCAGGAAAATCAAGGTGGATTTCGGGATTCAGATGGAGATTCCCGAAGGGCACGTCGGGCTGATCTTCCCGCGCAGTTCCGTGCAGAAGACGTTCTGCCGTCTCTCCAACAGCGTCGGCGTCATCGACAGCGGCTACCGCGGGAACGTGATGGCGGTGTTCGACGTGCTCGACGTCTGCCCGGAAGGCGAGACGGACGCGCTCGTCGCCGCGGAAAAGCTTTACGCGCCCGGCATGCGCTGCGCGCAGATCATCGTCATGCCTTATCCGCACGTGAACGTGGAGGTCGCGGAGGAGCTTTCCGAGACCGAGCGCGGCGCGGGCGGCTACGGCTCGAGCGGCGTGAAGTGAGCGCGATGCGCGTTCCCGCGGAAGAGGATTCGCTCGAAATCGCCGTTCCCGCGTTCGACGAGGCGGCGCGGCTCGAGCGCGGTTTCCGGCTTCTGCGCGCGTGGCTCGACGGGAACGGCTTCCGCGGCGCGAAGATCTGCATCGCCGAAAACGGTTCGCGCGACGCGACGCCGCGCATCGCCGACGCGCTCGCCGCGGAGTTTCCGGAGACGACGCGCGCGATTCACCTGCCGCGCGCGAGCCTGGCGGACGCGCTCCGCGCCGCGTGGGCGAGCTCCGACGCGGCGCTGCTCGGCTATTGCGACGCGGACATGGCGACCGCGCCCGAGCACGTCGCGGAAGCCGTCGCGCTGCTGCGGGAACGCCCGCGCCTGCGCCTCGTTTCCGGCTCGCGGCGTCTGCCCGCGTCCGTCGTGAACGGGCGCGCGCCGGGGCGCCGCGCGCTTTCCCGGATTTACGCGTTCTGCGTGAACCTGGCGCTCGGCACGCGCTTCACGGATTCCGCGTGCGGATTCAAGTTTCTGCGGCGCGCGTGGTTCGAGGAAATCGCGGGAACGCTCGTCGCCGAGGATTACGCGCTCGGCGCGGAGCTTGCGCTGCTCGCCGAACGCGCGGGCGCGCTCGCGGAAATTCCGGTGCGCTGGGAAGAGCGCGCGGGAACGCACGTGCGCGTTCTGCCGACGATTTTTTCGTCCGCCGCGAGCGTCCTGAAGATCCGCCGCGCGCACGCGAAAAACCCGACGCCGAGAGCCTTCTGAGGGCTTCGACGCCGGGCTTTTTCGTGTCCGGATTTCCGCGTTCTCAGCCGAGCGCCTGGGCGAGGTCGGCGATGATGTCGTCCACGTGCTCGATGCCGATCGAGAGCCGGATCGTGTTCGGCTTGATGCCCGCGCCGAGCAGTTCCGCCTCGTTCATCTGCGAGTGCGTCGTGGACGCCGGGTGGATGACGAGCGACTTCGCGTCGGCGACGTTCGCGAGCAGCGAGAAGAGCTTCAGACGGTCGATGACGGCGCGCGCGTCGTCGGCGTTCCCGCGGACTTCGAAGGTGAAGATCGAGCCCGCGCCGTTCGGGAAGTAGCGTTCGTAGAGCGCGTGCGTCGGCGCGTCCGGCAGCGACGGGTGATTGACGCGCTCGACCTTCGGGTGGTTCTTCAGGAATTCCACGACCTTCAGCGCGTTGGAGACGTGGCGCTCGATGCGCAGCGAAAGCGTCTCCAGCCCCTGCAGGAACAGGAACGCGTGGAACGGCGAGAGCGTCGCGCCCGTGTCGCGCAGCAGCGTCGCGCGGATCTTCACCGCGAAGGCGGCGTTCCCGCAGGCCTGCGTGAACGAGATGCCGTGATAGCTCGGATTCGGCTCGACGAGTCCCGGGAATTTCCCGCTCGCGGCCCAGTCGAACTTGCCGCCGTCCACGATGACGCCGCCGATAGCCGTGCCGTGCCCGCCGATGAATTTCGTCGCGGAATGCACGACGACGTCCGCGCCGTGCTCGATCGGGCGGATCAGGAACGGCGTGCCGAACGTGTTGTCCACGATCAGCGGAATGCCGTGCTTGTGCGCGACCGCGGCGACGGCTTCGATGTCGGAGACGTCGCTGTTGGGATTGCCGAGCGTCTCGATGAAGATTGCCTTCGTGTTCGGGTGCACGGCGGCGTCGTAGCTTTCCGTGAGCGGATCGACGAAGGTCGCGGTGATGCCGAATTCCGGCAGCGTGTGTTCGAGCAGGTTGTAGGTGCCCCCGTAAATGGTCTTCTGCGCGACGACGTGGTCGCCGGCGTGCGCGATGTTCTGGATCGCGTAGGCGATCGCGGCGGCTCCGGAGGCGACGGCGAGCGCGGCGCTCCCGCCTTCGAGGGCGGCGACGCGGCGTTCGAAGACGTCCTGCGTCGGATTCGTCAGGCGGCCGTAGATGTTGCCGGCGTCGCGCAGGCCGAAGCGGTCGGCGGCGTGCTGCGAATTGTGGAAGACGTACGAAGACGTGGCGTAGATCGGCACGGCGCGCGCGTCCGTGGCGCTGTCCGGAGATTCCTGTCCCGCGTGGACCTGGAGCGTTTCGAATTTGGGTGCGTTGATTTTTTCCGACATGATTTTGAACTCCTGTTGAGGTTATGCGTTGAAAATTTCGGCGCATCATCCTCCTTATTTCCTATCAAGTCAATAGGAAATTAAAAAAAAGAACGTTCCCGTGTCGCGGGCGCGGCGGTTTCGTCACTTGCGACCGGCGACGATGTCGGCGAGCGTGACGCTTTCGGCGTAGTCGCGGATCACTTTGCCGAGACCTTCCCAGAACGGGAGCGTCAGGCAGTGCCTGCGGCGCGGACAGACGTTCTGCGCGCCCGCGAGACATTTCACGGGAGCGAGATCGCATTCCGCGGCGGCGAGGATTTCGGCGACGACGTATTTTTCCGGCGGGCGGGAAAGCCGATAGCCGCCGCGCGCGCCGCGTTCGCTTTTGAGCAGCTCGGCGCGACAGAGCAGAATCGCGATCTGCTCCAGATATTTGATCGAAATTTCCTGGCGTTCCGCGATGTCTTTCAGGCTCACGCTCTCGCCGTTCCCGTGCTCGGCGAGATCCGCCATCAGACGAAGCGCGTAGCGCCCCTTGGTCGAGATTTTCATGCCGATTCTATTACTACCGTTCCCGTATGAAATCAATCGGTATTTTCGGGGAGGAAAGGTGATGAGGAGAGGTGATGAGGTTATGGAGGTTCATTGACTTTCGCTTTGCGAAAAAGATTTTTGAAATCCTTTCGGCGCAGCCGAATGCAATGAACTTCCATAACCTCATAACCTCATCACCTCCATAACTTTCCGTAACTTTTTCGTCCTCGGCAGAAAAAAGCGTTCCCGCGTTCCGCCGAACGCGTTAGACTGCCGCCAGAATTTTTTCCCCATGACCGCGAAAACGACTTCAGAGAAAAATTTTTGGCAGCGTCTTCCGATGCGCTGGCGCGTGATTTTCGTGCTCCTCGCGCTGATCGGCGCCTCGAGTTTCGTCCGGCATTATTTTCCGATGACGCCCGAGCTCCGCGAAGGTCAGACGCAGGTCGAGGCGAAGGCGTACCGCGTCGAAACGGTCTTCGAGGCGCCGAACGAGAAGATCGCCGCGGGAACGCCGCGCGAGGCGCGCGTGAGCGGCGTTTACGTGTCGAAGCTCGTCGAGACGGGCGAGCGGCTCCGCATCGCCTACCGCGAATTTTCTCCGCCGCCGGAACCGCCGCCGCATCTGGCGCCCCGGGAAGGCGACGCCGTCGCGGGAACGGTCGATTCCGTGCTGGAAAAGGCCGGGGTGGCGTGGGACAAATCCGTCTCCGTCGCGGCGGACGCCTGGCGCCGCTGGCGCACGGAACCGCAGGCGCCCGTGCTGCTGATTCACGGCATCGCGACGGACGGGCGCTCGCTCGAGGCGGTCGCGCGCGAGCTCGCGGCGCAGGGCGTCGCGCGCGTCATCGTTCCCGATCTGCCGGGCTTCGGATCGAGCTCGCGCGAGGCGGAGGACTATTCCGTCGAGGCGACGGCGGGAACGCTGTTTTCGTTTTTGGACGAGCTCGGCGTCTCGTCGGTGAACGTGCTCGGCTTCGGCGAAGGCGGCGGCGTCGCGCTCTACATGGCGCATCGGCGGCCCGACCGCGTGAAGTCGCTCGCGCTCGCGTCCTCCGTCGGCGCGCAGGAATTCGAGCTGCTCGGCAACCACATCGTGAACAAGATCGTGTACACGTTTCACCTCGGCTTCTTCAAGCTCGCTCAGGACGTCGTGCCGCATTTCGGGCTGATGGACCGCGGGAACGTGAACAAGGCGTACGCGCGCGTGCTGTGGGATTCCGACGTCAGCGAGCTGAAGCGCTACGTCCGCGAATGGAACGGGCCGCTCTACGTCGCGCACGGGACGGACGATCTGATTTCGCCGTTTTCGTCGGCGGAATACACGGTCGCGCTCGCGCCGCAGGTGAAGACGCATTTCGTCGAGGGCGGACACGGCGCGCTGCTCGACGATCCGCGCGGATTCGCGGACGACTACGCGGCGTTTCTCGCGCGGCTCTCCGTTCCCTCCGAGGCGGCGAAGCTGCGCCGCGCGGACGTCGGCGTTCCCGAGTCCGGCGAATTTTCCTATCCGCCGATCGAGCCCGCGGGCGGCGCGCGCGTCGTCGTGCTGATGCTGGTGATCCTCGTCTGCACCTTCGTCGCGGAAGATCCGACCTGCCTCGCCTCCGGTCTGCTCGTGGCGCAGGGACTCGTCGGCTTCGTTCCCGCGATGACGGCGTGCCTCATCGGGATCTTCATCGGCGACCTGGCGCTCTACCTGATCGGGCGTTTTCTCGGACGCCCGATTCTGCGCAAGCCGCCGCTGAAATGGCTCGTCTCCGAACAGCAGATCGACGAGATGTCCGAGCGCTTTTCCAAGAATCCGAAGGGGCTCGCGCTGATCGTCTCCTCGCGCTTCATTCCCGGCTCGCGCGTGCCGACCTTCGTCGCCGCGGGCATCATGAAGCTCGACTGGCACAAGCTTTTCATCCTCTTCTTCATCGCCGCCGCGCTCTGGACGCCGCCGCTGATTCTGCTCGCGCAGTACGTCGGCGCGAGCGTCGTCGAGCGCTTCAAGGAATGGCACCACAACGCGGCGTGGATCGTCATCGGCGCGATCGTGTTTTTGTATCTGGTGAGCCATTACGTGATTCCCGCGTTCACGTGGCGGGGACGCCGCCGCCACGTCATGACGCGCCGCCGCATCACGCGCCACGAGTTCTGGCCGCATTCCGTGCTGGCGTTCCCGGTCATGCTGCAGTTTCTTTGGCTGGGAATCACTCACCGCTCGTTCACGGTGTTCACGCTCGCGGGGCGCGCGCTCGGCGCGGACGGCGGCGTTTCCGCGGGCTCGAAGTTCGAGCGCTACGTGCGCTTTCTCGGCGCGAGCCCGCTCGGCGTGAAGACGGCGCGCGTTCCCGCGGAAAAGGATCTCGAGACGCGCTGGACGAACGCGCTGAAGATTCTCAAGAGCGAGAAGATTCCGTTCCCGTGCGTCGTCAAGCCCGAGCTCGGCGACGGCGGCGTCGGCGTTTACGTCGCGCGTTCCGCCGCGCACCTGCGCGCGTGGCTCGACGCGAACGTGGACGACGCCGTCGTGCAGGAATACGTCGGCGGGAACGAGTACGAGGTGATCTGGGCGCGGCGTCCGGGGCATCGTCTCGGGCGTGTGCTCTCCGTCGTGCAGAAGGATTTCGTCGCGGTCAAGGGCGACGGCGAACGTAAGCTCGAGGATCTGATCTGGGCGGACGACCGCGCCGTCTCCAACGGCAAGCTTTTCTCGAAGCTGAATTTCCGCCGCGCGGACAAGGTGCTGAAGGTCGGCGAAACGTTCGCGCTCGCGCCGATCGGCTCGCCGTCCAAGGGCGCCTGCTGCGTCGTGCGCCGCGAGCTGTGCTCGGAAACGCTCGCGCGCGTGATCGACGGCCTCGCCGACGCCTGCGGCGACGTGCATTTCGTCTGCCTGGACGTGCGCGCCGAGGACGACCGCGCGCTCGTCAACGGCACGGGGCTGCGCGTCACCGGCGTGAAGGGCGTAGGCGCGATCTCCTCCGCGCTCTTCGACGGCTACGTGCGCATGGGCAAGGCGTACGCGGACAGCTGGAAGTATCTGAATTTCTGCTTCACGGTCGGCGCGGAGCTGCGCGACGACGCGCACGTCCGCCCGAGCATTTCCGCGTGGCGCCTCTTCGAGGAATGGGGCACGGCGCGCGGGCGCTCGGACAACTACGTCAAGGAGCCGCACGACGACGGCGAGTGAGGGCGCGCGCATGAAGGCGAACCGGAAGACGACGCTCGACGAATGCGCGTTCGCGGGAAGGCTCACGGAAGAGTCGCGGAAGATGCTCGCGACGCTGCCGGCGACCTGGCCCGGGCTCTACGTGCGCGCGATACGCGAGGCGATCGGCGGGAACGCGCTCCTGCTGCGCAGAATCCGCGTCGCGACCGCGATTGAGGCGCCGTTCCCGCCGGAGATCGAAGTCTCGGAAACGAGCGTTCCCGGCGCGGCGGGCGCGATGCGCCTGCGCGTCTATTCGCCGAAGCGCCGAGCCGCGAAATCCGCTGCGATATTCTACGTGCACGGCGGCGGCTGGTGCCTGGGCGGCGTGGAGAATTCGTCCGCGTTCTGCGCGAAGACCGCCGCCGAGCTCGGCGTTCCCGTGCTCGCGCCGGACTACCGCTACGCGCCCGAAGCCCGCTTTCCCGCCGCGAACGACGACGTGCTCGCCGCCGCGCGCGGAGTCTTCGCGCACGCGGACGCCCTCGGGCTCGACGCCGGAAAAATCTTTTTCGCCGGAGACAGCGCGGGCGCGCAGCTCGCGCTCTGCACGGCGCTCGCGCTGCTCGACGCGCGCGAAAGCACGCCCGCCGGGCTGCTCCTGTTCTATCCCGTCGCGACGCTCGAGGATTTCGCCGCCGAGGAGACCGGCTCGCGCCGCGAGTTCGACCGCGGCGGCATGCTTTCCGCCGAGCTTTTCGCCGCGATGAAGGATTCTTACCTGCCCGCGGGAACGCCGCGGCTCGGGCGCGCGCTCTCGCCGCTGGAGACTTCGCTCGCCGGGCTGCCGCGCGCGCTCGTGCTCTCCGCCGAGTGCGACGTGCTGCGCGACGACGGCGAACGCCTCGCCGCGAAGCTCCGCGCGGACGGCGTTCCCGTGCGCGCCCGCCGAATCGACGGCGTACCGCACGCCTTCCTGACGGCGCCCGGCTTCCCGCTCGCGACCGCCGCCGTCCTCGCCGAAGCCGCCTCCTTCCTCGCCTCCGAACTCACGCAGAAGACGTCGTCATGAAAAAATCTTCTGAAAATCCCTCTCTCCGCTCGAGCGCGGCGGAATACCTCACGTTCATCGCTTCCGGCGGGAACGCGCGGGAAGCCTTTGAAGTCCGCTACGAGGACGAAAACGTCTGGCTCACGCAGAAAATGCTCGCGGCGCTCTACGACGTCGGCGTTCCCACGATCAACTACCATATCAGAAAAATTTTTGAAGACGGGGAACTGCAGGAATTTTCAGTTATTCGAAATTTTCGAATAACTGCCGCCGACGGGAAGTCGTATCGCGCCAAACACTACTCGCTTCAGATGATTTTGGCGGTCGGATTCAAGGTCGATTCCGAGCGCGCCGTCCAGTTCCGAAAGTGGGTCAATCAGATCGCGACGACCTATACGATCAAAGGCTGGGTGATGGACGACGCCCGCCTCAAACGCGGCGGCGCGCTCACGGACAAATATTTCGAGGAGCAGCTCGAACGCGTGCGCGAAATCCGCGCCAGCGAACGCAAGTTCTATCAGAAAATCACGACCTCTACGCGACCGCGATCGACTACGACCGGACAGCGCTCGCCACGCGCCGCTTTTACGCGAGCGTGCAGAACAAGATGCACTACGCCGTGCACGGAAAAACCGCCGCCGAGCTCATCGTCGCGCGCGCCGACAGCCGTCGCCGGAACATGGGGCTGACCACTTGGGAAGACGCGCCCGACGGAAAGATCCGGCGTTCGGACGTCTCCGTCGCGAAAAATTATCTGAGCGAAACGGAAATGCGGGAACTCAACCGCATGGTTTCCGCTTACCTTGATTTCGCGGAATCCATGGCGAAGCGCAGAATCCCGCTGACCATGCAGGACTGGGAGACGCGCCTCAACCGCTTCATCGAAATGTTCGAGTTCGGGCTGCTGAAGGACGCGGGAACGGTCACCGCCGAAGCGGCGAAACTCCACGCCGAGACCGAGTTCGAAAAATACCGCATCGTTCAGGACCGCCTTTTCGTGTCGGACTACGACCGGTTTCTGCTCGAACTCGAAGACCGGGTGAAGCACCGCGAAAAAGGAGACGCCGCCGACGAATGAGGGCGACCGTGTTCCCGGCGGCTGGCAATGCGGAAGCCGCGCGGACGCGGGAACGCTTTGCGGTTGAAAGAGCGGGGCGGGTCGTGGAAAATTTCGAGGCAATGAATCCGGAGTTTCACAAGCCCGAAGTGCTCGCTCCCGCGGGCGGGTGGGAGTGCGCCAAGGCCGCCGTCGAAAACGGCGCGGACGCGATTTATTTCGGCGTCGGACGCTTCAACGCCCGCGTGCGCGCGGACAATTTCGTCGCCGACGACCTGCCGAAGCTGATGCGCTTTCTGCACCGCCGCGGCGTGCGCGGATACGTCACCTTCAACACGCTGATTTTTTCCGACGAACTCGCCGAAGCCGCTTCGGAGCTTCGCCGCATCATCGAGGCGGGCGCGGACGCCGCGATCGTGCAGGACGTGGGCGTCGCGCGGCTCATCCGCGAAATTTCGCCGGACTTTCCCGTTCACGCCTCGACGCAGATGACGATTTCGTCCGCCGCGGGCGTGCGCTTCGCGCGGGAACTCGGCGCGTCGCTCGCCGTGCTTTCGCGCGAGGTGAACGTGCGCGAGCTCGCCGCGATCGTCGCGCGCGGGAACGCCGATCCCGCGTGCGCGCTCCCGCTGGAGCTTTTCGTGCACGGCGCGCTGTGCGTGGCGTATTCCGGGCAGTGCCTCACGAGCGAGTCTCTCGGCGGGCGCTCCGCGAACCGCGGCGAGTGCGCGCAGGCGTGCCGTCTGCCCTACGAGCTGATCTGCGACGGCGAGAAGGTCCCGCTCGGCGCTCGCCGCTACCTGCTTTCGCCGCGCGATCTGTGCGGCATCGAGATGCTGCCCGAGCTGATGCGCCTCGGCGTGCGTTCGCTCAAGATCGAAGGGCGACTGAAGTCGCCCGAATACGTCGCCGCGATCACGCGCGCGTACCGAGACTGCGTCGATCGTATCCATTCCATGATTACGGACGGCGTTCCCGCGGAGACGCTCGCGGCGTTCGCGAAGCAGCTGCGGGAACGCCACGGCTACGCGCTCGAAATGGCGTTTTCGCGCGGACTGCACACGGGCTGGCTGCGCGGCGTGAACAACCGCGAGCTCGTCCACGCGCGCTTCGGGAAAAAGCGCGGCGTGTTTCTCGGCACGGTTTCCGGCTTCGGGAAGGACGGCGTTTTCGTGCGCCTCGAAGCGCCGCTGAAGTCCGGCGACGGCGTCGTCTTCGACGCGGGAACGCCCGAGGAGAAGGAGGAAGGCGGCTACGTTTACGGCGTGGAAAAGGCTCGCGGGAACGGCGAAGTCTTCGTGCGTTTCGCGCGCGCGGGAATCCGCTGGGAACGCGTGCGCCGCGGCGACCGGCTCTGGAAGACCGCCGACCCCGCGCTCGCTTCCGAAATCCGCGAGACCTTCGCCGGCGAACAGCCGCGCTGGGCGCGCAAGGTGAACATGCGCGTCGTCGCCGAAGTCGGCGCGCCGCTCCGCGCGAGCTGCGACGACGCCTGCGGGCACGAAGTCTCCGCGGAGCAGGGCGATCCGCTCGTTCCCGCGACGAACACGCCCGCGACGGACGCGTGGCTGCGCGAGCAGTTCGGGCGGCTCGGCGGCACGGGCTATTATCTCGACGGCTGGGAGGCCGCGATTTCCGGCGCGCCGCTCGTTCCCGCGAGTGTCGCGAACAAGCTCCGCCGCGCCCTCGTCGCCCGCCTCGACGCCGCCCGCGAAAATTCCGTGAAGTGGACGACGTATCCTAAAAAAAATTACGCGGAAAAATTCGCCCTTCGGAATTCGGGATTCGAAAATGAGTCGTCGCCGCCGGCGCTGATTCCCGTCGTGCGGGAGCTCGCGCAGCTCGAGGCCGCGCTCGCGTTCGGCGCGAGGACGATTTACGCCGAGTTCGAAAATCCGCGCGACTACAAGACCGCCGCCGAGCGCGCGCACGCCGTGCCCGGCGCGGAATTCTGGGCGCAGCCGCCGCGGGTCTTCAAGCAGGCGGACGACGAGGCGGGCATTCTCCGCCTCGTGCGCGAATGCGGCGCGGACGGCTTTCTCGTGCGCGCGCACGAGCACCTTTACGCCTTCGCGGGAGCGCGTCTGCGCGGCGATTTTTCGCTGAACGTCGCCAATCATCTCACCGCCGGGCATTTCCTGCGGGAACGCGGGCTGGAGCGCGTCACGGCGTCCTACGACATGAATCTGGAACAGCTCCGCGCCATGCTCGCGCGCGTTCCCGCGCCGGAGAAAATCGAGGTCACGCTGCACCAGCACATGCCGATGTTTCACATGGAGCACTGCGTTTTCTGCACCTTTCTTTCCGAGGGAAAAGATTTCCGCGACTGCGGGCGCCCGTGCGAAAAGCACGTCGTGCGCCTGCGCGACCGCACGGGGCTGGAGCATCTCGTCAAGGCGGACGCGGGCTGCCGCAACACGGTGTACAACGCGCGCGCGCAGACGGGCGCGGAATTTTTCGACGAACTGCGCGATGCGGGCGTGCGCTTCTTCCGCGTCGAATTCGTCGACGAAACGCCCGAGCTCGTGACGGAAATCCTCGCGCGCTACCGCGATCTGCTCGCGGGAAAAATCGACGGGAACGCGCTCTGGCGAGGCCTTCGCCTCGAATCCAAGCTCGGCGTCACGCGAGGAACGCTGAAAGGTTGAGTGCTGTGGAGGTCATCGTCGCAGTTCTTTTCATAGTCTTCTTCTTCGTCGTCTTTTTTAGAAGCGGGACGGCGAAAGCTCTTTTCAGTTGGGAATCCGCAGAGCATAAGGGCGCCGTAGGCGAAGGACGAGTTGCCCACATTTTGAATGATTTTCCGGAAGAATATTTCTGTTTTCACGATCTATGCTTTTTGACGGATACGGGTTCTGTGCAGATTGACCATCTCGTGATTTCTGTTTACGGAATTTTCATCATCGAGACCAAAAATTACAAGGGATGGATTTTGGGAAGTGAGGGCGCGGAGCTTTGGACTCAGAGCGTTTACGGGAGGCGTTACGAGTTCAGAAACCCTTTACGCCAGAATTTTTCGCACCATTGTGCGTTGGCGAAAATTTTGAACGTTCCTAGATTCAAAATTACTCCGCTTGTCGTCTTTGTGGGGTCTGCAGTCCTCAAATGCAGGACAAAGTCCGCCGTCATTTATTCGTTTCAGTTGTCGGACTTTATTTTAAGCCGCCGCGAAAATCAGATTTTTACTCAAGAAGAAGTTCAAGAGCTTCTCCGGAAAGTTGAGACGGAGAACGTTGTGGAGGTCGAGAAAAGACACGAGCATATCGATTCGGTCAAGCAGTGCGTGGAGAAACGGCAGGATCTCATAAATCACGATGTTTGCCCTCGATGCGGGGGACGGTTGCTTGTTCGTAACGGGAAATACGGAACTTTTAGAGGGTGTGAAAACTATCCTCGCTGCAGATTTACGACGAGGTGAAAAAAGAAAGATGAAATCAGATTTCGGAGCATCCTTTCGCGCGGTGATTTTCGACATGGACGGCACGCTGCTCGATTCCGAGCGGCTGAGCGAGCGCGCGTGGGACGCGGCGGCGCGCGAAGTCGGCGAACGCGTGACGCGCGAAATTTTTCTGAAGATGGTCGGGCACCGCTCCGACGACTGCATGACGATTCTCGAGCGCGAGGTCGGGCGCGCGCTCCCGCGGGAACGCGTCGTCGCCTCCGCGCGGGAACACTACGCGCGGCTCGTGGACGCGGGCGTTCCGCTGATGCCGGGCGCGCGGGAAATGTTCGATTTCGCGCGTTCCCGCGGCTGGAAGATCGGCGTGGCGACCTCGACGCGGCGCGCGTCCGCGCAGGAAAAACTCGCGCGCGCGGGGCTTTGGCGCTTCGTCGATGCGGCGACCTGCGGCGACGAAGTCTCCGTCGGCAAGCCCGACCCGGAAATCTACGCGGCGACGGCGGCGAAGCTCGGCGTTCCCGCGCGGGAGTGCCTCGCCGTGGAGGATTCGCCGACGGGCTTCCGCTCGGCGTTTTCCGCGGGCTGCGTCGCCGTGCTCGTTCCCGACCTCGTCGCGCCTTCGCCCGAAGCCCTGCGCGACGCCGCCGGCGTCTTCCCTTCGCTTCTCGCCCTGCGGGAACGCCTGAGCGCCTGAATTTTCAACCCAAGAATCACGACCATGAACACCGTCATCTTCAAGTGGAACCCCGCGATTTCCTCGTATCGAATCGGCAATTACATTTACGACATGGAGGAGTCTGCGTTCGGCGGGACGCCGGACTACAACTGGAGCGTCTGGGATTATGAAAAAATCGTTCCCGGCGACCGCTTCTTCTGGCTGAAGGTCGGTCACGGGAGCGTCGGAATCGTCGGGAGCGGCGAAATCGTCTCCGCGCCCTTCGAGGCTGAGGACTGGAGCGGAAAAGGGCGGCGAACGTTCTACGTGAATTTTCTGCCCGACGTCGTGATCAATCCCGCGGCGATGCCGATTCTGACGCTGAGCGAGCTCGAGCGCGGGATTCCCGGCTTCGACTGGCGCAAGGGACATTCCGGAACGGTGCTCCCGCCCGAAGCGGCGGAGAAGCTCGAAGCGCTCTGGAGCGATTTTCTGAGCGCGAACGCGGAGCTTTTCGCGAAGGCGCTCGACCGCGACGAAAAAGACCTGGTCCACCTCCGCTCCCGCGCGGACGCTTCCTCCTGAGCCGTGAAATCGGGCGGAATTAAAACCCTATTGACAAAGTAGGGATTTAGGCGTTTCATGTCCGAAATTCAACCAATTCACTTCAATTCATCACGCAAAGAATCATGAGCAATCCTCCTGCATCCTTCATTCAGACGATCGGCAAGACGCCGCTCGTCCGCCTCAACCGCCTCGGCGCGAATCTTCCCGCGGAGGTTTATCTGAAGTGCGAATTCCGCAACCCTGTCTTTTCGGTGAAAGACCGCATCGCCGCCGCGATGATCGACGCGGCGGAGGCGGCGGGAACGCTTACGCCCGACTCTCTCATCATGGAGCCGACCAGCGGCAACACGGGCATCGCGCTCGCGGCGATCGCCGCCGCCAAGGGCTACAAGTGCGTGCTCGTCATGCCCGAATCGATGTCGCTTGAGCGCCGCACGCTGTTGCGCATGCTCGGCGCCGAAGTCGTCATCACGCCCAAGGGCCGCGGCATGGCGGGCGCGATCGAATACGTCGAAAAGAAGGCGAAGGAGCAGGCGAACGTCTTCGTGCCGCGCCAGTTCGAGAATCCCGCCAATCCCGCCGCGCACTACGCGACGACCGGCCCGGAAATCTGGGAGGCGACCGGCGGGAACGTGGACGTCTTCGTCGCCGGCGTCGGCACGGGCGGCACGTTTTCGGGAACGACCCGCTTCCTCAAGGAAAAGAATCCAAAGCTCTACGGCGTCGCCGTCGAACCCGCCGAAAGCCCGGTGCTTTCCGGCGGCAAGCCCGGTCCGCACGGCATTCAGGGCATCGGCGCGGGCTTCGTGCCTAAGAATTTCGACGCCTCGCTCGTCGACGAAATCCTGCCCGTGAAGACGGAAGACGCGCTCGCGACCTCGCGCGCGATCGCCCGCACCGAAGGGCTGCCCGTCGGCATTTCCTCGGGCTCCACGGCGTGGGCCGCGCTCGAACTCGCGAAGCGTCCGGAATTCGCGGGCAAGCGCATCGTCGCCATCGCCGCGAGCGCGACCGAGCGCTACCTTTCGACGCCGCTCGCCGCCGTCGCCGCTCAGGAAATGGCGAACCTCACGGTCTCCGAAACCTGACGCGCGTTTTCCGCGCACGCGAAAAGACGTTCCCGCCTCGCCGCGGGAACGTCTTTTTCTATGTCCGCGTTTCGGCGAAAATGCGTGTTTCTTTGCGGGAGCGAATCTTTTAGAATCCGCGGCATGAGCAAAAAAATCGTGATCGGCATCGGCGAAATCCTGTGGGACGTCTTCGGCGAGGAAAAACGGCTCGGCGGCGCGCCCGCGAATTTCGCGCACCACGCTTCGCAGACGGGCGCGGAGGGCGTCGCGGTCTCGGCGGTCGGCGACGACGCGCTCGGCGACGCGATCTTCGCCGAACTCGCGGGGAAAACGCTGCGCGCGGAATTCCAACGCGTCTCCGGGGTTCCGACCGGCACGGTCGCGGTTTCGCTCGACGCCTCCGGCTCGGCGCGCTACGCGTTCCCGAGCGATTCGGCGTGGGACCATCTCGCCTTCACGGAGCACCTGCGCGATCTCGCGGCGCGCGCCGACGCGGTCTGCTTCGGCACGCTGATGCAGCGCTCCGAGACGTCCCGCGAGACCGTCCGCGCCTTCTTGCGCGCGACGCCCGAAAACGCTCTGCGCGTCTTCGACGCGAATCTGCGCGCGGATTTTTATTCCGAAAAGCTCGTGCGCGAATCGCTCGCGCTCGCGAACGTCCTCAAGATCAACGAGGACGAACTGCGCGTGCTCGGCGGATTCTTCGGCGTTCCCGCGGGCGACGCCTTTGCCGCGCGGCGCGACCGCTTTTTCGAAACCGTCTTCGCGGCGTTCCCGTGTCTGCGCTTCGTCGTGCTGACCTGCGGCGGCGACGGCAGCTTCATCGCCGCGCGCGACGGCGAATTTTCCTTCGTCGCGGCGGATGCGGGAACGCGCGTCGTCGATACCGTCGGCGCGGGCGATTCGTTCACGGCGACGTTCACGACGGCGCTCCTCGCGGGCAGGCCGCTCGCGGAGGCGCATCGCCTCGCGGCGGACGTCTCCGCGTTCGTCTGCTCCCGCGCGGGAGCGATGCCGGAACTTCCGGATGCGCTCAAGGCGCGCCTCTGAGCGGCTTCAGCGTTCGAACGGGATGATTTCGCCCGAGCGCGAAACGACCATGCCCGCGTCCTTTTCGAGACCGGTGAAATGGACGACGTCCGGGCGGTTCGCCGTGCCGAAATCGAGATAGACGAGCGTTTCCGTCGCCGAAGGGTTGCGGACGACGTGCGCGCCGCTCGGATTCGCCGGGAACGCGATCGCGTCGCCCGCCTTCAGCCGGATTTCCCCGTCCGGCGTGCGCACGGCGGCCTCGCCGCGCACGATGAAGAAGACTTCCTCGTTCTCCTCGTGGTAGTGGTAGCCGTAGGCGCTTTCGCCCGGCGCGACCTCGACGAAGTTCGCCGCGCATTTGGCGACGGCCTCCGCGGGAACGATCGGGCGGATCGTGAATCTGTTGCCGCGCGGTCCCGTCTGCGGGAACGCTTCGGCGGTTTCGACGTTTTTGATGATGATGTGCTTCATTGCTTTTCCTTTGTCTGATTAAGGTTCGACAATTCTACGCTTATCGGTTTATTTTGTGAAGCAGGCACAATTTTATAATGCAGTATGAAAAAAGAAACTAATGATAAAATCGAGGCTAGCAGGACGATCGGAACCGGCCTTTCGCGCTGCCCGGTGCAGATTTTTTTGGACGTCATGGGCAGCAAATGGCGCATTCTGATTCTGCGCGACCTGTTTTCGGGAACGAAGCGCTTCGGCGAACTGCTTCGGAGCGTCGGCTGTTCGCAGAAGGTGCTGACGGACAACCTGAAGGATCTTTGCGAAAAGGGAATCGTCTCGCGCGAGGCGTTCCCGACGATTCCTCCGCGCGTGGAATATTCGCTGACGGAGCTGGGGCGGACGCTGCGCCCCGTGCTGAAGGCCGTCGCGAAATGGGGCGAGTTCTACCGCGGGCTGAGCGGCGGCGCGGAATGATCGCCCGAGCGCGCTCACAGCGCGACGAGCAGGCGCGCGACGGGCGTTCCCGCGGGAGCGTCGGGCAGGGCGTCGAAGAGCGCGATGACGTCCGCGTTGCCGAGCAGCAGGCAGCCGTGAGAGTTCGGCGCGCCGAGTTTGTGCTCCTGGTTCGTGCCGTGAATGTAAACGAATCTTGAATACGTGTCCACGTCGCCGCCGCGGTTGTGCCCGTCCTCCTCGCCCTGAATGCGCAGGATGCGCGAGGTGATCAGATTTTCGTCGGGCGCGTTCTTCAGAAATTCGGAAAAGTGCATGCCCGTGGAGACGCGCGCCTTGAAGACTGTTCCCGCGGGAGCGCCCGCGCCGATTTTTTCGACGACGGAAAAAAGCCCGTCCGGCGTGCCGAGCGAATTTTTCACGCACGAGGGCGCGGCACGCGAGGTGGAGATGCGGTATTCGGCGACGAGCGCGTCCGCGCGGAAGTGCCACAGCCGCTGCGCGGGAACGGAGGCGACGAGCGCGTCCGCCAGCGCGGGAAGGCGCAGCATTTCGCATTTGCGTTTCAGCTCGGCGAGGAGCATTCTTGCGCACTCATATTTTTCAGAATTTTTCTCAGCAGAAGGCAAAATCATATGACATACAAAGTCGGTATCGTAGGTGTGACGGGCGCGGTCGGGCAAGAAATTCTTTCGCTGCTCGCGTCGAGAAACTTCCCCGTGGCGGAGCTGCGTCCGCTCGCGTCGAAGCGCAGCGCGGGCAAGACGGTCGATTTCGGCGGCAGGACGTGGACGATCCGCGAGGCGGTTCCGGAAGCGTTCGACGGGCTCGACTTCGCGATCTTTTCCGCGGGCGGGAGCGTCTCGAAGGCGCTCGCGCACGAGGCGGCGAAGCGCGGCTGCGTCGTCATCGACAACAGCTCTGCGTTCCGCATGGATCCCGACGTTCCGCTCGTCGTTCCCGAAATCAACGCGCACGCGCTGAAGAACCACAAGGGCATCATCGCGAATCCGAACTGCTCGACGGCGATCGCGCTCATGGGGCTTTACCCGCTGCACAAGGCGTTCGGGCTGAAGCGCTTCTTCGCCTCGACGTATCAGGCCGTTTCCGGCACGGGCGCGGCGGCGATGGAAGAGCTGAAGAAGCAGGTCGTCGCGTGGGCGTCGAACGAGCCGATCGAGCACTCCGTCTATCCGTATCAGATCGCGTTCAACGTGCTCCCGCACGTGGACGTGTTCCTCGAGGACGGCTACACGAAGGAGGAGATGAAGATGCTCAACGAAGGCCGCAAGATCATGGAGCTGCCGAGCCTCGTCTGCACCTGCACCTGCGTGCGCGTTCCCGTGTTCCGCGCGCACTCGATTTCGATCGACGCGGAATTCGAAAAGCCCGTGGACGTCGAGGCGGCGCGCAAGGCGATCGCCGAATTCTCCGGCGCGGAAGTCCGCGACGATCCCGCGAACAAGATTTACCCGATGCCGCTCGACTACCAGAACAAGGTGAAATGCGGCGTGGGCCGCATCCGCAAAAACACGGCGTTCGAGAACGGTCTCGCGCTCTGGGTCTGCGGCGACCAGCTCTGGAAGGGCGCGGCGCTCAACGCGATTCAGATCGCCGAAGAAATGGACCGACAGGGCCTGCTGAAGAAGTAAGCCCTCCCGCGCGGTCCGCAGGCGCGCGGCGTTCCCGCCCGGGGAGCGCCGCGCGTTTTTTTTATGCGGGAACGCCGGAAAGGACGGCGCGAAAAATCCCGCGGAGAGTTCCGCGGGATCGGTTCGAAGCGCGGCGTCGCGCTTACTGCAGTTCTTTGATGATTTCGCGGGAGGCGGCGAGTTCGGCTTCGAACGCCGCGAGGTCGCCCTTGAGCTCTTCGAGCTCGACGTTCTTCGCGGCGACGAGGGCGTCGGCTTCGCGGGAAAGTTCGCGCAGGCGGACGATTTCGCCGTTGAGCTCGTCGGCGCGCAGTTTCGAGGCCTCGATTTCGGCGAGCAGCTTTTCGGCGCGCGCCTTTTCCTCGGCGAGCGCGGCTTCCGCGCGGGAACGCGCCTCGAGCGCTTCGAGGCGCTGCTTCGCGGCGTCGTCGGAAAAGAGCTTCATCTTCGCCAGATCGTTGTCCTTGACGGCGATGACGTTCTTGAGCGAGTCGTTCTCTTCGAGGAGCTTCTTGCTGTCCTCGACGGATTCGGCGTTGAGCTTTTCGAGCGCCGCGATGCGTTCCTTGAGCGTGAAGACCTCGCGGTTTTCCGCGCGGAGCTTTTCGACGACGGCCTGCTTCTGTTCGCTTTCGGCGGCGACGGCGCGCATTTCGAGCGCGAAATAAATCGCCAGCGCCCCGAGAAGGACGGCGGCGATTAAAGTGTAGACGGTTGATTTTTTCATAAGAAAGAAAATTTTAGGACGAAATTTTTCGGGCTTAAAGCGGAAAAATCGGGACGGGCGTTCGGCCGCTTTCGCGGGAACGTCTTCCGCAATCCCCGCCGGTCCGCGTCCGGAAGGGAGTTCAGCGGAGCGCGAGAACGAGCGATTCCAGCGCCTGCGCGAGCAGAAGAAGCGGCTTCGCGAGAGCGCCGAAGATCGGCCCGAGCACGATCTGCAGAAACGAGTTGCCCGGCGAAGGCAGCAGAATCAGCGCGAGCAGAATCCACCACGCGTTGCGGGAGATCTTGTCGAAGACGTCCTGGCTCATCTTCACCGTGTTGAAGAGCAGGCGGGAACCGTCCAGCGGCGGAACCGGAATGAGATTGAAGAGCATCAGCGCGAGATTGAGCTGCAGGAAGAGCGAAAAGAATCTGACGTGCGGCGCGATCGCGTCCTGCGTTCCCGCGCCGAAAAGCCCCGCGGAGACGCCCAGCAGCGCGGCGCCGAGAATCGCGAGCAGCAGGTTCATCGCGGGGCCGGCGAGCGTCGTGAGCACGTCGTCGCGCTTGCGCGTCTTCGGGTTCGGGAGCGAAATCATGACGGGCTTTCCCCAGCCGAAGATGATGCCGGGCGCGCCGCCGAGCAGGGCGGGAACGAAGATCATCAGCCCCGGCAGAATCAGCGTGCCGAAGCGGTCCGCGTGCGCGAGCGGGTTCAGCGTGACGCGTCCGAGCCGCCGCGGGAGCGGGTCGCCGCATTTGTCCGCCATCCACGCGTGTCCGAATTCGTGGAGCGAGATCGAGATGAGCAGCGCGATGAAGAGCAGCGCCGACTGGCGCAGATTTTCAAGGTAGGCGATGCCCGCGAAAAGGTCGAAGGAATGCGTCATGGTTTTTCGGATACGTTTTTCGTTTTTTCGGAAAGGATTTCGCGCACGCGTCCGCGGGAACGTTTGAGGCGCGGATCGGCGCCGGCGCGGAGGATTTTTTCCGCCTCGGCGAAGCGCCCGAGCTCCGCGAACGCGCGCGCGCGATGCAGTTCAAGCGTTTCCGCGACGAATTTTCGTGCGTCGGAATCGGCGGCGCCGAGTTCGGGGGCCGCCGCCGCGAGATTTTTCGCGAGCGTCCACGCGTCGAGCGCGGCGGCGAAGTCGGGCTCGGCGACGTCGTAAAAGGATTCGGCGTAGCGGACGGCCTCGTCGAGCGCGCCGGGGCGGAGCGCGCGCGCGGCGCGGAAGGCGTTCTGCATCGCCGCGTCGAGCGTTCCCGCGTCGGCGAAGACGCCCGCGGCGAGGAGTTCCGCGCGAAAGACGCGCAGGATTTCGCCGAGCTGCGTTTGGTATTCCGCCGTTCCGGGCTCGAGTTCGACGGCTTCGCGCAGACGCCGCGCGGCCTCGGCGAAGTCTCCCCGCTCCGCGGCGATCGCGCCGAGCTGCTGGCGGACGACGGCCCAGTCCGGGCGGAGTTTTTCCGCTTTTTCGAGGCGTTCCCGCGCGGCGTCGTCCTCGCCGCCGTCGCGCAGAAATTTCGCGCAGAGCACGAGCGCGCGCGCGTCGTCGGGAAATCGCGCGAGGAAGTTTTCGTAGCGCGAGGCGACGGCCGCGAGGCGGCGGGAACGCTCGAGGTCGGAGAGCTTCGCGTCGCGGATTTCCGCGAGGGTCTCCCGCTGCGCGCGGACGATTTCGAGCAGCTCCGCGTCGCGCGTCTTCCGCTCGGCGGCGCGGACGGCTTCGGCGGTCGCGTCCGGCGTTCCCGCGTCGGGGCACGTCGCGGCTTCCGTCGCGGGGAAGAGCGCGGCGGCGAGCGCCGCGGCGGCGGCGAGCGTCTTTTGCGTCTGCGGGAAGGCGGGCATCGCGAAAAAATTTCCGAAATTATACGGGAACGAAATTTTTTATTGAAGCGCAAAGGGCAAAGTAAAATAATTCCTTTTCGCTGACGGCGAAAATCCTTTCCCGCCTCGGCAGCACTTAAATTCAATACAATCAAATCAATGGCCGATATCATCGACTCCGTGATGCAATCCGTGATTGCACGAGATCCCGACCAGCCCGAGTTTCATCAGGCGGTCGCCGAAGTTCTTCACTCGCTGAAAGACTTCCTCAAAAAAAATCCCAAATACGCCAAAGCCGCCGTTCTCGAACGCATGGTCGAGCCGGAACGCGTGATCATGTTCCGCGTTCCCTGGGTGGACGACAAAGGCAACGTTCGCGTGAATCGCGGTTTCCGCATTCAGATGAACAACGCGATCGGGCCCTACAAGGGCGGTCTGCGTTTTCACCCGTCCGTGAATTTGAGCATTCTCAAATTCCTCGCGTTCGAACAGGTCTTCAAAAATTCGCTCACGACGCTCCCCATGGGCGGCGGCAAGGGCGGTTCCGACTTCGACCCGAAGGGCAAGAGCGACAATGAAGTCATGCGCTTCTGCCAGTCGTTCATGACGGAGCTCTATCGCCACATCGGCGCCGACGCGGACGTTCCCGCGGGCGACATCGGCGTGGGCGGCCGCGAAATCGGCTACCTCTTCGGCATGTACAAGAAGATCACGAAGCAGTTCGAAGGCGTCCTCACCGGCAAGCCCCTTTCCTACGGCGGCTCGCTGATCCGCCCCGAAGCGACCGGCTACGGCACGGTTTACTTCGCGCGCGAAATGCTCGCGACGCGCGGCGATTCCTTCGAAGGCAAGAAGGTCACGATCTCCGGTTCCGGCAACGTCGCGCAGTACGCGGCGGAAAAGTGCCTTGAGCTCGGCGCGACGGTGCTGACGCTCTCGGACTCCAACGGCACGATCGTCGCCAAGGACGGCATCACGAAGAAGCAGCTCGCGTGGATCATGGATCTGAAGAACGTGAAGCGCGGCCGCATCGCCGAAGCCGCCAAGAAGTTCGGCTTCGAATACCTCGAAGGCAAGCGCCCGTGGTCCGTCAAGTGCGACATCGCGCTTCCGTGCGCGACGCAGAACGAGCTCAACGGCGCGGAAGCGAAGACGCTCCTCAAGAACGGCGTGATCTGCGTCGCCGAAGGCGCGAACATGCCCTCGACGCCGGAAGCGATCGAAGCCTTCCAGAAGGCCGGCATCCTCTACGCGCCGGGCAAGGCGTCCAACGCGGGCGGCGTCGCGACCTCCGGTCTCGAAATGTCGCAGAACTCGCTGCGCCTTTCCTGGACGCGCGAAGAAGTGGACGCGCGCCTGCTCAAGATCATGCAGGACATCCACGAAGCGTGCGTGAAGTACGGCAAGAACGCCGACGGCTCCGTCGACTACGTGCGCGGCGCGAACGTCGCGGGCTTCGTCAAGGTCGCCGACGCGATGCTCTCGCAGGGCGTCTGCTGAGTCCGTTCCGAAGCTCACGAAAGAAGCGCGTTCCCGCCTCCGCGGGGACGCGTTTTTTTGTCTCGCGGGCACTTTTCAAATTGCCAGAGCGGGGCTTTCGGGGTTTCATGGCGCAGTTATGAATTTACCCCCAAATAAAATTCCGCGCCACGTCGCGTTCATCATGGACGGCAACGGCAGATGGGCGGAAGCGCGCGGGCTGGCGCGCGCCGAGGGGCATCTCGCGGGGACGCGGGCCGTCGTCCGCACCGTCGAAAACGCGTTTCGCGCCGGCGTCGAGTACGTGACGCTCTACGCGTTCTCGTCGGAGAACTGGCGCCGCCCGCCGGAGGAGATCCGCGCGCTGATGGCGATCATGCTGCGGTTCCTCGACGAGCAGGAGGCCGTTTTTCTCAAGAACGAGATCCGTCTCGAAACGCTCGGCGATCTTTCTCCGTTCCCGCAGGACGTGCGCGACGCGATCGCCGCCGTCAAGGCGAAGACCGAAAAGTTTTCGGCGCGCACGGTCGTCGTCGCGCTCAATTACGGGTCGCGCGCGGAAACGCTCCGTGCCGCGGAAAGATACGCCGAGGACGTGCGCCTCGGGCGCGTCGCCGCGGGAACGCCGCTCGACTGGGAGCGCTTTTCCGGCTACCTGTGGACGGCGGGCGTCCCCGATCCCGATCTCGTCGTGCGCACGTCGGGCGAATCGCGGCTCAGCAATTTTCTGATGCTCCAAAGCGCCTACGCGGAACTTTATTTCACGGACGTTCCTTGGCCGGACTTCGGCGAGGCCGAGCTGCGCGATGCGCTCGCCTTTTACGCGTCGCGGGAACGCCGCTTCGGCAAGACTTCGTCGCAGATCCGCGCCGAATCCGGACCAAGTTCCTGACTCCTTTTCCTCCGAACCTCATCCTCAGAAAATCTCACCATGCTCAAACGCACCTTCAGCACGTTCTTTCTCCTCGCCGTTCTTTTCTGCGCCGTTTATTTCGGGCGCGTCTACGGCGTGATCGGTCTCGCGGCGCTCGTTACGACGCTGGCGCTTCACGAGTTCTACTGCCTCGCGGCGAAGCCGAGTTTCGGCGGGAAGCCGCGCCGTCTCGTCGGGCTCGTCGCGGGCGCGTGCTTCGTTCCCGTGGTCTATTTCGGCGCCTCCCGCGGCGAAGTGACGTCGGGCACGGAGATCGCGATGCTCGTTCCCGCGGCGGCGGTTCTCGCGTTCAGCGTTTACGCCGTGCTACGTCTGCACCGCGACGCGGCGTGGCGGCTTCCCGCGTTCGTCGCGCCGCTTTCGACGGGGCTCGGGCTGCTTTACCTGCCGTTCATGGTCGGATTTTTCGCGCTGCTCGTCGGGCAGTTCGCGGACGAAATGAACGGCGTGCTTTTCTGCCTCTGGGTGCTGCTTTCGACGAAATTCACGGACGTCGGCGGGCTGCTCGGCGGCAAGTTCTTCGGGCGGCACAAGCTCGCGCCGAACGTTTCCGCGGGCAAGACCTGGGAAGGCGTCGCGGGCGGCGTGCTCTGTTCGATGCTCGTCGGCGCGCTGACCGTCTGGGCGCTGAACGCCTGCGGCGCGTGGAACCTCGCTTCCGGCGACGCGCTCGCGCCCGCGGGAAAAATCGTGCTGCCGGAGACGTTCTTCTTCTCGCCGCTCGCGGGAGCGCTCTGCGCGGTTCCGTTCGCGCTGACGAGCGTCGTCTCCGACCTCATCGAGAGCGTCGTCAAGCGGCAGGCGGGCGAAAAGGATTCCGGCGCGACGATTCCGGGCATGGGCGGCGCGCTGGATCTGCTCGACAGCCTCGTCCTCGTCGCGCCCGTCGGCTACTGCATGGTGAAGTTCGTGATTCTCTGAGCGCGGAGTGCGGAGGAGGTTATGAGGTTATGAAGGTTGATTGCGTTCGCTTCGCGAAAAAGATTTTCGAAATCCTTTCGGCGAAGCCGAGCGCAAAGAACTTCCATAACCTCATAACCTTCATAACCTCATAACCTCCACAACTCCGTCACTTCCATCACCTCTTCCGCAAAAAAAACTCCCGGAACGCGGAAGCGCTTCGGGAGTTTTTTTTGCGGGCGGGAAGGGCGTTCCCGCGTCAGGTGCGGACGATTTCGCAGTGCCCGCCGGCGCAGGCGGCCTCGCCCTGGAGGTTGGTGTTGTCCGTGTCTTCGCGCATCAGCGTGTAGTCCACCGGATGATACGCGAGGGCTTCCCAGCGCATCAGGTCGGCTTCGTCGGCGACGGCTTCGTTCGGCGCCTGCGGATAGACCTTGTCGCCGAGGTACTGAATCAGCGAGACGCCGGTGAAGAATTTCCGGTTGTCCCAGATGAATTCGGAGACGGAATCCCACTCGTTCTCGCGCACGACGACGGTGTTGGAGACGTTGTGGAAGAGCCCCGGATTGTATTTTTCGTGGCGGCGGCCTTCGCAGACCCAGTTCTGCTGGACGAGCTTGACGTAGCCGAGGAACTCGATCGCCTTGACGTCGTCGCGGACGATGGCGCCCGGGCGCGCCTGAATCGGGAACGTGATGACGTCGTCCGTGGCGGGCGCGTAAACGCTCGGCTCGGTCATCTGCGGGTTGATGTCGTGGAAGAACTTGTACACCGGTTCCTGGCGGTTCGCCTGCACGCGGCGGAAGTAGCGTTTCGCGTGGTGCGGGTGGATGCCGGAAGCGGTGCCGAGGAGTAGCGAGGCGGTGCCTTCGGGCTTGACGCAGGTCGCGCGCGCGGCGGGCGCGATGCCGATGATGTTCGCGACGCGCTCGTTCTCGTCCTTGACGACCTGCGCGCCGCGGCGCAGCGTTTCCGGATCGAGCATGATCTTCGGATTGTCGAGAATGCCCGTGATGGAGACGCCGAGCAGGGATTCGCGCTCGTTGATGAACTGCGTGACGGGACCGAGGTAGGGCATCTTCGTGTAGGACGCCTGCAGGGTGCCGATGAACGCCGCGTTGCGGCAGGATTCGTAGAAGTCTTCCGCCGTGGCGCACGCCGCCGCGTTGATCGTGGTGAGGTTGCACATCTGCCAGCCGAACACGCGGTCGCCGATCTTGAGCTCGCCTTCGTAGCCGAGCTCGCGGAGGCGGTCGACGTCCGCCTGGTCGCGGATGTCCGCGAACGGCGCGAGCCCGATTTCGACGCAGGGATTCGCGCCGTAGTCCTCGTTCTCGACGAAGTAGAAGCCGGGTTCGCCGTATTCCTTCTGCTTTTCGAAAAGGCGCAGGAAGACGTCCTTCGGCGTCGTGTTGCGGTTGATGACGGCGGAATTGTTCGAGGCGGAGCGCTGCTGGTTTTCGTTGAACCAGTTGCCGGTCTTCGCCGTCATCATTTCCTCGTCGTCGGGCGAGAACAGGCAGATCGTCGCCGAGCGGCGGATGCCGCCGGAGAGCACGGCGCGCGCGGCGAACATGAGAATGTCGTAGGCTTCGATCGGGCGCATGCTGCGTCCGGAGACGCCGCCGAGGATGCGCCGGATGTTTTCGAGCGCGCGGCGCAGCGGCACGTGGCCCGGCGCCTTGCCGCCGGAAGTCTTCAGCGGCGTGCCCTTGGAGCGGATCTTCGAATAGTTGAACTCGACGAGGTGTCCCGTCAGGTAGGAGCGGACGAGCGCGTCGAGCGCGTCCGCCCAGCCCTTGATGGTGTCTTCGATCTCGAAGTGAATGACGGGAAGCGTCTCCTCTTCGCCGCGTTCGGGGAAGGGCGGCAGCTGTTCGATGTGGCGCTTCTGGACGGAGAAGCCCGTTCCCGTGCCGCAGAGCAGCAGCCACAGCGTTTCGCGGAACGCCTCGATGCGGTTGACGAAGGTGAACGCGCAGTTGAACATGCGCGCCTCCTCCTTTTCGATCGGAATGCCGCCGAACTGCATCGAGCGCATCGACGGGAGGACGCGGCGGTCCGCCACGGCCTTGAACGCGGACTTGATCTGGTCGGCGAAGGCGGGCGTTTCCGCACCGAAGAGGGCGGGCTGGCGGTCCACCCACGCGAAGCGGCGCAGATGCATGTTGCGCACGCGCTCGACCGGTTCGGGCCACACTTCGCGGCGGCCGAGATCCTTGCGGTAGCGCGAGTATTTCGCGACGGCGATGTAGTCCTGAAGCCCGTTCGGACGCGGCACGGAGGCCTGCGCGAGCAGGCGCGCCTTCGTGCGCTCGGCGCGGTAGAGAATGTAGGCTTTGGCGGCCTTGAATTCGCCGAAGCCCATCAGCGTCTGCTCCACCGTGTTCTGAATGTCCTCGACGGACGGTTCCTTGCCCGCTTCGAGCGAGCCGAACGTGCGGTTTTCGACGAATTGGGCGACGTCGTCAGCCACCTGGACGTGCTCGGGGGAGAGTCCGAAATTCTGAAGATCGTGCCAGTTGGCGGGAGAGAAGACGCTCGCGAGGGCGGCGCGGACGGCGCGGACGATGCGGGAACGGTCCCACTCGACCTTGCGTCCGTCGCGCTTGACCACCTGCGGGAACGTTCCCCGGTCAGCGGAAAGATTGCGCATGTGAAGTCTCCGATTTACAGCAGAATTCTTTTACGCGATCGGGACTTCGACCTCGACTTCCGCCGAGTAATCGACGCCCGGAAGCCCGAAGCCGAAGAGCTTCAGGAAGCCTTCCTGGTAGCCGACGAAATCGGTGAGCTCGAGCAGGTTTTCCGTCGAGACCTTCGGCCAGATTTCGAAGACTTCCTTCTGCACGTCGTCGCGCATTTCCCAGTCGTCGATGTGGACGAGGCCCTGTTCGTCGTAGGCGAGGCAGTTGTCGTTGTACATCTGCGTTTCGAAGAGGCGCTGAATCTGCTCGATGCAGTCTTCGTGCAGCCCCTTCGCCTTCATCACCTTGAACAGAATGGAAATGTAGAGCGGCACGACGGGAATCGCCGAGGACGCCTGCGTGACGACCGCCTTGTTCACGGAAACGAACGCGCGGCCGCGCCTGAGCTTGAGAATCGCGTCGATTTCCTTCGCCTTCGCGTAGAGGTCCTTCTTCGCCTGGCCGATGGAGCCGTCCTTGTAGATCGGCCACGTCAGCGAGGGCCCGATGTAGGAATACGCCACGGACTGGCAGCCGTCCGCGAGCAGGCCCGCGGCTTCGAGCGCTTCGATCCAGAGCTTCCAGTCTTCGCCGCCCATGACCTTGACGGTCGCCTTGATCTCTTCGTCGTTCGCGGGATCGATCGTCACTTCGTTGACGAGCTTCTTGTCCGTGTCGAGGTTCTTCGAGACGAAGGGCTCGCCGACCGTCTTGAGCACGGATTTGTAGACTTCGCCCGTCGCGGGATCGGTGCGGCGCGGAGCCGCGAGCGAATAGACGACGAGGTCGATCTGCGGCATTTCCTTCTTGAGGCGCTCGACGACCTGCGCCTTCATTTCGGCGGAGAACGCGTCGCCGTTCATCGAGGCGGCGTAGAGCCCGGCCTTCTTCGCTTCGGCTTCGAAGGCGGCGGTGTTGTACCAGCCGGCGGAAGCGGGCTTGCCGTTCGCGCTCGGGCGTTCGAAATACACGCCGAACGTGTTCGCGCCCGCGCCGAACGCGGCGGAAATGCGCGAGGCGAGGCCGTAGCCCGTGGAGGCGCCGATGACGAGGACATTCTTCGGTCCGTTCTTCATCGCGGGACGGCTTTTGACGTAAGCGATCTGCTCGCGGATGTGGGCGGCGCAGCCTTCCGGATGAGCCGTGATGCAAACGAATCCGCGAACGCGGGGAGAGACGACTTGTTTTGTCATAGTGTCCGCGATTTTGAGAAAAAACGGCGTTCCCGCGCAACCCAAAACGAGCGTTCCCGCGGGCGCGCCGCCTCCCTCCGCGAAAGTTTTTTCGGAAAGCGCGCGGAGCGGCGATTGCGCTTGCGCGGGGCGGGGGCGAGTGATTCAATGACGGGCTGTCGTGGGGAAAATTTAGCGTTCCCGCGGCGCTTCCTCAGAAAAGAGAAATACAATGCTTGAAAAATTCCTGAAACAGACCGCATTTTCCTCTCAGGAGGATTTTTGCCGAAACTTTGAAGTCATCGTTCCCGAGAACTTCAATTTCGCCTACGACGTGGTCGACGAATGGGCGCGCACGAACCCGGAAAAGCGCGCCATGTGCTGGGTGAACGACAAGGGAGAGCACATCGACTTCACCTTCGCGGACATGAAGCGCGGGAGCGACCGCGCGGCGGCGTATTTCCGTTCGCTCGGCATCGGCAAGGGCGACATGGTGATGCTCATTCTGAAGCGCCGCTACGAATTCTGGTTTTCCATTCTCGCGCTTCACAAACTCGGCGCCGTCTGCATTCCCGCGACGCACCTGCTGATGAAGAAGGACATCGTTTACCGCTGCAACGCGGCGAGCATCAAGGCGATCGTCTGCGTCGGCGACAAGCTCGTGCTCGACCGCGTCGCCTCCGCGCTGCCGGACTGCGCGACGCTGAAGCACGTCGTCTCCACGGGACCGATTGTTCCCGCGGGCTTCGAGGACTTCAAGAAGGGCTGCGAGGCCGCGCCCGAGTTCGACGGCGTCCGCGTCAGCGAGAACGACGACATTTCGCTGCTCTACTTCACGTCGGGAACGACGGGCAATCCGAAGATGGTCGCCCACGACTTCACGTATCCGCTCGGGCACATCGTCACGGGCTCGTTCTGGCACAATCTGACGGAAGACAGCCTGCACCTCACCGTCGCGGACACGGGCTGGGGCAAGGCGGTCTGGGGCAAGCTTTACGGGCAATGGATCGCGGGCGCGTGCGTCTTCGTGTACGACCACGAAAAATTCACGCCGCGCGACATGCTGCGGATGATTTCCAAATACCACATCACCTCGTTCTGCGCGCCGCCGACGGTCTTCCGCTTCATGCTGCACGAGGACATGAGCGGCATCGACATCTCCAGCCTGAAGTGGTGCACGATCGCGGGCGAGGCGCTCAATCCGTCCGTCTATGAGGAATTTTACAATATCACCGGCATCCGCCTGCGCGAAGGCTTCGGGCAGACGGAAACGACGTGCTCGATTCTGACGACGCCGTGGATGACGCCCAAGCCCGGCTCCATGGGCAAGCCGAATCCCGCCTACTGCGTCGATCTCGTGGACGCCGAGGGCAAGAGCGTTCCCGCCGGCGTGCAGGGCGAAATCGTCATCCGCACGCCGAACGGCAAAAAGCCGCTCGGGCTCTTCAAGGGCTACTACCGCGATCCCGAGCTGACGGCGAACGTGTACAGCGACGACGTCTATCACACGGGCGACGTGGCGACGCGCGACGCGGACGGATATTTCTGGTTCGTCGGGCGCAACGACGACGTCATCAAGAGCTCCGGCTACCGCATCGGACCGTTCGAGGTCGAGTCCGCCGTCATGTCGCACCCCGCCGTGCTGGAATGCGCGATCACGGGCGTTCCCGACGCGATCCGCGGGCAGGTCGTGAAGGCGACCATCGTCCTCGCACAGGCGTGGCGCGACAAGAAGGACGAGTTCGAGCAGCTCAAGCGCAGCATTCAGGAGCACGTCAAGAAGGAGACGGCGCCGTACAAATATCCGCGCGTCATCGAGTTCGTCGAAGAGCTCCCGAAGACGATTTCCGGCAAGATCCGCCGCGTCGAGCTTCGCGAAAAAGTGCAGGAATTCGTCTCCAAGATCGTTCCCGACTCGCTGAAGGACAGCGCCAAGGAATTCGTGGAAAAGATTCCTTTCGAGGAGATCCGCGACCGCGTGGACAAGATTTCGGACATGCTTCCGAAGGCGAAGCGCAAGGACGAGAACAAGCCCGGTCACGCCGTCTGAGGGCGCGCGCGGGAACGAAGACGGAGAACGGAGCGACCATGGCGATGCCGAGCGCGAAAGATTACGTCGAGGGCGTGCTGAGCGGCGACCGCGTCACGCTCGCGCGCGCGATCACGCTCGTCGAAAGCGACGCGCCGAAGCACCGCGAACTCGCCGACGCCGTCGTGCAGGGGCTGCTCCCGCACGCGGGAAAGTCCGTCCGCGTGGGCGTCACGGGCGTTCCCGGCGGCGGCAAAAGCACGTTCATCGAGGCGTTCGGCTGCCGCCTGTGCGACCTCGGCAAGCGCGTCGCGGTGCTCGCGATCGACCCGAGCAGCAGCATTTCCCGCGGGAGCATTCTCGGCGACAAGACGCGCATGGAAGAGCTCTCGCGGCGCGAAAACGCTTTCGTGCGTCCGTCGCCTTCGGGCTGCGCGCTCGGCGGCGTGGCGCGGAAGACGCGCGAGAGCATTCTGCTGTGCGAGGCGGCGGGCTTCGACGTCGTGCTCGTCGAGACAGTCGGCGTCGGGCAGAGCGAAACGACCGTGCGCTCGATGGTGGACTTCTTTCTCGTCATCACGATCGCGGGCGCGGGCGACGAGCTGCAGGGCATCAAAAAAGGCATCATGGAGCTCGCGGACTCGCTGCTCGTGACGAAGGCGGACGGCGACAACCGTTCCCGCGCGCTCGCGACGCGCGCCGAGCTCGAGCAGGTGCTGCATTTCATCACGCCGGTCTCGCCGAAGTGGCGCCCGCGCGCCCTGGCGTGCTCGAGCCTCGAAGGCACGGGCATCGACGAAGTCTGGAGCCTCATCTGCGAATTCACTGCGAAGGCGCGGCTCAACGGGCTGCTCGAAGAGCGTCGCCGCGAACAGGCGCTGGACTGGATGCGCTGGCTGATGGAGCAGGAGCTCTGGCGGCGCTTCACGCGGAAGCCCGCCGTCGCCGCCGCGTGGAACGAGACGCGCGACGCCGTGCTCGCGGGAACGCTCTCGCCGACCGCCGCCGCGGTGCGCCTCCTCAATCTCAACGAAAAAGTCGAGGAGTGGAGGAGCGGAGGAGTTTAAAAGGTAATTACTCCTGAACCTTTTCAAATCCTCGACCTTTTCGACTTCCTTTTCCCCTTTTCAGTCAACGCAAACAAACGAAAGATCTCAAAACCATGATTACCCAGATCGACCATATCGGCATCGCCGTCACGAGCCTCGAAGCCACCGTCCCGTACTACCGCGACGCGCTCGGGCTGGGCGAGCCCCACATCGAAGAAGTGCCCTCGCAGAAGGTGCGCGTCGCCATGTTCGACGTCGCCGGCGTGCACATCGAACTCCTCGAACCGACCACGCCGGACAGCCCGATCGCCAAGGCGATCGAAAAGAACGGCGGGCGCGGGCTCATCCACCACGTCGCGTTCTGCACGAACGACGCCGCGGCGCAGCTCGCGCAGGCGAAGGCCGCCGGCTGCGCGCTGATCAACGAAACGCCCGTTCCCGGAGCCCACGACACGAAGGTCGGCTTCCTCCACCCGAAATCCACGTTCGGCGTCCTCACCGAATTTTGTCAGCACTGACGCGCCGGAACCGCGGGAACGCCTCCGCGGCCTCGTTCCGCGCGCGTTCCCGCGCTCTCGCGCATTTCCGATGAACCCACGAACCAGAAAGCAATGAAGCAGAAACTTACGCTTGAAGAATTCGAAAAGCCGACCTACGAGGCCTGGAAGGCCGTCGCGGTCGAGTCGCTCAAGGGCGCGCCGTTCGAGAAGAAACTCTTTACCAAGACGCCTGAGGGCATCGTCGTCGAGCCCATCTACGACGGCGTCGCGCCCGACGCGGCGTTCCCGGGATTTTTCCCCTACACGCGCGGCGTTCACGCCGAGCCGCGCGCCTGGACGGTCGCGCAGGAGACCGCCGCCGGCTGCGCGGACAAGTTCAACGCGCGTCTGCGCGCCGCGCTCGAGCGCGGGCAGGGCGCCGTTTCCCTGAAATTCCGCGCCGCGGGCTCGCACGGCGGGCTCAAGGAGCTTTCCGTCGAGGCGGTCAAGACCGCGCTCGCGGGGGCGGATTTCTCGAAGCTCGCGCTCTTCATCGACGGCGGCGTCGAACCGAAGAAAGTCTATGACGTGGTCGGCAAGGCGATCAAGGAGCTCGGCGGGAACGACCGCGCCGTCGCGGGCGCGATTTCCGTCGATCCGCTCGGTGCGCTGCTGCGCGCGGGAACGCTCCCGAAGACGCTCGACGAACTTTACGCGGAAATGGCGGACGTGACGAAGCGCTCCCAGCCCGCGTTCCGCACGGTCGGCGTGGACGCCGCGATCTGGGCGGACGCCGGCGCGAACGCCGTTCAGGAGCTCGGCTACGCGCTCGCGACGGCGGTCGAATACCTGCGCGCGCTCGAAAAGGCGGGCTTCGCGATCGACGTCGCCGCCTCGAAGATCCGCTTCACGCTCGCGATGGGCGGAGACTTCTTCATGTCCCTCGCGAAGGTTCGCGCGCTGCGGACGCTCTGGGCGCAGATCGTCCGCGCCTGCGGCGGGAACGACGAATCCGCCAAGGCGTGCGTCCACGCCGTGACGGCGCGCTGGAACAAGTCCTCTCTCGACGTGCACGTGAACATGCTGCGCTCGACGACGGAGGCGACCGCCGCCGTGCTCGCGGGCGTCGATTCGCTCTCGATTGCGCCGTTCGACGCCGCCGTGCGCAAGCCCGACGACTTCTCGCGCCGCATCGCGCAGAATCTCCACATCATCCTGCGCGAGGAATGCTGCTTCGACAAGGTGCTCGATCCCGCGGGCGGCTCGCCCTACGTGGAATCGCTCACGGCGCAGCTCGCCGAAAAGGCGTACGCGCTCTTCCAGGACGTCGAAAAGGCGGGCGGCATGGCCGCCGCGGTGCTCGCGGGAACGCCCCAGGCGGCGGTCGCGGCGGTCGACGCCGAAAAGCGCAAGCTGCTCGACCAGCGCCGCATGACGCTCGTCGGCGTGAATCTTTACGCGAATCCGCTCGAAAAACCGCTCGAAAAACGCGCCTGCTGCTGCGCGAAGAACGGCGAAAAATCCGGCTGCGCCTGCGCGGCGGACGTTCCCGCCGTCGTCTCCGCGCCGAAACTGCCGCGCACGCGCGCCGCGGAACCCTTCGAAAAGATGCGCGAGGCCGTCTGGGCGGCGCCGAAGCGCCCGAAGGTCTTCCTCGCGAACATGGGACCCGTCCGCCAGCACAAGGCGCGCGCGGACTTCTCGACGGGATTCTTCGACGTCGGCGGCTTCGAAATCCTCTCCAACGCGGGCTTCAAGGACGTTCCCGCGGCGGCGGAGGCGGCGCTCGCCTCGGGCGCGGAAATCGTCGTCATCTGCTCGACGGACGACACTTACCCGGAAATCGTTCCCGAGCTGACGCGCGCGATCAAGGCTGCGAAGCCGGAGACGGTCGTCGTTCTCGCGGGCTACCCGGCGGACTTCGTCGAAGCCTTCAAGGCGGCGGGCGTGGACGAGTTCATCCACGTCAAGGCGAACTGCCGCGCCGTCAACGAGGCGCTGCTGAAACGGGTCGGCGTCGCGCTTTAATCCATGCAGACAAAGAAAGGTTTTGAAAGACAATGAGTATTCCGAATTTTTCCGAAGTTCCCTTCAAGAGCGTTCCCGCCGCGGGTTCGAAGGCGGAATGGCAGGCGAGCCTTGAAAAGGCGACCGGCAAGCCGCTGAAGGAGCTGCTCTGGCGCACGATGGAGCAGATCGAAGTCGCTCCCGCGCAGACGAGCGACGACGCGGCGGCGTGCAAGCAGGTCGGCTTCACCGCCGGCATCGCGCCGAATCTCCGCGGGCCGTACCCGACGATGTACGTCACGCGCCCGTGGACGGTGCGCCAGTACGCGGGCTTCTCCACCGCGAAGGAATCCAACGCGTTCTACCGCCGCAATCTCGCCGCCGGGCAGAAGGGTCTCTCCGTCGCGTTCGACCTGGCGACGCACCGAGGCTACGACTCCGACCACCCGCGCGTCGTCGGCGACGTCGGCAAGGCGGGCGTCGCGGTCGATTCCGTGCTCGACATGAAGACGCTCTTCGACGGCATTCCGCTCGACAAGATTTCCGTCTCCATGACGATGAACGGCGCGGTCCTTCCCGTCATGGCGTTCTACATCGTCGCCGCGGAAGAGCAGGGCGTGAAGCCCGAGCTCCTCTCGGGAACGATTCAGAACGACATTCTCAAGGAGTTCATGGTGCGCAACACCTACATCTACCCGCCGACGCCGTCGATGAAGATCATCGCCGACATCTTCGAGTACACGTCGAAGTACATGCCGAAGTTCAACTCGATCTCGATTTCCGGCTACCACATGCAGGAAGCGGGCGCGACCGCCGACATCGAAATGGCGTACACGCTCGCGGACGGGCTCGACTACATCCGCACGGGCGTCAAGGCGGGACTCTCCGTGGACGCGTTCGCGCCGCGCCTCTCCTTCTTCTGGGCGCAGGGCAAGAACATGTTCATGGAAATCGCCAAAATGCGCGCCGCGCGCGTGCTCTGGGCGAAGATCGTGAAGCAGTTCGGTCCGCAGAACGCGAAGTCGCTCGCGCTGCGCACGCACTCGCAGACTTCCGGCTGGTCGCTCACCGAACAGGATCCGTTCAATAACGTTGCGCGCACCTGCGTCGAGGCGATGGCGGCGGCGTTCGGCCACACGCAGTCGCTCCACACGAACTCGCTCGACGAGGCGATCGCGCTCCCGACGGACTTCTCCGCGCGCATCGCCCGCAACACGCAGCTCTTCCTGCAGAGCGAGACGGGCATCTGCCGCACGGTCGATCCCTGGGGCGGCTCCTACTACGTCGAAAGCCTCACCGAAGCCATCATGGAAAAGGCGTGGGCGCTCATTCAGGAAGTCGAGGAGCTCGGCGGCATGGCGAAGGCGATCGAGACCGGCCTGCCGAAGATGCGCATCGAAGAGGCGGCCGCGCGTCGCCAGGCGCAGATCGACTCCGGCAAGGAGACCATCGTCGGCGTCAACCGCTACAAGCTCGCCAAGGAAGACGCGCTCGAAACGCTCGAGGTGGACAACACCGCCGTGCGCGAAGAGCAGATCGCCCGCCTGAAGGAAATTCGCGCCACGCGCGACGAAGCCGCCGTCCAGACCGCGCTCGACGCCCTCACCAGGTGCGCCGAGACCAAGGAAGGCAACCTGCTCGAACTCGCCGTCTCCGCCGCGCGCCTGCGCGCCACGCTCGGCGAAATTTCCTACGCCCTCGAAAAAGTTTACGGGAGACACAAAGCCGTGATTCGTTCCATTTCCGGAGTTTACCAATCCGAATTCGCCCACGACGGCGGAAGCGGCATCGTCGCCGAAGTCCGCGCCGCCACGGACAAATTCGCCGAAGAAAACGGACGCCGTCCGCGCGTCATGATCGCCAAGATGGGCCAGGACGGCCACGACCGCGGCGCGAAGGTCGTCGCCACGGCGTACGCCGACCTCGGCTTCGACGTGGACATCGGGCCGCTTTTCCAGACGCCCGCGGAAACGGCGAAGCAGGCGGCGGAAAACGACGTGCACTGCATCGGCGTCTCCTCGCTCGCGGCGGGGCACAAGACGCTCGTGCCGCAGCTCATCGAAGAGCTGAAGAAGCTCGGGCGCGAGGACATCAAGGTCTTCTGCGGCGGCGTCATTCCGCCCCAGGACTACGATTTCCTCTACGCCGCCGGCTGCAAGGCGATCTTCGGTCCGGGAACGGTCATTCCCGAAGCCGCGAAAAAGATGCTCGAATTCATCGGCTGATTTTTCGCTTCCTTTCCGCGCGCGGCGTTCCCGTCCCTTTCCCGACGGGAACGCCGCTTTTTTCATCTCCCTCGCGGTTTCGAATACCGAGGCAAGCGAAAAGTTTTAACCACGGAAAACACGGAAATTTAGCGGAGAGGCGACATGGCTCCACGCTTCGCTTACTTGTCGCTTCCTCGAAATCCTCCCGCACAAATTTCCCCTGCAAAGACGCCAAGACGCAAAGATTTTTGGAGAAATGACTCGGTTTTCACGGGAACGCCGGTCGAAATTCGCGTCAATTCGCGGTTAAAAACTTTCTTTAACTTCCTTTGACTTCGCGGTCGAAAATCTTCGCGTCTTGGCGCCTTTGCGGGAGAACTTCGTGCGCGGTGCGGATTCCGGGAGCCCGCCGCTTCGGGGCTTCCCGTGAGCTTCCGTGGTCAATTTCCGTTCGCGGTTCCGCGTTCCCGCGGACGCGCCATTTTCCGCTTTCCCCTTTTCGAGTTAAGATTTAACTTTCTTCGGCAATGAACGTTTCCGCGGACACGGCGCTTTGGCGCGAGCTTTTCGAGGCGGCCTACCGCCGCGCTCCGCGGAAGCGTCTCGTCGCCGCCGCGCTGCTCGCGGTTGTCGCGCATCTGCTCTGCGTCCGCCTCGCGCCGGAGCTCGAACTGCTTGCGCCGGAACGCGTTCCCGCGCGCCCGGTCGAGCTCGTCGAGGCGGCGAAGGTGGATCTCCCCGAGGCCCTCCTGCCCGAGGAATTCCGGAAGAAGAAGGAGCTGCGCTTCGTGCCCGTCAACCCGAACGCGCCCGAAAGGACGTCGCCCGCGGAGACGCCGAACCGCGCCGCCGCCGACCAGCGCGCCGCGCAGGAAAATCCCGACCCGACGACGCGTTCCCGCCGCCCCGAAAACGACGGCGAGCTCGAGGATTCCGTCGCCGTCGCCGAAAACGTGCTGCCGCGCGAGCTGCTTCCCGAAGAGCTGCGCACGACGCGCGCCTCCGCCGCGCCCGCCGAGCCGGTCGCCGCGACGCGGAGCGAGGACGACGCCTCACGGGACGTTCCCGCCGAGAACGATTCCGCCGAACCCGACGCGCCGCGCGGGGAAGCGGGCGTCGATGCGCGCGAGAGCGACGCGGGAACGCTCGCCCGGGGCGAAACGCCCGTCGCGCCGCCCGCCCGCCGAGCCGCTCCCGCCGCGGACGCGGACGTTCCCGATCCGGGAGCGCGCCCGCGCGTCGCGCCGCCCGCCGGGCTGCGCCTGCTCACGATGAAGTCCAACACCGCCACGAACGAAATCGGCGCGGTGTCGCTCGACGCGAAGTTCAGCGAGTTCGGCGACTACACGCAGCGCATGCTCGAAGCGATCCAGGCGGCGTGGTATCTCGCCTGCGAGCGTTCTTCGGTGCGCGCGCGCGGCACGGTCGTCGTGCGCTTCACGCTCTGCGCGGACGGCACGCTGAAGGGCTCGGAAGTGGTGCATTCGAGCGCGCCCGAGCTCGCCGCCTACGCCTGCCGCGACGCCGTGGAATCCCGCGCGCCCTACGAGCCTTGGGGCGCGGAGATGACCGAAATGTTCGGCGAAGAGCAGACGACGACGATTTCGTTTCACTACCGCTGACTTGGAAGAGTTTAAAAGTTGAGGAGTTGAGGAGTTTAAAAGGTAATTACTTCTCAACTCCTAAACTTTTCAGCTTCTCAACTCTTCAGCTCCCGAACTCACTCGTAGCGGAGGGCTTCGATCGGGTCGAGGCGCGAGGCGCGCAGGGCGGGGAAGATGCCCGAGACGACGCCGATACCGACCGAAAAGACGAAGCCCGCGAGCATCACGCCCGGCTCCACCGCCATGCCCGTCATGCCGCGGCTCATCGGCGAGCCCGTTCCCGACATCACCATGCTGATGCCCTGAACGAGCGCCAGGGAAAGCCCCAGCCCGAGCGCGCCGCCGAGCCCGCTCACCAGCGCCGTCTCGACGAGAAACTGCAGGAAAATGTCGCTCGCGCGCGCTCCGACCGCCTTGCGCACGCCGATTTCGCGGATGCGTTCGTTGATCGCCGCGAGCATGACGTTCATGATGCCGATGCCGCCGATGAAGAGCGAAATGAACGCGACGCCGCCGAGCGAAATCATGAACGAGCGTTCGGTCTTTCTGAATTCGTCGAGCATTTCCTCGTTCGTCGAGATCGAAAAATCCTGAAACCCGTCGTGCGACTGCAGCAGCACGCGGTCGAGCCGCGAGACGGTCTCGTCGAGCTGATCGACGGAGCTGACGCGCACGTAGAGCGACGAGAGCTTGTCCGTGGACGTGTAGTTCGTCATCGCGGTGTGAATCGGAATGTAGCACCCGCCGTTCATCCAGCGGCCGGGACCGCGGTTCGCCTTTTTGTCGCCGTTCCCGCCGCCGACGGAATAGGTGTCGAGCACGCCGACGACCGTGAACCATTCGCCGCCGATCTTCACCGGCTTGCCGATCGGGTCTTCGTTCGCCTCGAAGATTTCTTCGACGACGAGGGAGCCGAGCACGCAGACCTTCGCGCGGGAAAGCTCGTCCGCGTCCGCGAGAAAGCGTCCCTGCGCCACGGAGCGCTTGTTGATGACGAGCCAGTCGGACATCGTTCCCGTGACGCGCGCGTTGAACTCCTTGCCGTTGCGCGAGACGCGCGTCCACTTGATGGATATTTCCGGCGAAATGTGCGACACGCTCGGCACGAGCTTGCGGATCGCGTCCACGTCCGTCATGCGCAGGCCGGGCGCGGAATCCTGCAGGTGCTCCTGTTCCTTCGGGAGCGATTCCGTCGAAATCGTGATTTTCTCGATGCCGCCCTGCATTTCGATGAAGCCCTTGAACTGGCCGACCATGCCCTGCACGACCGAGACCATCGCCACGAGCGCGGCGACGCCCAGAATGATGCCCGACATCGAGAGCAGGGAACGCATCTTGTGCGCGAGGATTTCGCGCAGCCCGTTCACGAACGCGCCGTAGAAGTTCATTGCAGGTAGTCCTCCAGAATTTTGCCGTCGCGCATCGAGACGACGCGGCTCGTCGCCTTCGCGACCTCCAGGTCGTGCGTGACCATGACGACCGGCAGCCCGTCGTCGCGCAGCGAGCGGAGCAGGTTCAGCGTGCGCGCGACGTTCTTGCTGTCGAGGTTGCCCGTCGGCTCGTCCGCGAGCACGACGCCGGGATTGTTCACGAGCGCGCGCGCCGTCGCGACGCGCTGGCGTTCGCCGCCGGAAAGCTGAGAGGGCAGGTGGGCGACGCGGTGGTCGAGCGCCACGCGGGAGAGCGCCTCGCGCGCGCGCCGTTCCGCCTCGCGGCGCGGCACCTTGGAATATGTCAGCGGCAGCATCACGTTTTCGAGAACGCTCAGCCGCGGGAGCAGGTTGAACGCCTGAAAGATGAAGCCGATGCGGTTCGCGCGGTACCAGGCGCGGCGCGAGGCGCCGACGCGCGTGACGTCCTTGCCTTCGAAATACATTTTGCCGCTCGTCAGCGTGTCCATGAAGCCGAGCATGTTCATCATCGTCGATTTGCCCGAGCCCGACGGCCCGAGAATCGCGATGAACTCGCCGCGGCGGATCTTCACGCTCACGCCGTCGAGCGCGTGGACGTCTTCGTCGCCCATGCGGTAAGTCTTCCGCGCGTCGACCAATTCGATCACGGGAACGTCGTCGTTGTCTTGTGCGGGTGTCGCCATCGGTGAATTTTTTCGAAAAACTATTCCGATGAAAACGCCGCGCCGAGAAAAAAGTTTCCCGAAGCGCGGGAAAACTTTTCGCGGGGGAACGCGGGCGGTGAAATTTCGGGTGGCGGGAACGCGGCGATTGTGTTCTAATGCCCCTTCAATTTTTCCCCGCGCCGCGATGAAATGGGTTCACACAGAGGCGGACGCATCCGCGCTTCACGACATCCAGGAGGAGCTTGGGCTGCTCCCGGCGGTCGCCGCCGTGCTCGTGAAGTCCGGCTACGGGCGTATTCCCGACGCGGAAAAATTTCTCTCGCCCAAGCTTTCGCACATCACGGATCCGTTCCGCGTCCCCAATCTCGAAAAGGCCGCCCACCGCATCGTCCGCGCCATCGACCGCGGCGAAAAAATCGCGATCTGCGGCGATTACGACGTGGACGGCGTCACTTCGACGACGCTGCTCGTGAGCATTCTGCGCGAGTTCGGTCTGCGCCCTCATTACTTCATTCCGCGGCGGAAGGAGGAGGGCTACGGCATGAGCCCGGAAATCGTGAACCGCGCGCTCGCCGAGGGGAAGCCGGATCTTTTCTTTGCGCTGGACTGCGGCACGAACGCGACGGAGGAGGTCGAGCGCCTCGCCGAGCTGGGCTGCGACGTCGTCATCGTCGATCACCACCGCAGCAAGACGCCGGAGCCGCCGCGCGCCGTGCTCGTCAATCCCAATTCGTCCTTTTCCGCGGCGCCGGAATTTTCCGCGCTGTGCACGGCGGGGCTCATCTTCAAGGTCATTCACGGCTTTCTCAAGCTGCTGCGTTCCCGCAACGACGAGCGCGCCTTCAACATCATCCTGCGCGAGTATCTCGACCTCGTCGCGATGGGCACGATCACGGACATTTCGCCGCTTCAGGGCGAAAACCGCACGATGACGTGGTTCGGCCTGAAGCAGATGCGCAACACGAAGCGCGAAGGCCTCAAGGCGCTGATTTCCGCCAGCAACATCGCGGACACGGCGGACATTCTGCCCGTGGACGTCTCGCACCGCATCGGGCCGCGCATCAACGCGAGCGGCCGCCTCGCCGACGCCGCGCTGCCCGTCGAAATGTTCCTTTGCCGCAATCCGAAGCGCTGCGCCGCCTTCGCCGCCCAGCTCAACGAGATGAACCGCGACCGGCAGGAAATCGAGCGCGTCATTTTCGAGGAGGCGCTCGCGCAGGTCGAGGCCGCGGGAACGGACCGCAACGCGCTGCTCGCGTGCGGCGACTGGCACCCGGGCGTCGTCGGCATTGTCGCGGGCAAGCTCGCGCGCCGCTTCAACCGGCCCTGCATCGTGCTCGGCATCGAAGGCGATTCCGCCAAGGGCTCCGGCAGAAGCGTGGACGGCGTGAATCTCATCGAAGTGCTCAAGCCCTACGGCGACGCCATGCTCGAAGCCTGGGGCGGGCACCCGATGGCGGTCGGCATCACGGTGGACGTCGCCAAGGTCGCCGCGTTCCGCGAAGTCTTCGACCGCGCCGTCGGCGAGTATCAGGAAAAAAATTACGGCGAATTTCCCGAAATCGTGCTCGAAATCGCGGAATGGCTTGACGTCGCCGACCTCACGCCGGAACTCTTCGACCAGATCGCGCGCCTTTCGCCCTTCGGCGAGGGCAATCCCGAACCGATCTTCGGGCTGCGCGGCGTCGAAATGCCCGCGGGAACGGTCTGCTTCGGCGAATCCAATTTCCGCTTTCAGATCGTGCTGCCGACGCTGGCGCGGCTCGGCGTCGTCGCCTGGCACAAGGCGGACCGCATTCCGCCCGCGGGAACGCGCGTCGATCTCGCGCTGAAGCTTTCGTGGAACAACTACAACGGACGCAGATACCAGCAGGCGGAACTCATCGACTGGCGCCCCGCGCGGCCGTGATTCTTCCGCCTCCGCAATGACTCGCGAACGCATTCACGGGCACCTGCTCATCTTCGCGGCGAACTTCATCTTCGGCGTCAACTACGCCGTCTCCAAATGGCTGCTCGCCGGACGCGTGACGCCGGAATTTCAGACGCTCGCGCGCATGGTCGCCGCGTGCGCGCTGTTCTGGGCGCTCTCGCTTTTTCTCCCGCGCGAAAAACTTTCGCTCAAGGAAATCGCCGTGCTCCTGCTGTGCTCGACCTGCGGCGTGGCGGGCAATCAGACGCTCTTCGTCTTCGGGCTGAGCATGACTTCGCCCGTGGACGCGTCCGTCATCACCACGGGAACGCCGATCGTCGTCATGCTGCTCGCGGCGGTCTTCCTGCGCGAACCGATCACGCGGCTGAAATGCGCCGGCGTGCTTGCGGGCGCGGCGGGCGCCGTCTGGCTCGTGCTGCAGTCGGGCGCCGCGCAGGGCGGCGGGAACGCCGCGTCGAGCCTCGCGGGCGACCTCTGCATCGTCGGCAGCATGCTCATCTACGCGATATACTTCGTCTTCTCCAAACCGCTTTCCGTCAAATATCAGGCGGTGACGATGATGAAGTGGATGTTCCTCTTCGCCGTGCTCGAAGTCGCGCCGCTGACCGTTCCCGCGGTGCTTCGCCCGCACGGCGCGTTCCCGCGGCCGCCCGACGCGCAGGTCTTCGCCGCGCTCGCCTACGTGCTTTTCGGCGCGACGTTCCTCGCCTACATGCTCATACCGATGGCGGTCCGGCGCATCCGCCCGACCACCGCGAGCATGTACAACTACGTGCAGCCTGTCGTCGCGTGCGCGCTGGCGATCGCGCTCGCGCAGGACGAATTTTCCTGGGGCAAACTGCTCGCCGCGCTCGTCATCTTCCTCGGCGTCCACATGGTGACGCGCAGCAGAGCCCGCCGCGACGTCTTCCCCGACGAGGCGTGACGGAAGCGCCCGCGTCCGACGGGCGCGCGTCCCTACGCGCTTCGAGGCTCACGCCTCCGTGAGGCCGCGCAGGTCTCCGAGAGCGGCGGCGAGTTTTTTGCGCGCGAGCAGAATCCGGGCATAGACGAGATTTTCCGAAATGCCGAGCGCGCGGGAAATCTCTTCGGCGGAGCACTCCGCGAGGCGGGAGAGCGTGAAGCATTCGCGCTGACCCTCGGGAAGCGAGTCGAGCGCCGCGGCGAGGCGCGCGCGGAGATAGGCGAGGTCGGGCGCGCCGAGCGAGGCGTGCGGGGAGTCGGCGAGCGCCGAGTCCTCGCCGGCTTCCGCGCCGGAAAATTCGAGAAGGCGGGAACGCCGCGCGCGGTCGATGCGGAGATTTTTCGCGCAGGCGAAGACGAAGCCGGAAAGAGCGGCGCGGTCGGCGAAATTCCCGCGGCGTTCCCAGGCGCGGACGAAGACGTCCTGCGCGAGGTCGCTCGCGGAATCGCGGTCCGCGCCGCGCGAGACGAGCCAGCGGACGACGCGCGGGAAAAGTTCCGCGTAGGCGGAGCGGAAAAGCCGCTCGGAAGGGGGCTCGGCGGATTCGCTCCGTCCGCGTTTCGGGAAGCTCAGCAGCGGCGCCGTCGCGCGCCGTCCGTTTCCGGCGTCGTTTCGGTGCGGGCCGGAAAAGGAGCGTTCCGCTTCGGCGTTTTTTCGTGAAGGCGTCATTTGAGCGTCAATGCTCAAAGCCTACTCTTTCAGTTCCCCGATGAAAAGCGGATTTTCCCCCGCCGCGCTCCCGCGGAAGCGCGCTTTTCGTGAAGCGGGACCGGGCCGGGGAAAATCAGTCCGGGCGGGTCGCCTTCGCGGCGAGGATGGAGTCGAGCAGGGCTTCGAAGTCGATTTCCGCGACGGCGCGGCGCAGGTCCGGGTCGTCGAGCATCCGGTTCACGTCCGGATCGGAGAGGATGCCGTCCACGTCGCGGGCGGCCATCATGCGCTGCATTTTCGGCGAGTTCACGATCGGGTAGACGGCGGGGAGCGTGAGCACCGACTGGACTTCGTCGGCGTAGATGAATTTGCGCGCCGCCGCGGGATCGGAAAGCACGGCGACGAGCTTGTCGATTTTGCGCACGAAGCTTTCCGGGAGCGGGTTCCAGTTTTCGACGAAGCGCAGCCCTGGAATCAGCGCGACCGAGGCGCGCGCGCGGATCGCGGCGCGGCAGACGTTCCCGCGGACGCCGACGGCTTCCTTCGCGCCGCCGTTCAGCGCTTCGCCGAGCGTTCCCGCCGCGGCGAGGACGAACACGCACGCGCCCGTCCAGAAAAATCCGATCCAGCAGCCGACGACCGCGCCGAAGACGGGATATTCCGGCTCGCCGGTCTGTTCCGAAATCTGCGAGCGCCCGCGCCACCACAGCAGACTGAAGACGGGGAGCCAGACGAGCGTCGCCGTGAGCGCGATTCCCGCGACGCCGCGCAGTATCCAAGGAATGCCGACGTTGCCGAGCAGGGCGAAGCCCAGGTCCGCGCCGAAGAGCCAGGCGAGCGTTCCCGCGAGCGCGAACGCGATCAGCGGCGCGAGGCTGCGGATCGGTCCCCGGCGGTAGCCGCGCAGCGAGCAGGAGAAGAGAATCGCCAGGAACGCGAGCGCGAAAACACCCGCCAGCACGTGGCTCGCGGGTGAATCGGGGAGGTTTTCCGTCGCGGGGAGCGGCATCGCCGTCGGGCTTTCTCAGCCGATGATCTTGCGGATCTGCGACTCGCGGGATTCGATGCTTTCCATGAGACGCAGCTGCACGAGCGCGCGCTTGAGGTTGTGTTCCTTGTAGCGCGTCTTGAAGTAGACGTCGCCGGCGAGATAGTCCGCGAAGAAGCGCAGACCGAGCTCGAGCGGCAGGATGCGTACGGCGTCGAAAAGATGATCGTGGTCCGCCTGCGTGAAGAATTTTTTGGCGTGGCGCATGTAGCCGCGGTAGAACGCGGAGAAAAGATCCGTGTCGAAGAAGACCGTGTGGAGATCCATCGCGTCTTCGCCCGCGGGATTGCAGGAGGAGCGGACGGCGTCGCCGATGTCGGCGTGGACGAGCCCGGGCTGGATCGTGTCCAGGTCCACGATGCAGGTGCCTTTGCCGGTCGTCTCGTCGATGAGGATGTTCGCGACCTTCGGGTCGCCGTGCGTCGGGCGCAGCTTCAGGATTCCGTTCTTTTTCGCCTTTTCGAAGACGGAGCAGAAATCGCGGCGCTCTTCGATGATCGCGAGACAGTTGCGCGCTTCGCGGGAATGCGCGAGCAGGTCCTGCGCCTCGGGCGTCTTCAGCGCGGCGTCCATCGCGTCGAGATACGTCGGCGTGATGTGGAAGCTTTCGATGACGTATTCGAGATTTTCGCAGGGAATGTCGGAAATGAGATTCTGGAAGCAGCCGAGCACCGTTCCCGCCTCGAACGCGTGGTCGGGGCTCTGCACTTTCTCGTAGGAGACCGCGGAGGCGATGTTGGAGATCGCGCGCCAGACTTCGCCGTTCCCGTCCACGTAGAAGTCTTTGCCGTCGCGCGTGCGGATGATCTTCGGCAGCTGCCAGATGCGGTCGGAGGTTTCGTTGATCTCTTCGAGCTTCTTGTGGCACACGTCCGTCACGACGCGCATGTTGTGCATGATGTTTTCCGGCTTGGGGAAAACCGCGCGGCGGATGCGCTGCAGGATGAAGCGCTCTTCCGAAAACGTCGTGCGGAAGATGACGCGGTAGGTGTCGTTGATGTTGCCGGAACCGAAGGGCTCGACGGAAACGAGCCGCCCGGAGACGGCGAACTGTTTTGCGATCAGGGATGCGTTCATTTCTAAGTGATGGATTCTGTTTTTTGAGAATCGGCGCGAAGGCGCCTTCGATTCTTTTCTACACGAAAACGCCTCCGCGGACAATTTGAAAATGGAGAAATTTCGCGCGCGGGAACGACAAAAAAGCGTTCCCGCGATTCGTTTCGCGGGAACGCTCTTCTTCAAGCTTTAAGCCTTGAACTCTAAGCTTTCTTTTACGCCTGCGCCTTGACGCCGCTTTCGACGAGGGCGAGGAAGTCCTTCGCGACGAGCGCCGCGCCGCCGATGAGGCCGCCGTCGATGTCCGGCTTGGCGAGGAGTTCGTCGGCGTTCGCCGGCTTCATCGAACCGCCGTAGAGGATGCGGATCTTGTCGGAGACGGTGCCGAGGATTTCGGTGAGCGTCTTGCGGATGAACGCGTGCACTTCCTGCGCCTGGTCGGGAGTCGCGGTCTTGCCGGTGCCGATCGCCCAGACGGGTTCATAGGCGATGACGATGTTTTCCGCCTTGTCCGCGGGAACGTTCGCGAGGCCGCCGACGAGCTGCGTCTTGATGACGTCTTCGACCTTGCCGGCTTCGCGTTCTTCGAGCGTTTCGCCGACGCAGAGGATCGGGATCAGATTGCTTTCGAGGCAGGTGATGACCTTCTTGTTGATGAACGCGTCCGTTTCGCCGTAGTAGCTGCGGCGTTCGCTGTGGCCGAGAATGACGTGCGAGACGTGCAGGTCGCGGAGCATCGCCGCGGAGATTTCGCCCGTGTAGGCGCCCGAGGCCTTGTCGCTGACGTTCTGCGCGCCGAGCTTGACGGTGGAGTTGCCGATGAGGGCGCTGACGGCCGGGATCGACGTGAACGTCGGGCACATCAGCACGTCGATTTCGTTGCGGTTGCTGACCGCTGCGATGATCGGCTTGGCGAGTTCGACGGCTTCCGTCGCCGTCTTGTTCATTTTCCAGTTACCTGCGATGAGGATTTTGCGTGACATGATTTTTTGGTGATTGAAATTTGAGGTTGTCGATTTTTACGCCTTGTCCAGCGCGTCCACGCCGGGAAGAATCTTGCCTTCGAGGAGCTCGAGCGAAGCTCCGCCGCCCGTGGAGCAGTGCGAGACTGTCTTCGCGACGCCGAATTTCTTCGCCGCCGTCGCCGTGTCGCCGCCGCCGACGACCGTGGTCGCGCCGGCTTCCGTCGCCTTGGCGATCGCGTCCGCCATCGCCTTCGTTCCCGACGCGAAGGCGTCGAACTCGAACACGCCCGCGGGGCCGTTCCAGACGATGGTCTTGGAGGCGAGAATGGACTTCGTGAAGATTTCGTTCGTCTTCGGGCCGACGTCGAGGCCCATCCAGCCGGCGGGAATGCCGGTTTCGTCCGTCGCCGCCTGCGTCGCCGCGTCCGCCGCGAACTTGTCCGCGCACACGTAATCGACCGGGAGCGTGATCTTCACGCCCTTTTCCTGCGCCTTGGCGATGAGCTCGGGAACGAGCTTTGCGCCTTCTTCGTCGAAGAGCGAGGCGCCGATTTCCATGTTCTGCATGACCTTCTTGAACGTGAACGCCATGCCGCCGCCGATGATGATCTCGTTCGCCTTGTCGATGAGGTTCTTGATCAGCGGAATCTTGTCGGCGATCTTGGCGCCGCCGAGAATCGCGAGGAGCGGGCGCGCCGGGTTTTCGAGCACCGCCGCGAACGCCTTGAGTTCCTTTTCCATGAGGAAGCCGGCGACCTTCGCGGGAAGATCGACGCCGACCATCGAGGAGTGCGCGCGGTGCGCCGTGCCGAACGCGTCGTTCACGTACACGTCCACGTTCTTGGAAAGGCTCGCGCGGAATTCGGCGACCTTCGCGGGATCGGCCTTGATCTTGTTGCCGTCGGCGTCCTTAGCCTTGCCTTCTTCCTCGATGTGAAAGCGCAGATTTTCAAGGAGCAGGATTTCGCCCGGCTTCAGCGCCGCTTTCGCCTCTTCGGCGACGGGACCGACGCAGTCCTCGACGAACTTCACCGGCTTGCCGATCTGCCTGGAGAGCTCTTCCGCGACGGGCTTGAGCGAAAATTTCGGGGTGACCTGACCGTTCGGGCGGCCGAGGTGCGAGGCGAGAACGACCGCCGCGCCGTGGTCGAGCGCGTACTGGATCGTCGGGAGCGCCGCGACGATGCGCTGCGGGTTCGTGATCGCGCCCGTCGCCTTGTCCTGCGGAACGTTGAAGTCAACGCGGATGAACACGCGTTTGCCGTTAACATCGATGTCTCGAATTGTTTTAGCTGCCATAGTTTTGTGATTGTTCAAAGAGTGGTTTCAACAAAATGTTCTCTCATTAAATCCGCGCGGGAACGCTTTGGCAAATTGAAATTTGCCGCCCGGACCCTCGGTTTTTCGCGGCGCGGAGGCGGTCAGGGCAGGGCATCGCCGAAGAACTCGGGCAGGGCGGAGACGTCCGCCGTGCGCGTGCCCTGCGCGAGCTCCCAATGCTGAGCCGCGGCGCCGTGCCAGCAGACCGCCTGCGCGAGCAGTTCCGCGGGCGTCGGCGCGTCGCGGCGCGAGGCGCGTTCGGCGAAGAGCGCCGCCGTCATTCCCGCGAGCACGTCGCCGCTCCCGCCGCGCGCGAGCGCGGGCGTTCCCGCGGACGTGATCAGGCGCGTTTCCGCGTCCAGGATTTCCGTGAACGGTCCTTTGAGCGCGAACGCGGAAACCCGCGGCCTGCGGCTCAGGAACGTCTCGGGGTTTTTCGGGTCGCCGCCGAGCCGGAGAAATTCGCCGTGGTGCGGCAGGAGAACGTTCGGGTCGCTTCGCCGCAGCGCCGAGAGCGTGCCCGGGCGCAGCGCGTCCGCGTCGAGCACGAGCGCGGCGGCTTCCGGCGTTTCCGCGGCGACGCTCTGCGCGAGCGCCTGAGCGTCGGGCGAGTCTCCCATGCCGGAACCGCAGAGCACGGCGCCCGCCCTGGCGGAAAATTTACGGAATTTCGCGAGCGCGTCGCGGAGCTCGAGCGCGCCTTCCGGCGTCTCTTCGCAGGGAATCCACATTGCGCCCGGCGCGCGCGCGGCGAAGGCGGCGTGGACGCTCCGCGGGCAGAGCACGCTGACGAGCCCCGCGCCCGCGCGCAGAGCCGCGAGCGCGTTGAGCATCAGCGCGCCCGGCATCGCGCGCGAGCCGCCGACGATCAGAACGTGACCGAACGTGCGCTTGTCGCAGAACGCGGGACGCCGCGCGGGAACACGCTCGAGCGCGAGGCGCGTATCCGCCGCGCAGATACGTTTTTCCTCGACGGGAAAGCCGATCGCGAGCGGCACGACGCGGCCGACGCAGCGCGAGTTCGCGGGATCGAGCAGCGGCGTCTTGAGGATGCCCGTCGCGCAGGTGAAGTCCGCCGCGAAGGCGCAGACGGAAACGGGCGAATCGCTCACGCCCGAGGGCAGATCGACGGAGACGCGCAGGTCGCCGCCGCCGAGGGCGTTGAGGCGCGTGAACGCCTCGCGGACGTGCTCGCGCAGCGGCGGACGGAAGCCGTGCCCGTAAACGCCGTCGATCACGACGCCGCCGCGGGAACGCGGCAGAAAGGCGTCGAGCGCGTCGGGAGATTCCTCCGGGAGAAAAAGCGCGGGCGCCTTGCCGCAGTCGCGCAGAAAATCCTCGTAGGCGTCCATCGTGAGCGGCGCGAGCGCGTCCCAGTCTTTCGCGAAGAAGACGATCTTCGCGGGCACGCTTCCGCGCGGGAACGCACTCAGCACGCGCCGCGCGGCGATGAGCGCGTCGCCGCCGTTGTGGCCTTTTCCGGAGAGGACGAGCAGGTGCGCGGGCGGGCGTTCCCGCAGGCGCGAGAGGATGAAGTCTCCGATGCGCGTTCCCGCGCGGCGCATGAAGTCGCGTTCCTGCGGCGGCGTTTCGGCACCCGCGTTTTCCGGCGCGAAGAAGTGTTTTTCCCAGGCTTTCGCGCGGGCGCAGGACATGACGGGGAGGCGGAATTCGGAGAGCATTTTCGTGCGGCGGGAACGTGTTTTTTTCGGCGCGAGCGGCTCAGGTCGCGCGGATGGCGACGAGCGTGAGGTCGTCGGAAAATTCGGTCTTTCCGGAGAAGGCGGAGAGCTCGGCGATGATGGCGTCGTTGATGCGCCGCGCGTTTTCGCCGTGCATCCTGCGGACGACGCGCGCGAGGCGCTCGGATCCGAATTCCTCGCCGTCCGCGCCGCGCTCCTCCGTCAGCCCGTCGGTGTAGAGAATCAGCGCGTCGTTGCGGAAATACGGGCGCGAGATCTCCGCAATGGCGGCGTCGAAGATCTCCGGCTTCGTCAGCCCGACGGCGAGGCCGCCGCTGTCGAGAAATTCGAGCTTGGGCTCGCGCAGCGGCGTTCCCGTGGCGGGATCGTTGTTGGAGAGCAGGAGCGGGCGTTCGTGCCCGGCGCGCGCGAGCGAAAGCGTGTTGCGCTGTGTGTCCAGAAACGCGCAGACGGCGGTCAGGAATTTGCCGCGCGAGAACGAGTGCGCCATCACGCGGTCGAGCCGGCGGAGCAGGTCCGCGGCGCTGATGGAGGTCGGCGCGATCCGGTGAAAATTCGTGCGGCAGATCGCCATGAGCAGCGCGGCGGAGACGCCGTGCCCGGAGACGTCCGCGACGATCGCGGCGATGCGCCCGCCGCCGAGGTCGAAGACGTCGTAGAGGTCGCCGCCGACGGTCTGCGCGGGGCGGTAGGTCGTCGCGATGTCGATGGAATGCGCCTGGGGAATGTAGCGCGGGAGGAGCATCTTCTGAATGCTCGCGGCGATGCCGAGCTCGAAGTCGAGCCGCTGTTTTTCCGCGCGCACGGCGAGAAGCGTGCGCATCTGCAGCGCCATGCCCGCCTGCTGCGCGAGCAGGTCGGCGAGCTTGATTTCCGACGGCGTGAACCGGCCGCGGTGGCGCGGATTGGCGACGGCGATGACGCCGATGAGCTTTCCCGAGAGGAAGACCGGCGCGACGATGACGTCGCGCGGCACGGCGGGCGGATCGTCGGGAACGAAATTGCCGGGCGCGAGCGGGAACGCGCGCACGAGCGTGGCGGTCCCGCTGCGGAGCGCTTCGGCGAAGCACGGCGCGTCTTTCGCGTAGATCGTCTTTTCGAAATGCGCGCGGATCAGACCGACCCGCGACGCGCCGCGGAAGCGCGCGGGATAGCCGCCGAGCAGCGGGAACAGCCCCGCGCGCGCGATCGGCTCGAACGCGTCGTCCTCGTTCAGCCGGAAGATGCAGGCGCTCATCGCGCGCGTGCCGCGGATCGCCGTGAAGAGAATGCTCCTGAAGACGGTGTCCTTCGTGACTTCCTGCGCCTCGCCCGTCTCCAGAGAACGCTTCACCGCGTGCATGAAGTCGACGGTGAGGCGGTTGCTGTAGCGTTCGTGCTGAAGACTGAAGTCCAGCCGATAGTACTCGCTTTTGGAGTGACGAAGCACGAGCCAGGACCGGAGCGCGAAAGCGGAGACCCCGACGAGCAGGGCGATTGTGACGAATTCGCTCATGATTTTCGTGCGCTCAGTATGTACGGATTCCCGCCGCGGCTCAACGCCAATTTCGCCGCGGGAACGCGGGCGGACGCGAAAAAGCCCGCGTCTTCGCGGGCTTCGGAAAAAATGGTGGTCGCGGCAGGACTCGAACCTGTGACCCCAGCAATGTGAATGCTGTGCTCTAACCAACTGAGCTACGCGACCGAAAGAATGAGATGCGAGAATGGGCTTTTTTCCGTGAAAACGCAAGCGCTTTTTCCGGACTCGCCTTCGCGGTTGCGCGGGCGGAGGCGAATTTGTTATGCTCGGCGCCACATTTTACAGAAGACAGTTATGAGCAATCCGACGAATTCCGAGACGGGAACGGACGCCGTTCCCGCCGCAGAAACGAAGAAATCCGCCTCGTGGCTCACGCCGTTTTTCGAGCTGAACTTCATCGAGATGATGGAGCGGCTCGCGTACAACAGCGTGCGCGTCGTCGCGCCCATCTACATCATGCAGGCGGACAACGCCGGCGGGCTCCATCTCGACGCCGCCGCGAAGGGCACGCTCTACGCGTGGTGGGCGGTCGTGCAGTGCTTCCTGCCCATCGTCACGGGCGGGTTCGCTGACCGCTACGGCTACAAGAAGATGATGACGATTTCCGTCGCGATGATGTCCGTCGGCTACCTGCTGATGGCGTTTCTGCGCGACGTCGCCGCGCTCGACGCGTTCGCGGGAACGCTCGGGATCGACGGCGTGAACGGCGACTACCTCGGCTTCCTCACGGGCATCACGGTGTTCGCGACGGGCTCGGCGCTGTTCAAGCCGGGCATCCAGGGCGCGCTTTCGCACACGCTCCCGCGCGAAAAATCCTCGCTCGGCTGGGGCGTCTTCTACTGGGTCGTGAACATCGGCGCGCTCATCGGGCACTACATTCCCGTGGCGTTTCTTTCGGGCAACTTCATGGCGGACGCGCTCGGCGCCGCCAATTCCCCCGAGCGCTGGCGGCTCGTGTTCTGCGTTTCCGCGGGCATGATTCTGCTGAACTTCGTGCCGCTGCTCTTCTTCCGCGACACGCCCTCGGGCGCCTCGAAGACGCTTTCGCCGCTGCGCGTGCTCGTGAACGCCGTGCGCGACATTTTCCAGCCGCGCCTGCTGACGTGGATTCTCATCATGTCGGGCTTCTGGCTGATGATGTTCCAGCTCTGGGACCTGCAGCCGAACTTCCTCGAAGACTGGGTTTCGAGCGCGAACGTCGCCGCGACGCTCGGCGCGCTGCCGGAAGGGATTTCGCAGTTCCTCGTCGAGGAGCACGACGGCGCGCTGCGCGTGCCGCAGGCGGTGCTCATCTCGTGCAACGCGTGGTTCATCATCCTCGGCGTGGTCGGCGTGTCGTGGCTCACGCGCAAGATGCGCACGCTCTCGGCGATGGTCATCGGCATGTTCATGGCGACGGTCGGCGTCGTCGTCGCGGGCTACACGCAGAACGCGTGGTTCTTCATTCTCGGCGTCGTGTTCTTCTCGCTCGGCGAAATGTGCACGGGCCCGAAGAAGTCGCAGTATCTTTCCGAAATCGCGCCGCCGGACAAGAAGGGCGTCTATCTCGCCTACATCAACATTCCCGTGGGCGTGGGCATCTTCGCGGGCGCGAAGATGGCGGGCTTCATCTACGGGAACGTCGGCGAAAAGGCGACGCTCGCGCTGCGCTGGCTCGCGGAGAAACGCGGCGTCGAATGGCGTCCGTTCTTCGACGACGTGAGCGCGCTCGAGGCGAAGCTCGAAATCACGCGCAACGGCGCGATGAGCGCGCTGCAGGCGGAAACCGGGCTCGACGCGCAGGCGGCGACGCGCCTTCTTTGGGAGACGTATTCGCCGAATCTTAACGTCTGGCTGCCTTTCGCCGCGATCGGCGTGCTCTCCGCGATCGCGCTCATCGTCTTCTCGCACATGGCGAAAAAGTGGAAGGACATGAACGCGTGAAAAAGCTTAAAGGTTAAGGGTGAGAACTTAGAGGAATTTTTCTTCCCTTAACCTTTAACCTCATAACCTTTTAACCTCCTTCAACCCTTAACCTTTAAGCTTTAAGCTTTCCAAAATGAACATCCGCACCATTCCCGCCGGTCCTTTCGCGACCAACGCTTATCTGATTTCCGAGAACGGCCGCTGCGTCGTCGTCGACGTTCCGCCCGGCTCGGACGCCGAACTCCTCCCGATCATCCGGCGCGAAGGTCTCGCGCTCGACGCGATTCTCATCACGCACGGGCATTGGGACCACAACGGCGGCGTCGCCGCGCTGCTCGCGGGAACGCGCGCGGACGCGCCCGTCTTCGCGCACGAGGACGGACGCGCCTTTCACGAAAATCCCGAAAAATTCGCGCCGTGGTACCAGAGCGCGATTCCGGGGCTGACGGCGGCGGACTTTCCCGCGTTCGCGCTTTCGCGCCCGACGGCGGACGGCGAGACGTTCACGCTGCTCGGCGCGGAATGGCGCGCGCTCGCCGTTCCCGGGCATTGCCCCGGCAGCCTCGCGTTCTACTGCGCCGCGGAAAAATGCGTGTTCACCGGCGACGCGCTTTTCGCCGGCAGCGTCGGGCGCACGGACTTGCCCGGCGGCAGCTTCGCCGTGCTCGAAAAGAACATCCGCGAAAAGCTCTTCACGCTCCCGCGCGACGTGCGCGTCTTCCCCGGCCACGGCCCGGAAACGAGCGTCGGCGACGAGATCGAAACGAATCCCTACGTGCGGCTGTAGTCCATGCGTTCCCGCTCCCGAGCGCCGAAACGAAATCCCGCCTCCCTCTCGGGACGCGGCGGGAACGTCGCCGTCGGAGCTCCCTTTTTCAAAACCGCGCGCGCCGCGTTCTGCCTCTGGGCGTTCTGCGGCGGCGCGCTCAACGCTTTTTCAACGACCATGCCAGACGTCCCCGAAGAAAAACTGCGCATCGACGCGCTCCGCAAGGAAATTTCGGAACACGACGAGCGCTATTACCGCCACACCACGCCGACGATTTCGGACTACGAATACGACCGGCTCAAGGCGGAGCTGAAGCGTCTCGAAGCCGCGTTCCCGCAGTACGCGAGCGCGGATTCGCCCACGAACAAGGTCGGCGACGACCGCACGGGCGCCTTCGAGAAATACCGCCACCGCACGCCGATGCAGTCGCTCGACAACACGTACAGCGAAGGCGATTTCGCCGAGTTCTGCCGCCGCGTCGCCAGGGACGTTCCCGCCGAAAAGCTCGACTTCGTCGTCGAGCCCAAGATCGACGGCATCTCCGTCTCCTACACTTACGAAAAGGGAAAATTCGTGCGCGCGACGACACGCGGCAACGGCGAGGAGGGCGACGACGTCTCGCGCCACGCCGCGAACATCGCCGGCGTTCCCGCCGAACTGAAGACCGCGCCCGGCGGCGTTCCCGTGCCCGACGTCATCGAAATCCGCGGCGAAATCTTCATGCGCAACGCGGAGTTCCGCCGCATCAACGCCGAGCGCGAGAAGCTCGGACTCGAGCCCTTCGCGAACCCGCGCAACCTCACCGCGGGAACGATGAAGTCGCAGAACCCGCAGGAGACGCGCGCCCGCCGCCTCGACACCTACGTTTACGGCGTCGGCTTCTGCGAGCCGCCGAGCGCGTTCGCGACGCTCGCCGACCTGCGCGACGCGCTCGTCTCGTGGGGCTTTCCCGTGACGGAATTCTTCGGCCGCGCGCGCGACGGCGAAGCCGCCTTCGCGGCGATCCGCGAGCTCGGCGAACTGCGCGGAAAATTCGATTTCCCGACCGACGGCGCCGTCGTGAAGATCAACCGCATCGACGTGCAGCGCGAGCTCGGCGAAAAGGCGAACGCGCCGCGCTGGGCGATCGCCTTCAAATACGCGCCGGAGCAGGCGGAGACGACCCTGCGCGCCGTCACGCTGCAGGTTGGCCGCACGGGCAAGATCACGCCCGTCGCCGAGCTCGATCCCGTCGAGGTCGCGGGAACGACGGTCTCCCGCGCCACGCTCCACAACGAGGACGAGATCGCCGCGAAGGATCTGCGCGTCGGCGACCGCGTCATCGTCGAAAAGGCGGGCGAAATCATTCCGCAGGTCGTGCGCTTCGTGCCCGAAAAACGCCCCGCGGACGCGCGGAGATTCTCCTTCGCCGAAGCGGTGAAGGCCGCCGGGCTCGACGCCGAGCGCCCGGAGCGCCTCGTCGATCCGAAACGCCCCGAAAAAGGCACGGAGCGCGTCGCCGCCTGGTATCTGCGCGAAAAGGACACGCCGGAAGTGCGCGTCCGCCGCCTGCTTTATTTCTCGGGAAAATCCTGCATGGACATTCCCAATCTCGGCGAGGCGGTCGCCGCGCAGCTCGTCGCGCGCGGGCTCGTGAGCGTTCCCGCCGACCTCTACGCGCTTCGGGAAAGCGATCTCGTCGGACTCGACAAGTTCAAGGAAAAATCCGCGCGCAATCTGCTCGACGGCATCGAGGCGTCGCGTTCGCGCGGGCTCGCGCGGCTCGTCAACGGGCTGGGCATTCCCGGCATCGGCGAAGAGAACGCGAAGCTGCTCGCGAAGAAGTTCCGCTCGCTCGCCGCGCTTGCGGACGCCTCCGAGGCGGAGCTCCGCGACGCGCTGCTGAAGCGGGCGGACGACGAAAAGAACAAGAGCTCCGTGCTCGTCGCGAACGTGCTCGCCTTTTTCGAAAAGCCGCGCAACCGCGAGCTCGCGGAACGCTTCGTCGCGCTCGGTCTCGGCGCCGGGACGGAAGGCGAGAGCGACGCCGCCCCGCAGATTTTCGCGGGAAAGGTCTTCGTGCTCACGGGCACGCTGCCGACGCTGAAGCGCGACGAAGCCAAGGCGCTCATCGAACGCCACGGCGGAAAGGTTTCCGGAAGCGTCAGCTCGAAGACGGATTTCGTGCTCGCGGGCGAAGAGGCGGGCTCGAAGCTCGACAAGGCGCGCGCGCTCGGCGTTCCCGTCATCGACGAGGCGGAACTGCTCGCGCGCGTCGGCGCGGCGGCGGAAGAGACGGATGCCGCGCCCGAGGACGAATCCGCGCCCGCGGCGGACGCCGCCGCCGAGCCGCGCCAGCTTGAACTTTTCTGAGAGCCGTGGAGAAGAAAAAAGATTCCGGCGCGCTGCCGCCGCAGATTCCCGACGAAGAATGGGCGGAGAGCGTTCCCGCGCAGACGCTGCGCGAGGGCAAGGCGCTCGTCGGCTCCGTGCTCGACGTGATGTGGGCCGCGCCCGTCATGCGCGGCAAGGTCGCGGACGGCGCGCGGCGCTTTCTGGTGAATCTCGATCTGCGTTCCCGCACGTTCGTGAAGTCTCAGTGCAGCTGCGACGTCGGGCGCTCGGGGCGCGTCTGCCGCCACGCGATCGCGGTTTATTTCTCGTATTTTTCGGCGATGCTCAAGGCGGCGGAAGAGGCGCGCAAAGCCGCCGTGCTGCGGACGCTGCGCGAGAACGCGCCGCCTTCCGCGCCGAAGCCCGCGCCGTCCGCGGACGCGCTTTTCGCGGCGCGGGAACGCGGCGGCCCGGCGCGCCCGAAGAAATCCGAACGTCCCGCCGCGCGCGGGGCGCTCCGCGCGGAGCAGCAGCCGCTCGTGCGCCGTCCGCAGACGGACGGGAACGCGCAGTGGATCTCCGTCGTGCTGCCGTCGCGCGAGTCCGAAAACTACGAGGCGATCTACGACAAGCTCAAATACAACGGCTTCGACCTAGACGTGCGTTCCGCGCGCTGGTTCCTGCGCGGCGAGCACGCGGTGCTGTGCTTTCTCGCGCGCGAGTGGGAACGCTTCCGCGAACGCTTCGCGCCGCGCATGTCGCCGATGTTCAACGAATTCGTGCAGAGCCTGCGCGTCGCCAGGCTCAAGACCGACGCGTTCGAGCAGGGCGACAAATTCGAAATCGCCGTCGGCATCGAGACTTACGGCGTTCCCGAGGCGGAGGTGAACGCCGCGCTGACGCGTTCCTGCCCGTACGTGAAGACGAAGGCGGGGCGCATCGTGCTCATTCCGCGGGAAGTCTCCGAAAAGCTCGCCGCGGTGCGCGAACGTCTCGACCGCTCCGGCTCGCGCTACGCCGGCTCGCCCGCGTTCCGCCGCCGCGTCTCGCGCGCGGAACTGGCTTCGGCGGAGGCTGTCTTCGAGGAGCTCGGCGTGAATTTCGAGCCGCCCGAAACCTGGCGCAGGCGCTCCGGCGCGCTCCGCGACCTGAGCCGTCTGCGCAAGGCGCCCGTTCCCGCGGAGCTCGACGGACGGCTGCGCATCTACCAGCAGATCGGCGCCGCGTGGCTGTGGCATCTTTACAAAAATCGGCTCGGCGGAATCCTCGCCGACGAAATGGGCCTGGGCAAGACCGTCGAGGCGATCGCGTTCCTTTCCGCCGTGTTCGCGACGGATCCCTCGGCGGATCTGCGCGTGCTCGTCGTCGCGCCCGCGGGGCTCGTCGAAAACTGGCGGCGGGAGCTGGCGCGCTTCGCGCCGCATCTGGCGACGCTCGTCCACCACGGGCAGAAGCGTTCCCGCGAGGAGCTGACGGCGTTCCCGCGCGGCGTCGTCATCACGTCCTACGCGACGCTGCGCATCGACAACGCGGATTTTCTCGCCTCGGGAACGTGGCGCGCGATCGTCGCCGACGAGGCGCAGCAGGTCAAGAACCGCCGCTCGCGCAACTCGCGCGCGCTGCGCGACATTCCCGCGGGAACGCGCTTCGTCCTCACGGGAACGCCCGTGGAGAATTCCATCGAGGACCTGCGCACGCTCTTCGACTTCATCCTGCCCGGATTCATGCCTGCGCCGGACGCGCCCGGCGTCTCGATGACGGCGGCGGACCGGCGGGAACGCGACCGCGAAATCGTCCGCACGCTCGCCGCGCCCTACATTCTGCGCCGCACGAAATCCCTCGTCGCGCCGGAGCTCCCGCCGCGCATCGAGCAGAAGGTCTGGTGCCGCTTCGGCGACGCCCAGGCGAAGCTCTACGCGGACTGGCAGGACCGTTCCCGCCGCGAAATCTTCGAGCTCGAAATGTCCGGAGCCGCCGACAACCGCATCCGCTTCGCCGCGTTCTCGCAGCTGCTGCGCCTGCGCCAGATCTGCACGGAGCCGCGCCTGCTCGACCCGGATTTCCCCGAGAGCGAATCCGCGAAGCTGCGCGCCTTCCGCGAACTGCTCGACGAGGCGGTCGCGGGCGGACACCGCGTGCTCGTCTTCTCGCAGTTCGTCTCCGTGCTCGCGTTCCTGAAGGACGTGCTCCGGGCGGACGGAATCCCCTTCGCCTACATCGACGGCGCGACGAAGAACCGTGCCGAAATCTGCGAAAAGTTCAACGCCGACGAGAGCGTTCCCGTCTGCCTGATCTCGCTGAAGGCGGGCGGCGTCGGGCTCAATCTCACGGGCGCGGACATGGTCGTGCATTTCGATCCGTGGTGGAACCCCGCGGCGGAGGCGCAGGCGACCGACCGCGCGCACCGCATCGGGCAGACGCGCGCGGTGACGTCCGTGAAGCTCGTCGTCGCCGATTCCGTGGAGGAACGCGTGCTCGAGCTCCAGGACGAAAAGCGCGCCCTGCTGCAGTCCGTCTTCGAGGCGAGCGACGCCGAATCCGCGAAGATCTCCCTCGCCGACATGAAGCAGCTCCTCGGCATCTGAAGGAGAAAGCTTAAAGGTTAAGGGTTAAAGGTTAAGAGGTTAAGGGTTGGAGGAGTTTAGGGCTTGGAGGTTCGCGCGCTCCGCGGATTCAAAAAAATCTCCGCGTCACCGGAAGAACGCTTTCGCGTCGGCGCGCGCGACGCCGCGCAGATTCACGTAGCGCGCGAAGAGCAGCTTCGGCGAGGTGTGCCCCATCTCCAGCTGCAGCTTCGCGATGTCGCGGAAAAGCTTCAGGTGATAGCTCGCGAACGTGTGCCGCAGCACGTCCTGCCTCCACGGGCGCGCCGCGTCGCTCCCCCAGCCGCACGCGCGTCGGATGCGCAGCCATTTGCGCGTCCAGTCCGCGGGAACGAGCAGAGCGTCCTCTTCCAGCGGCAGCGCGCCGGGCTCGCGCAGCAGGCGCATCAGCGGCGGGAACACGGAGACGTGCCGTGCGCCGCCCGTCTTGCTGCGCGTCGGCGCGATGCAGATCACGCCTTCGCGCAGATCGACGTCCGCGCGCCTGAGCCGCGAGACCTCCGTCGGCCTGATGCCGCCGTAAAGCATCAGCCCGACGGCGAGCGCGGCGCGCGCGCCCGCGAGCTCCCGCGCCGCGCGCACCAGCTCTTCGCCTTCGCGGAGCGTCAGCGGAACGATTTCCTTTTCCGCGACCTCCGGCACTCCGATCGCCGCGACCGGATTGCGCGGGACGAGACCGAGGCGTTCCGCGAAACCGAAGACCGCCGACATCAGCGCGCGCCCCTTCACCGCCTGGCGCTCGCGCGGGAACGCCGCGTTCAGCGCCGCGAGGCAGTCTTCGGTCGAAATCCGCGGCAGGGGCGCGTCCTTCAGCGCGGGAACGCGCGCGAGCAGCCGCCGGCAGCGCTCCCGGTAGTCGCTTCGCGTCCGCGGGCGCAGATTGCGGCGCGCCTCGAGATAGCGTTCGAAAATCTCGCCGAACGTTCCGGACGGTTTCTCCGCCTCCTCCCGAAGAACCGGAACTCTTCCGAGCAGCGTTTCGAGCAATCCCGTTCCCGTCGTCGCGCCGAGCCGCTCCGCGACGGCGTTCGCCAGCGCCGCCGCCTCCACGAGCCCGAAGCCCGTCTTCGCCAGCAGCCCGCGCGCCGCCACGTATTCCCGCATCTCGTTTTGTGAAAGTCTGATCTTCATGATGAAATTTTATGCGGAGGCGCGCCGGACGACGCCCTGCGATTTGGGAAATCGCAAAGCAAGCATATTTTCCTCCGGCGACGCTTTTAACGGCGATTTTAAAAGCGCAAAGATTTTTGACCAATCGACTGATTGGAGTTAAAGAAAGATTTTTGGAGAGAGAGGCGACGGGGACGAGGCTCGGCGTTTCCGGGAAAAGGTTTCCGCGGGAACGGGAGCGGACGCTTTGCGATTTCCCAAATCGCTATGCTTCCGCCACTCAAAAAATAATCCCCTGAAAATTTATGAACATGCATCGAAACAAATCTCGCTTCTTCCGATTCATCGCGCGCTTCCTCGGCGCCAAGAAAGCGGCTTCCGCGCCCGCCTTCCTCGTCGCCGCAGGGCTTGCGACTTTCGCCGCCGCTCCCGCGTACGCCGCGACGACCGTCTCGATCGACGCCTCCGTGACCGAAGGCGACTACTCCGCGGACAATCTCGCCTTCGGCTCCGGACAGATTTCGTTCGGCGGAACCGCCGCCGCGTCCGTCGCGGACACGACGACGCTTTCCGCCCGCACCGAGCTCACGATCGAATCTTCGGGCGCGCCGCTCGATTTCGGCAAGCTTCAGTTCCAGGCTCCGGACTCCGTCGCCTCCGTCACCGTCGCCGCGCGCGGCGTCGTCTTCGCGTCCGTGCAGTCGTCCAACAATTACGGCAAAATCGCCGTCAACGAGAACGCGCAGCTCACGATCACGGGCGACGCGGCGCTTTCCCGCATCGAGGCTTCCGGCGAACTCAATTTTGAAGGCGAGGCGAACGTGCAGACTCTCGTCGCCAAGACGGGCGGGAACGTCACGCTCGCGAACGCGGGCGGCGTGACCGTCCTCTCGATGCAGGGCGGCGTCGTCAACGTCAGCGATTTCGCGCTCGACCACGTTCAGGGCTCTTCGGCGACGGCGACCGACGCCGCGGGCTCCATCAACGCCTCCGGCGCCCTCACGGTGAACGAAGACGTCTCGCTCACGGCGGCGGATCTCAACCTTTCTACCCGGACGGGCGGCTCCGTCACGCTCAAGGAAGGGTCTTCTCTCGATCTCGGCTCGGGCGACGTCTCGCTCGCGGCCGGCACGACTCTGACCATCGGCGACGCCGGCGAAGCCGCCAAGAGCGAAACGCTCAAGGCGGAACGCCTCGTCGCGGAGGCGGGCGCGACGACCGTGCTCAACGGCGGCACGCTCGAACTCACGGGCGACGGCATCACGCAGAACCTCGATTCCCTCGACGCGGGATCCTCGGGGCTCGTGGACGTTTCCGGCGAAGACGCGATCGCGAAATTCACCGCCGCCAAGACTTTCGCCGGCGAGCTTGATCTGCAGGCGCGCGCGGGAACGCTCGAAGTCGCGGACGGCGTCGCCGTCTCCACGGCGGGAACGGTCGACGCGAAGAACCTCACGATCGGCTCCGGCGCCGCTTCGGTCAAGGCGACCGCCTTCACGCTCGGCGAAGAAGGCACGCTGACGATGCGCGGCGGCACGCTCGACCTCTCCGCGACGAACGGCTCCACGAACATTTACGGCATCGCGGAAGGATCCTCCGGCGAAATCACCGAGATCGCCAACGCCGGCACAATCGTTCTCAACAAGTCCGCGAGCGCGGGCGCGCTGAAATTCACCGCCACGAATAACGACGGAGGCCTCACGCTCGCGGGCACGGCGGAAGCGCCGATCACGGTCGAGACGAGCGGCGCGGCGAACGTCAGGAACCTCGACGTCGGCGCGAACACGCTCATTGCGGGAAACGTCTCGGGCGTTTCCGGAACGACCGGTCTCACGCTCACGGGCGGCACGCTCATCGGGACGAACGTGACGATTCAGAAGATCGTCGACGGCGCGTACGGTAAAATCGCCGCGAGCAACGCCGGCACGGTGGAAATCGATCCCCGCGGAACCGGTACGACTACCGGAGCGCTTGTGCTCGGCGATGAAAATACGAACAAGATTCACATCAAAGGCAATCAGACGCTTACGCTCGGCGCCGGTTCGGTCGTCACCGCCACCGGGACGGAACCCGGAACAAACGGACTCATTGTCGGTGGAACGGCGTCCGGCATCAATACGATTCTCGATCTTTCCGCCGACGATATCCTGCTGAAAGTCAACGCGATCAAGGTCGATTCGACGGACACGCTGAAGCTTTCCGGCACGCAGGTCGTCGGATCCGATGCGACGCCCGGCAAAATCACTCTCGGCGACGCTCAGTCGCTCATCACCACGCGCGGCCAGCTGAAGTCGCTCGGGCAGACGACGATGAACGCCGGCACGATCGAGTCCACGGGCGCGGACATTGCGGCGACGGAAACCTCCGACCCGGTTTACGCGATCGAGCTCGGCGACGTTTCGATGGGCAACGGCGTCATCAAGGCGGCGGGCGGCACGGCGAAGGTCGGCGTCGTTTCCGATCAGGGCGTCATCGGCGCCAAGAACATTCTCCTCGTCTCCATTTCCGACAGCGCGGCGAATAAAGTTTGGCTGACGAACAACACGACCAACGGCTGGGGAACGCCTTCGGATTCCGTGACGTTCACGGGAACGGGTTCTGTCATCAACCAGAACGGCGATTCCAAGGTCGTCACGAAAAAACTCGCGCTTGCGGCCGGCGCCGAAGCGACGATCGGATCGACGACGAGGCGAATTCTCGACGAAGGTTATCTGAACGTCGTCGAGCTGGGCGAGGGCGCCGCTCTCACGACCGCGACGAGCAGCAATGGCGACAACGGCGGGAAATACAACCGCTTGACTTCCGTTTCGCTCGCTGCGGGAACGGCCGACGACAAAACCGCGTGGTCGCACACGGGCAGTGACCTTGTGCTCGCGGGAACGCTTTCGATGGGCGATTACTCCAAGCTTGAAGTCCAAAAGAATCTCACCGTCACGACGAGCAACGAGGCCGTTTCGAACGCGACGGCCGACGTCGAAGCCGGCTCGAACGTCGAGCTCGTTTCGAGCGAGGAGAGCGTCACCGTCAGCGGCGATCTGACGGCGGGCGACGATCTTATGGTTTCCGCGGCGAAGAACGTTTCCGTCACGGGCGCCACGAACGTCGGCGACTCCGCCGCGATCACGGCGGGAACGGCGGCGACAGGCGGCGACATCACGCTCACGGGCGACGCGACCTTCGGCGCGGACGCGACGCTGACCGCGGGAACGGATACGACGAACGGCAACATCACTTTCAATAACGACGCGACGTTCGACACGGGCGCGACGCTCACGGCTTCTCAGGCGGTCACGGCCGCGGGCGATCTCACGACCGAGAACGCGGACGGCGAGACCGTCGGCGATCTCACGATCAATGCGGGCACGAGCGCGACCGTCGAAGGCGATCTGACGACGGGCGACGATCTCGCGATCACCGCCGCGCAGAACGTCACGGTCAAGGGCAACACGAGCGCGGGCGACCGCGCGACGCTCACGGCGACCGCGGGCGACATCGCGCTCGGCGACGACGCGGACGCCGACGCGACGACGTTCGGCGAGAACGCGACGCTTACGGCGGGGCAGGACATCCTGCTCAAGGGCGAGACGAGCTTCGACCAGGGCGCGACGCTCGCGGCGACGCGCGCGGTCACGGCGGTCGGCTCGCTCGAAATCGCGAACAATTCCGAGGTCACGGCGACGAACGGCGCCATCGACCTTTCTGGCGCGGAGCTCAAGCTCGGCAATTCCGAAATCACGCTGAAGACCGAATCGGCGACGGCCGGCGACGTCCTTCTCTCCAAGGTTTCGGGCATCAACGGGCTCGCCGTCGCCAAGGTGGACGCGGCGAAGAACATCGTCTTCAAGAACGACGCGTCCGCCGACGTCGACGTTCAGGCGGGGCTCGGACTCGACGCTCAGGAAATCGTCGTCGAAGACGGCGCGAACGTTCAGATCGTCAACGGCTTCGTCAACACGCGGAACCGTCTCACCAAGGTTTCCGTCGGCGCGGGCGCGACTTTCGATCTGCGCGGCAACAACAACGAGCTCGCGGGAACGCCCGCGGTCGTACCGCACAAACTGACGGCGGTCGAGCTCGCGGACGGCGGCACGCTCGTCGTCGGCGGCGTCAATCCGCTCGGCGAAGACGTTTACGTCACCTACGCCACGGCGACTTCGGTCGCGAACGCCCTTCCGGGCGTGACGGGCACGATCGTCGTGGCCGGCAACGGCACGGGCGCGAACGACGCTCCGATTCATTCCACGCTGACGGCGGGGACCGTCGGCTCGGTCGCGACCGGCGGCGTGAACGTCACGCTGAACGAAGGCGGCGAACTCGTCGCGACGGCCGGAGACATGCACGTCGCCGCGCTGAACGGCACCGGCGGCGCGCTCACGGCTTCCGACGGCACGACGAAGCACGACGTCGTCGTCACCGCGAGCAACGCGCTCGGGCAGAACATCGCGATCACGGCGGACGAACTCCGCGTGACGGATCTCGCGAACGACGGCACGGACGTCACGGTCACGCTTTCCAAACTCGATCTCTCGAACGTCGATTCGCTCGCCGTCGCGGACGCCTACGCGGACACGGCTTCGCACAGCACGCTCGAAATCACGGAGACCGCGGGCGAAGACGGCGCGCAGCTCGACTGGACGCATCTCGACGTTTCCGTCGGCGAAACCGTCGGCGCGGAAACGCGCAACGGCACGCTGAAGCTCACGCAGGGCACGAACGTCGCGATCGGCGAACTCGCGGTCGTCGGCGACGCTTCCGTGCTCGAAATCGACGGCTCCGCGCTCGAAGCGGCGTCCGTCGCCGGCGACGCGCTCGCGGGAACGCTGAAGCTCACGGACGGCGCGCTGACGCTCACGGACGACGCGGATGTCACCTTCGCGAACGCCGCGCTTTCGGACGGCACGCTCACGGTCAACGGCGACGCCACGTTCACGAACGCGCTCGCCGCCGGCGCTTCCGGCACGATCGAGGCGAACGACGTCAGCTTCATGGCGGGAACGGGCTCGACGGGCGCGCTGACGCTCAACGCGGGCGTCTCCCGCGACGCGGAAGGCGAGATCGTCGGTGCGGACGGGCAGGTCAACTTCTCCGGCGAGTCCGCTTTCGGTGAAGGCTCCGAGATTAACGCGAAGACGATTTTCGCGTCGAATTTCGGCACAAACTTCACGGCGGACGCGACGGAGGCGGACGTCAACTTCCTTGAAAACGTCTCCGCGGTCGGCGCCGTGCTCAAGACCGCCGAAGACTTCACCGGAGCCGACGACGCGAAGGCGGCGCTCAAGAACGTCTCCGTTCACTCCGGCGGCGTTTTCGAGAACGACGGCGACCTGACGATCGAAGACTCGCTGAAGCTCGGCTGGTTCGCGACTGCGGGAACGGTCAGGGCGACGGGCGACGTCTTCGTCGACGCGCCGATCACCGACAATGCATTTGGGACGCCCGGCGCCGCGGTCGGCACGATCGAAGGCGCGAACGTCGAAATCAATCTCACGGAGCAGCTCTCCGGACCCGGCATCGCGAACACGCTTGAAATCACGGCGACCGCGACCGACGGCGCGATCACGCTCTCGGGCGCGACGGACGGCGCCGAATTCGTCTTCGACGCGAAGCTGACGGCGGAAAAGCTCGTCGTCGGCACGACGGCGGGCGAGGGCGAAACGGAAGTCTCCACGCAGGTCAAGATCACGAATCCGGACGAAGCGCTCGCGGGCGTCGCCTCCGAAATCGAAATCAACGAGCTCGATTCGCTCCGCCTCGTGCAGGCGTGGTCGCCGGCGCAGAACAATTTGACCGTGACGAACGCGGGAACGCTCACGCTTGACGGGAAACTGACGGTCTCGGCAGGCAAGAGCTTCTCCGTTGCCGGCGGTCAATCCGAATTTAAAGACGGCGTCGAGAACAACGGCGCGTTCGCGCTGACGGACGCCGCTTCCGCGACCGCGAAGACCTGGACGGACGCGGCGACGGGCGCGACGCTCTCCCTCACGGGAACGCAGACCGCGAACGCGAAGCTGACCGTTTCCGAAGGCGACACGACGATCAACAGCGAGCTTTCCGCCTCGAACGCGGAACTGACGCAGACCGCCGGCTCCCTCGCGATCGCGGGCGGCGCGGGAACGACCGTCGAAAACCTCACGATCCGCACGCTCGAAGCCGACAAGACGATCTCCTTCACGACGAACGCGTTCGATGCTTCCGGCAAGGTGACGGTCTCCACGGTCGCGGGCGCGACCGACGCCGACAAGGTGCAGGTCGCTGCGGACGTTTCGCTCGGCGAAGCCTCCTCGATCACGACGACGACGCTCGACGTCGCCGACGACAAGACCGCCTCGGTCCACGGCAAGATCGCCGTCACGAACATCGAATTGAACGACCGCGGCACGCTGACGCTCAAGGGGGACGACCTTTCCGGCGACGCCGAAGCTTCGACCTTCATGAATCTCGAGAACGGCGCGGGCGCGGTCGTCAACGTGCTCAACGGCGCGACGCTGACGCAGAACGCGGGCGCCGCCGCGATCGCTCTCAACGGCGCGCTGAACGTCTCCGGCACGTCCGCCGACAAGGCGACTTTCGCCGCCGCGGGCGACATGACGGTCGCGGGAACGGGCTCCGTCGCGCTTTCGGACTACGGCGTGCTCGACGTCGGGAACGGCACGCTGAAGCTTGAAACGGGCGCGACGCTCTCGCTCGCTTCCGGCGCGTTCGCGGAAATCGCCGCGCTCGACCTCACCGAGTCCGCGCAGGGCGCGGTCAAGGTGGACGGCTTCGGCATGAGCGCGAACGACGCGGCGACGGTCAAGGTCGGCACGCTCAAGATGAAGGACGCGATCGCCGCGGGCGACGAAGGCACGATTCAGCTCACGGACGGCGGCAAGCTCGTCGCCGACAACGCTTTGGGCAAAATCCTCGTCACGGACCACGACGGCGCCGGCAACATTTGGATCGACGCGTACTCGCAGTTCGAACTGAAGGCGGGCAACATCGTCGTGACGGAAGAGACGCGCGGCGAAATCATCGCTTCGAGCGGCAACGTGGTGTTCGAGCAGAAAGCCGCAGGCAGCTACGAGCTCTCGGGCGTCGGCACGGAAAATCTCTCCCTTCCGGCGCAGGGCAGACAGAGCCTCACGATTCGGATCGCCGAATACTACGACGACGCAGTTCCCGAGTACACCTACTCGCACGTGGACGTGCGCCGCGCGACGAGTCTCACGAACGCGGATCTGACGATCGAGGACATCGAGCGCGACGCGAGCACCGCCGACCGCACGCTCGGCGATCTCGGCAACGCGAGCTTCAACAATTCGACGCTGACGGTCACGGGCGTCGCCGCCAACGAGGAAAATCTCGACGAGCGCGTCACGCTCGAAGTGAGCGAGGGGCTTAAGCTCACGAACAATTCCCGGGCGACGATTTCCGACATCGAGCTGGCGGGCGCTTCGGGCTTCAGCGTCGCGCTGAGCGGCAATTCCTCGCTCACGGCGACGGACGCGACGATCTCCGGCTTCGACCGCGTCAGCCTGAACGACGCGGACTTCAAGGCGGACGGCGCGACGCTCAAGGGCGTGGATCTTTGGGTCGACAACTCCGGTCAGCTCTCGGTCGCGGACGGCGGTCTCGAGCTCGCGGACGGCGCGGTCGTCTCGATCAACAACGGCGGCTCCCTCGAACTCAAGGGCGACGTCGCGACGACCGACGACGAAAGCGCGCTCGTCCTGAACGGCGGCAACGTCGCCGTCGCCGCGGCGAACGTGGAAGTTTCCCGTCTCTCCGTTTCGTCGAACTCGGCGATCGAGGCCGACGACGGCGCGGGCGACGAACCGACGCTCACGCTCGCGAACGCGAACGTGACCTCCGACGCGACGCTCGGCGTCTCCGGAGTCGCGATCGACGCGGGAACGCTGACGCTCGACGCCGGCGGAGCGCTCAATTCCGATGAGACCGTCGACGTCGACACGCTGAACCTCAACGGCGGCGCGCTTTCTTCGACGGGCGACGTTTCGGTGACGAACGCGGTCGCCGACGCGAAGGGCAAGATTTCCGCGGACACGCTGACGCTCAAGGACGGACTTTCCGGCGACGGCGTCGAAATCGACGCGGACACGCTCGCGCTGCAGGGCACGCTTTCGGGCGACGTCAACGCCGGCGATATCGGTCAACTCAAGATCGCCTCGGGCACGGAAGCGACGCTCTCGGGCGGCGATCTCAGTTTCGACGCGCTCGCGACGAACGTCGAAGGCTCGCTGACCGTTTCCGACAGCGCGGAAGTTTCGCTGGGCGAACTCACGGCTTCCGATCTGACGCTCTCCGGCGCGACGGCGAAAGCCGAGTCCGCGACGATCACGGATCTCACGCTCGACGACGGCGCGCTCGTCGCGACGGGCGACGTCGAGATCGAGAACGCGGTCGCGGACGCTTCCGGCTCGATTTCGGGCGCGGACGTCGCGCTGAACGGCGTCTCCGAAGCGGCGGGCGGCCAGGTTGATCTCACGGCTTCCGGCACGCTGACGCTCGGCGGCACGGCTGCGGTTTCCGGTGCGGTCTCCGCGGGAACGCTCGCGGTCGAAGGCGACGCGACGCTCTCCGGCGAAGTTTCGGCGGGCGTGACGAACGTCTCCGGCTCGCTGACGCTCGACGGCTCCGAAACCGTTTCGTTGGGCGAACTCGCGGCTTCCGATCTGACGCTCTCCGGCGCGACGGCGAATGCCGAGTCCGCGACGATCACGGATCTCACGCTCTCGGGCGGCGCGCTCGTCGCGCCGGGCGACGTCGAGATCGAGAACGCGGTCGCGGACGCTTCCGGCTCGATTTCGGGCGCGGACGTCACGCTGAACGGCGTCTCCGAAGCGGCGGGCGACCAGGTCGATCTCACGGCTTCCGGCACGCTGACGCTCAGGAACGAAACGACGATCGAGAACGGTTCTGTCGACGCGGGAACGCTCGCGGTCGAAGGCGACGCGACACTCTCCGGCGAAGTTTCGGCGGACGAGACGAACGTCTCCGGTTCGCTGACGATCGACGGCGCGGCGGACGTCGCTCTCGGCGCCGCGACGGTTTTCGGCGACGGCGAACTCATCGTCAGGGATTCGACGGTTTCGGGCGATTTCGGCTTCGACGCCGATGCGGACGGCGCGAAGATTTCCATCGATGACTCCACGGTCAACGGCAACGTCACGCTCTCGGGCGAAGGCAATGAACTGGGGCTCAAGAACGCGACGATCAACGGCGACCTCGTCGCCGGCGAAGGCACGGTGACGATCGCGGGCGAAAACAGCGCCGAGACGATTTCGCTCTCCGACGCGAAGATCGTCCAGGAAGCGGGCAGCACGCTCACGGCCACGAGCATTCTCGTCAAGGATTACGAGCTCGCGGCGGGCGCGACGGTCGAGTCCGGTGTGACGGTCAAGGGCGGCTCCGCGGCGATCGCGGGCACGGTCAACGGCAATCTGACGCTGAACGACGTCGCTGCGGGCACAAACTCGACTCTCTCGGGAACGGTGACCGGCGCGCTGAAGCTGGAGAACGGCTCGGTTCTCTCGACTTCCGGCACGGTGACCGGCGCGACGGCGGTCAAGGAGAATTCCGAACTGACGCAGACGGGCGGCACGCTCGCGGACGTTTCCGTGAACGCTTCGACGTTCGCACAGAACGGCGGCACGGCGGCTTCGGTCACGCTGGAGAACGGCGCGACGTTCACGCAAACGGCGGGCGACGCCGGCGCGGTCGACGCGACGCGTTCGACCGTCACGATCCGCGGCACGGTCGCTTCGATCGACGCCGTGAATTCCGAAGTGACTGTTTCCGGCGCGGTGAACGGCTCGACGGCGGTCAAGAGCGGGTCCGAACTCGTTTCGACGGGCACGCTCGCGGACGTTTCGGTGAACGACGCGACGTTTACGCAGAACGACGGCGCGGCGGCTTCGGTCACGCTAACGAACGGCGCGACGCTGACGCAGAACGCGGGTTCGATTTCCGAGCTTGAGGTCGCGGTCGACGCGACGGCGAAGCTCGGCGGCTCGACGACGAATCTGAAGGTCGCGGGCACGGTCGAGGCGACGGCGGATCAGAGCTTCACGAAGCTTACGCTCGACGGCGGCTCGATCGTCGGCGGCGAGAACGAAATCTCCGTCGCTCAGACGGTCGAAAACGCGAACGGCGCGATTTCCGGCAAGAACGTTTCTCTGAACGGCGGGCTCACGGGTTCGGCTTCCGTCTCGGCGACGGACACGCTGACGCTCGGCGGCGCGACGGAGACGAGCGGCGCGCTCTCGGCGGGAACGCTGCTCGTCGAAGGCACGCTGACGGCGAAGAGCTCGCAGGTCTCCGCGGACGCGACTTCGGTCGCGGGAACGCTGAATCTCGCGGTCGATACGGACGCGGTTTCCGGCCTGTCGGTTTCCGGCGCGGCGAATCTCGCTTCCGAGAACAGGTTCGCGCTCTCGCTCGACGGCGGGAACGGCACGGTGAACAAGACGGGCTCCGGCGCGCTGGCGCTGGGCGACGCGGCGGGCTTCACGGGCACGCTGAACGTCGCGGAAGGCGACGCCGCGCTGACGGCGGGCAAGACCTTCGGCGGCGACGTGAACTTCGCTTCGGGCACGTTCACGGGCGGCGCGGGCGCGAAGGTCGCGGGAACGCTCGCGATGGGCGCCGGCACGACGCTCGAAATCGGCGACCGCGGCGGCGAAGCGACCTTCACGGTCGGCAAGCTCGTTTCGGCTCGGACCCGCTCGGCGGAAACGACGGCCGTCGTCCACGACCTGTACGCGGCGGATTCGATCGACGTGCTCAAAGTCACGGACGCGACGACGGATCTGAGCGGCTTCACGGCGATCGTCCGTTCGAACCTCGTGAACGAGCGCGAGCTCGGCGCGGAAGGACTGACGCTGGATCTGATCGACGGCGCGGTCGCGTCGGGCTACGGCTCGGTCGCGGGCGAGGGCTTCGAGTTCGTGAACCTCGCGCTCGCGGGCGACGGCACGCGGCTCTCGGTTTCGCTGAACTACCGCGGCGCGGCCTCGGGTCTCGGCGGAGACGCCTTCAGCGCGAATCAGCGCTCGGTGGCGGGCGCGCTTCCGGTGACCGCGGACGGACGTCTCGGCGATTACCTAGACGCGCTAAACGCTTCCGGCTCGGCGGCGGAAACGGCGCGCGCGCTGGACGCGATGGGCGCGACGCACCTCGTCTCGATGATGCCGGCGCAAATCACGGGAACGTGGAACCACGTGCAGAGCCTGAACAACGCGATCGGGCAGAGCTCGATCATCGGCGACTTCGAGCAGAAGTTCGGCGCCTGGGCGCAGTACGTGGGATCGAGCAACGACGTGGACGCGACGTCGGACCGCAAGGGCTGGAAACGCACGATGAGCGGCGGCATGGTCGGCTTCGAATACGCGGCTTCGCCGAAGTTCCTCCTCGGCGCCGCGGTCGGCTACGAAGACTCGAAGCTGAAGAGCGCCGGAAACACGACGGACGATTCCGCCTACTTCCTCGACTTCTACCTGCGCGGCCGCGCGGGCAAGCTCACGCACAAGGCGAGCCTGACGTTCGCGCAGCACAACTACGACGCGGACCGCTCGATGAGCGTCGGCGCCGTCGGCGACCGCGTGACGGGCTCGACGGACGGCTTCTCGCTTGCGGGGAACTACGAGCTCTCCTACGGGCACGCGCTGAACAAGTACGTTTCGCTGCACCCGTTGGCGACCGTTTCGGCGGCGTTCAACTCGATCGACGGCTGGACGGAAAGCGGCGCGGGCAACGCGTCTCTGAGCTACGAGGACAGCGAGGCGTGGACCTTCCTTGCCGGCGTCGGCGCCCGCGCGGAATTCCGCCTGCCGATTCTGAATTCGGACATCGACCTCATGCCGACTCTCGGCGTGCACGCGGTGCTGATGGGCGAATTCGGCGACCGCAGCGACGAGCTCCGCGCGCGCTTCACGGGCTCGGGCGCGAGCTTCCGGACGGACTACGACGATTCGAGCGCGTGCATGCTCGACCTCGGCGTCACGCTGGCGGCTCCGATCACCGAACGCGTCTCCGTCATCGGCGGCATCTCCTCGAGAATCCGCAGCGACGAAACGAACATGAACGCGAACCTCGGCGTGCGCATCGGTTGGTGACGGCCGGCGCGCCTGCCGAACGACGGACGGCGAGCGATCGCCGTCCGTTCGTTTTCTCCGGAAAAAGCGACGGGCGAGAGACGTCCGTCGCGTCCGAAAACACTCTTTCCAAAAAAATGAAACATTCCCGAATTCTTTTCGCCGTTTCGGTGCTCGCGTTTTCCGCCTTTCTTTCCGGATGCGGCGAGAACGCCGGCGACCTCGGCGGCGACGAACGGAAAAACGAAACGCAAAACGAAAAGACGAATATGTCCGAAACGACAAAATCACCTGATTTCATTGAACGGGACGGCGCCCGCTGGGTGCGCGTCTGCACGCTTTCGTCCGCGCGCGCGAACGAAGAGTTTCTCCGCAACGTGAACGTGATGCGGGCGCAGCGCAAGGCGGTGCTCGACGCGAAGAACGCCGGCAACGCGGCCCGCTCGGAAGAGCTGCTGAAGAAGCTGAACGCGGACAACGCCGTCATGGTCAAGACTTACGGCTACTCCCTGGTGCGCGACTATCTGCAGCGCATCGTGAAGACCCGCGTCTTCGTGAAGCTGAGCGACGCGGAATTCGCCGCCGCTCGGAAAGAGTCGAATCTCGCGGAAGGCGAGCTCGTCGAGCGCGACGGCGGCAAGTTCCGCCTAATCGCGACGATCGACGGCGTCGGCATGAACGACGAGTTCCGCGGGAACGTGGCGCTCGTGCAGCGCCAGCGGGCGGCGATCGTCGAGGCGCGCGCCGGACTCGAAAAGCTCTCCGGCGAAGCGCGTTCCGCCCGCGAAGCGGAGATCTCCGCCGCGGAAAAGAAGCTCGTCGAAAACAACGCCGCGATGACGCGCCGTTACGGCTTCACGCTGGCCCGCGACTATCTGATGGAAATCGTCGAGTCCGAGCTCTTCGTCAAGGCGAAGTGACAAGCAACGGATAGTTGATGACTGAAAACGGATAACGGACGCCTGTCCGTTTGCGTACCTGCCGCTTTTGAAATCCCTTTAACACAGAGGACCGGAGGAGCAGGGAAACGGAGCTCCGCGGGAACGCCGCCTTGGGGGCGAAGGCATTCCTGCCTTCGGGCGTGCGGCGGGCGATTTTCAGTGGACGCATTTTCGCCGCGCGGCGAAAACGCGCTCCACGACGGAGACGTGGACGTCTTCGCCACCAAAACGCACCGTCTGCGAATAAGTCGCCGCGGGGGCGCGGATTCGGAGGCGTTTTCGGGCGCGAAACGCCCGTCGTCGCGTTCGCGCTTGACGCGCGTTTTTTTTTGCAAAATTACGCGAACTCGAAAACGGGGCGTTTTTGTCGCGGGAACGCGGTGTTCCCGCCGGCCCGATTTTCGAAATTCCAAAAACGAAAAAAACTCCATGAAAAAATCTCTTCTAATCTTTGTTTTGTTCGCCTTTCCGTTCGTTCATTTTTTGGCGGAAGTACATGCGGAAACGACCTCAATTAACCGAACCGCCGAGGTGGACTGGGAAACAGTGAATTGGAAAGAGGGGATGCGTAAAAATTATAATCCCCTGTCGCCGGAAGATGCCGAAACCATGTGGAAACGAATACAAAAGGAGCCAGAGTTCCAAGCCCTGCCGCAAGTATTCAAGAATCTGATTGAGAATAATAAAGATGGCTATAAAATGTTTAGTGGCAGCGATGTCAACACATTTGTTGTTGGTAAACAGGGGGGGGGGAGTTTTTTTGTATCTGAACTTTTAGCGATTAATTTTGGTAATCGGGGAGGGCTTTCCGTCAGTACCATGAGGCTTAAAGTCTTTAAATTCGTTGATGAACCGATGGAGACGCCGGCCGTGAACCCCAAAACAAAGCGCCCGTATGTGGCGCCCTCTAACGCCACATTGCGGTCGTTAAAGGGGGATGATTTGGCGTATGTCAAAGCGTTCACCGAGGTGGTGAACCGGAATATCCACTATTTGGGGGCGTCGCCCATCCCGCGCCTAGACATGAAGCGGGTGAAACGAGGGGAGTATATCGGCATGCATATGTGGCCCTTAAGTTTGGTGCAGCCCCAAAAGATGTATGAAACGCGTAAAAAGGATATTGCGCGTTCGGCCAATGAGATGAAAGAGTATTTTGCAGGGGGCGATGAAGAAACCTATTGCCTGCAAAACATTCTGGGGACTCCGCTTTACAATCCGCGTGCGTTTGCACCGGAGGCAGGAATGAATGGCAGTAGTCTCAATTGTTACGGCGATCCGACCCCTAAATTTTTGGGGGTGAATGTGGTATCGCTGGAGCAGGCGCGGCAAGCCACCGCACCGGAACGGGTGTTAAACTTTGCCTATAAACGGTATTTTGAGGCCGTTAAAGCCTCCTGTAACCTGTTCAAAACGGGGATGGAAAGCGAGTTGAATGCCCTAGATAAAAAATCCCCCCGCGGTCGGGCGGTGAACGAGGTGGTGAAACAGGCGGAGAAGTATTTGTCGCAGCTTGAAAAGGCGGCGGCAAAGTGCATCGAAAACGCCGACAAGGTTTATCTGAATCCGCCGAAAACGCTGCTGACGGCGAAGTGAGATGAAATAAAAGCTTAAAGGTTAAGGCTTAAAGCTTAAAGGGAAGTTTGTTTTTTGGGAGATTTTGGAGGGCAAGCGAGACGCTTGCCCTCCTTTTCGTGTAATTCGTGTAATTCGTGGATTAAAAAATCTGCGGAAATCTGTGTCATCTGCGGCAAAAAATTTGTGCAAAGAGGATTTCGATGAAGCGACAGGTAAGCGAAGCGTGGAGCCATGTCGCCTCCCCCTAAAAAACCTTCTATAGACTTCTGAGACTTCCAGTAAAATAAAAGGGAAGTTTGTGCAGAAGGATTTCGATGAAGCGACAAGAATGTCGCCTCTCCCTTCTTTAACTTTCTTTGACTTTGCGGTTTCAAAAAAAAATCTGCGGCAAAAAATTTGTGCAAAGAGGATTTCGGGGAAGCGACAAGAATGTCGCTTCCCCCCTTTTGACTTTGCGGTTTTCTTCGCGTTCTTTGCGTTTTCTGATTCGGAGGGCAAGCGGGGACGCGTACACTCCTTTGCGTTTTCGCCGCCGATCGTTTTCCGGTGTTGCTCTTCGCGGGGGCGAGGAGCAGAATCGTGCGCACTATGTCGAAGATCAAAGTCGGAATCGTCGGAGCTTCCGGTTACGCCGGAGAGGAACTCGTGCGCCTGCTGTCGCGCCACCCGAACGCCGAGCTCGCGTGCGTGTGCTCGCGCTCGCTCGCGGGAACGCCGCTGGCGGAGGTCATGCCGCAGTTCCGCGAGCTCATTCCCGCCGGGCTCGCGTTCATTCAGGCCGACCCGCAGGCGATCTGCGCCGAGCCGATCGACGTGTGGTTTCTCGCGCTCCCGCACGGCGTCGCCGCCGAATACGCGCGCCCGCTCGTCGCCGCCGGAAAGCGCGTGTTCGACCTTTCGGCGGATTTCCGCCTGAACGATCCCGCGATCTACGAGGAATACTACGGCAAGCCGCATCCGGACGTCGAGCTGCTGAAGAAGTCGCCCTACGTCGTGCCCGAGCTCGCGCGCGACGACGCGTGGAAAAGCGCCGCGCTCGTCGCCTGCCCGGGCTGCTACCCGACGAGCATTCAGATTCCGCTCGTGCCGCTCCTGCGCGCCGGTCTGCTCAAGCCCGCCGCGGGAACGTGCGTCATCGACTCCTACTCGGGCGTTTCCGGCGCGGGCAAAAAATCCGATCTCGCCTACGCCTACTGCGAGCGCGACGAGTCCGCGAAGGCGTACGGGCTGCCGAAGCACCGCCACCTTTCCGAAATCGAGGAACAGCTTTCGCTCGCGGCGGGCGCGCCCGTCGTCGTGCAGTTTTCGCCGCACCTGGCGCCGATGAAGCGCGGCATTTCGACGACGATCGTCGTTCCCGCGCGCGGCGCGACGCTCGAACAGCTCTACGCGTGCTGGGAGGCGGCCTACGCGGGCAAGCCCTTCGTCGCGATTCTCAAGAGCGGGAAATTCCCCGACACGGCGCACGTCGCGGGAACGAACCGCGCGGACATCTCCGCCGTGTTCGACCCGCGCACGGGCAATTTCGTCATCACGTCGTGCATCGACAACGTCGTCAAGGGCGCGTCGGGCCAGGCGGTCCAGCTGATGAACCTCGCGCTCGGCTTTCCCGAAACGGCGGGGCTGGTGTGATGAAAGCTTAAAGAGGGGCTTAAAGCTTAAAGAAAGACGGGGGAGAAAAAAGGTAATTGCTTTTCAACTACGGAAGTCCTCCGTTCCTGAAATTTTTCCGATCATGAATCTCAACGCAACCATAGCCATTCCCGCGCGTCTCGGCTCGACGCGCCTTCCGGGCAAAGTTCTGCTCGATCTCGGCGGCAAGCCCGTCGTCCAGCACGTCTGGGAAAAAGTCCGCCGCATGAAGCATGCGGGCAAAATCGTCCTGCTCGCGGACACCGAGCGCGTCGCGGAAACGGCGACGGCGTTCGGCGCGGAGGTCGTCATGACGTCGCCGGAATGCCGCTCGGGCACGGAGCGTCTGGCGTCCGTGCTGAAGACGCTTCCCGGCGAGTTTTTCCTGAACGTGCAGGGCGACGAGCCCTTCATCGACGTCGCGCTGCTCGACGCGCTCGTCGAGCGCTGGGCGGAAACGCGCTGCGAGCTCGTGACGGCGGTCGCCAGGATCACCGATCCCGCGAAGCTGACGAATCCGAACGTCGTCAAGGTCGTGCGCGGGAGCGACGGCCGCGCGATCTATTTCTCGCGCTCGCCGGTGCCGCACCTGCGCGGCGTTCCCGCGGAAAAGTGGCTGGAAAGCGGCAACGTCTGGTGGTCGCACATCGGCGTGTACGGCTACGCGCGCGCGACGCTCGAGGCGCATCCGACGATGCCCGTCACCGCGCTCGAGACGATCGAGTCGCTCGAACAGCTCCGCTTCATCGACCGCGGCATGAGCTTCCAGACCGTCGAGACGGATTACCACCCGGTTTCCATCGACACGGCGGAAGACCTCGAAAACGCGCGCAGGCTTTTCCGCTGATCCGGCGGAAACGCCGTTTCTCCGAAAAATGAAGCTCTGGATCTTCGTCGGGCTGGGCAGCTTTCTCGGCGGCGTCGCCCGCTACGCGACCGCGCGCGCGGTCCACGCGTGGCTGCCGGCGGCGGCGTTCCCGCTGGGCACGTTCGTCGCGAACGTCGCGGGCTGCTTTCTCATCGGCGCGCTGAGCGGCGTCTTCGAGCGCGGCGGCGTCGCCGATCCGGCTCTGCGGCTTTTTCTGACGGTCGGCTTCTGCGGCGGCTTCACGACGTTTTCGACCTTCGCGAACGAAAATCTGCACTTGCTGCAGGGGCGCGCGTTTCTGCTCGCGGCGCTCTACGCCGGGCTGAGTCTCGCGTGCGGGCTCGCCGCCGCCTGGGGCGGGCACTGGCTCGCGCGCGCGGTCTGATTTTTCGGGGAAGAAAATGGCGAACGAAGCACGACCGGCGCTGCCGATCTTCGAACTGCGGGAACGCCTGCGGGAGGCGTGCGCGCGTTCCCGCCGCATCGTGCTGCAGGCGCCGACGGGCTCGGGAAAATCGACGCAGATTCCGCAGATGCTGCTCGACGACGGGCACGTGCCCGCGGGAAAGCAGATCGTCGTGCTGCAGCCGCGGCGCCTGCCGACGCGCATGCTCGCGGCGCGCATCGCGCGGGAACGCGGGCAGGCGCTCGGCGGCGAAGTCGGCTACCAGATCCGCTTCGACCGTATCGAATCCGCGGATACGCGCATCAAGTTCGTGACCGAAGGGCTGCTGATGCGTCAGCTGCTCGGCGGGAACGGCGCCGAGGCGGAAAAGATCGGCGCGATCGTCTTCGACGAATTTCACGAACGACATCTTTATTCCGACGTCACGCTCGCGCTCGCCGCGCGGCTGCAGCGCACGACGCGGCCGGACCTGCTCGTCGTCGTCATGTCGGCGACGCTCGACACGGACGCGCTCGCGCAGTGGCTCGCGCCCTGCGAGACGCTGACGGCGGGCGGGCGGCTTTTCCCGATCGAAATCGAATATTCCGCCGCGCCCGCCGTGTCCGCGGGAACGCTGAGGCGCGACGGATTCGCGCCGCGCCGCGCGGTGTGGGACCACGCCGCCGCCGCGTTCCGCAAGGCGTACCGCGAGGAGCCCGAGGGCGATTTTCTCGTCTTCATGCCCGGCGCTTACGAAATCACGAAGACGATCGCGGCGATCGCGGCGACGCCGGAAGGGCGCGAGTGTGCCGTGCTCCCGCTCTACGGCGAGCTTTCCGCCGAGGCGCAGGACCGCGCCGTCGCTCCCGCGCCCGCGGGAACGCGCAAGGTCGTCGTCTCGACGAACGTCGCCGAGACTTCGCTGACGATTCCCGGCGTGCGCGTCGTGATCGATTCGGGGCTGGCGCGCGTCGCGCGCTACGATCCGCACCGCGGGATTGACATGCTGCTGATCGAAAACATCTCGCGCAGCTCCGCCGATCAGCGCGCGGGCCGCGCGGGCCGCACGGCGCCCGGGCGCTGCGTGCGCCTGTGGACGCGCGGCGAGCAGGAAAACCGCGCCCCGCGCGACGTTCCCGAAATCCGCCGCGTCGAGCTCTCGGAGACGATTCTGCAGCTCAAGGCGGGCGGTATCGAAGATTTGGTTACGTTCCCGTGGTTCGAGAAACCGGACGCGCGCGCGCTGGAAAAATCGCTCGAACTGCTGCGCGACCTCGGCGCGCTCGACGCCGCGGGAACGCTCACGCCGCTCGGCGCGGCGATGGCGCGCTTTCCGCTGCACCCGCGCTACGCGCGCATGATGCTCGCCGCCCGCCCGCTCGGCTGTCTGACGCAGATCGCGTTCGTCGCCGCCATGGCGCAGGGGCGCGACGTCATGCTCGACCTCGCCGAACGCCGCCGCGACGAGGAGCGCGAGGAACTGCTCGGCGAGAGCGATTCCGATTTTTTCCCGCGGCTGACGCTGATCGGCATGGCGCGGAAAAAGGATTTCGATTTCGAATTCTGCCGGCGCTGGGGCATTCACGCGGCGGCGGCGCGCCAGGCGGACAGGCTCGCCGCGCAGTTCGTGAAGATCGCCGAAGGCGTCTTCGCGCGGGAACGCGGCGCGGAAAAGACGCCGCCCGCCGCCGCCGCTCCCGCCGACGTGCACGAGGCGGTGCGGCGCTGCCTGCTGCTCGGCTTCGTCTCGCAGCTCGCGCGGCGCACGGACGCGGGAACGCTGCGCTGCCGCCTCGTGCACGGGCGTGCGGGCGAACTGCGTCGCGGGAGCGCGGCGCGGCGCGCGGAACTCTTCGTCGCCGCCGAAGTCGAGGAAATCCAGACGCGCGGCGAAGTGACGGTTTTTCTTTCCATGGCGACGGCGGTCGAGCCCGCGTGGCTCGAAGAATATTTTCCCGACGATTTCGAGGAGCGCGACGACGTGCGCTACGACGCCGGACAGCGGCGCGTCGTCACGCGGCGGGAACGCGTGTTCCGCGGGCTCGTGCTGAGCTCGCGGGAACTGCCCGACGCGCCGAGCGACGCCGCCTCGCGCCTGCTCGCGGAGGAAGTGCTCGCCGGGCGGCTCGAACTCGAAAAATGGGATTCGCAGGTCGAGGCGTGGATCCGCAAAGTGAATTTCGCCGCGAAGCATTGTCCGGAGCTCGGCATCGCGCCGATCGACGACGAAGGGCGGCGCATGCTCGTCGAGGAGATCTGCCTCGGCGCGACGTCCTACCGCGACATCCGCGAAAAGCCCGTGCGCAGGACGCTGAGCGGCTGGCTTTCGCGGGAACAGGAGGCGGCGATGAACGCGCTGCTGCCGGACTCGGTGACGATTCCGCGCCGGCGCCATCCCGCGAAGATCGTCTATACGGAGGACTGCGAGGCGGTCGTCGGCGCGACGGTGCAGGAGCTTTACGACTGCCCCGGCAAGGCGCTGCGGATCTGCGGCGGGCGCGTGCCGCTCGTCGTTGAAGTGCAGTCGCCCGCGCGGCGCACGTTCCAGCGCACGACGGATCTCGACGCGTTCTGGAAAACCTCCTACGAGCACGTAAAAAAGGAACTGAAGGGCCGCTACCCGAAGCACGAATGGCGCTGAGGGGAAAACGTTCTCCGCGAAAAAATCGTATGCGGATTCCGACTACGTTTCGGAGTCACTTCGAGGCGATTTCGGGATGAGCGGCGAGGAAGGCGGCGCGCTCGGCGTCGCTCATCACGCAGAACGCGGTGGAAAGCGCGTCCGCTTCCGCCGCGGTCGGCGCGACGACGCGGACGTTCCCGCGGCGCGGCGCGGCGAGCAGCCCCGTGCGCGGATCGACGAGATGCGCGGGCTGAAACTGCGTTCCCGAGCTTGAAAGCGCGGCGTTCGCGAGCGCGAGCGTCTCTCCCGCGCGCGCGTCGCCCAGGCCGATCTTCCAGCCCTCGGCGCCTTCGGGCGCGTCGAGCGCGAGAATCGTCGAGCCGCCCGCGGCGAGCAGGGCGCGGGAGAAACCCCACAGCCGAAGCGTCTCCGCGAGCGCGTCGAGCGCGAATCCCTTGCCGACGCCGCCGAGATCGAGCTTCGCGCCCGGTTCGACGCATTCGATCTCGCCGTCCTCGCGCAGCGCGAGCGTGCCGAAGCGGAAGTTCTCGAAGGCCTCGCGCCAGGCGGGCATTTCCTCGCAGAATCCGCCCGCGCAGGCGGCGCGTTCCCGCGCGCGGCTTTTCCAGAAATCGACGAGCGTTCCCGCGGTCGGGTCGAAGGCGCGTCCGGTTTCGCGCGCGATCCGCTGCGCGACGGCGAGGCAGTCGCGCGTCTCCGCGCGGAGGCGGCATTTTTCGCCGCGGCGCAGCGCGTTGACGCGGGAGACGTCGCTCGAGGCGACGAAGCGGCTGAGGAGATTTTCGAGCTCGGCGAGGCGCGCGAAGGCTTCGTCCGCCGCGCGCGCGGCTTCCGCCTCGTCGTCGCCGCAAAGGCGTATCTGCCAGCGTGTCGCCATCGCGACACCGGAAAATCGGAAAATCTCGGACATCGCGCGCAAGCTTCGGCGAGGCGGAAAACGAGGGCAAGAAAAAACCTCTTCGCGAGGAAGAGGTTTTTTGAAAGTGGAGCGGGCGAGCAGGTTCGAACTGCCAACATCCACCTTGGCAAGGTGGTACTCTACCAATTGAGCTACGCCCGCAAATTCAAATCAAATGATTTAAATTATGAACACAGATGAAATACTTATTTCTCGTTTCCGTCAACATTTTTTTTGAACATTTTTCGAATATTTTTTGGAACGGGCATCAGGCTCGATTTTTCGAGGCTTTCGGCGAAGGCGTCGGAGAACGCCGTTTCCAGCACGGGAGCGACTTTCTCGGCGTTTTCCGCCGGATAGACGACGAAGAACTGGATTGAGAGCGGATAGTCCCGGTTGTAGATGTTCGACGGAATGGGACGGTAGGCCGTGGCGGATTTTCCCGCGGCGTCCGCGGGGGAGACGGCGAGCGTCTTCAGGTCGGGGCGGCCCGTCGGCGGCGCGGAGACGAGCGCGATCGCGCCTCCGGAATTGGAGACGGCGCGCAGGGCGTCCTCGTCGGTCTTCGTCTTGCGCAGCGCGGCGTTGAAGCGCGTGCGCGGGAAGACGAGGCTCTGGAACGTCGCGAGCGCGAAATTGTCGTTCTGCGTGCTGACGACGCGGTCGATCTTCGCGGAGAACGCGCCGGCTCCGGGCACTTCGCTCCAGGAGGCGAGCGGCTTTTCCGCGAAGTCCGCGAAGATGCCGCGGAGCTGAAAGAGCGAGAGCTCCTCGACGGGATTGGACTGCGGCGCGACGATGTAGGAAACGTGATAGGCGACGGTCCGCGCGCGCCATTTTCCGGATTTGATTTCGGGAATTTCGGCCGGATTCTTCAGCAGGAGCAGGGCGAAGTCGATCTTGCCCGCGCGGAGCTCGTCGAGCGCGGTCATGCTGCCGATGAGCTCGCCGCGGAGCTCTGTTCCCGGGGCGTTCTTCCGCACTTCCGCCGCGAGTTCGGCCTCCGTTTTTCCGGCGAGGAAATCGGAACCGGCGTAGCGGAGCGTTTCGGCGCGGAGTGCTCCCGCGAAGAGCGTTCCCGCGAGCGCGAGAGCGAGCGTAGTCGTCTGACGGATACGTTTTTTCATGGCGTCTTCAGATTGCGTTGTTCTGGGAGCGGCGTCCGCGCTTGGCTTCGAGCCCGGCGCCGATCGAAGGATCTTCGAGGAGCTTGCGGTGAAACGTGCGGCGGGAAATGCCCAGAAAATCCGCCGCGGCGGAGCGGTTCCCGTTCGCCTGAATCAGCGCCTGGCGCAGCAGCCGCTTTTCGTTGTCTTTTTTGGAAAGCGCCTTCTTGCGCGCCTTGTTGAGCGAATCGACGGTCCTGCGTTTTTCTTCGAGCGCCTCGGCGAAGCGCTGCGGCAGGTCGTCCTCGGGCTCGTCCGCCTCCGGGGGCGCGCCTTCGGGCGTCTCCGCCTCCGCGTCCGCGGCGACGGGAACGACGGTCTCGGGCATGATCTCCTCGCGCCTGCGCGGCGCGAGCGGCAGCTTCAGCGTGAAGCGCGGATCGAGGTCGTATTCCGTGACTTCGCCGACGCCTTCGTGCATGACGACGAGGTTTTCGCAGAAATTGCGCAGCTCGCGGATGTTGCCCGGCCAGCTGTAGGCCTGGAGCGCCTCCATCGCCGAAGCCGAGATGCGCACTTTCGGCAGCCCGTTCTCCTGCGCGAAATAGGTCACGTAGTGGTCGATGAGAATCGGGATGTCCGTCCGGCGTTCCCGCAGCGGCGGGAGCATCAGCGCGACGACGGAGAGGCGGTAGTAAAGATCTTCGCGGAACGTTCCCGCCTTGACCATTTCCGCGAGATTGCGGTTCGTGGCGCAGACGAGACGCACGTCCAGCTGAATCTGCTTCTGCGCGCCGAGGCGCTCGATCGCGCGCGTCTCGAGAAAACGCAGCAGCTTCACCTGCGTCGCGAGGTCGATTTCGCCGATTTCGTCGAGGAAGAGCGTGCCGCCGTTCGCGGCTTCGAAGCGGCCGATGCGGCGCTCGTTCGCGCCCGTGAACGCGCCTTTTTCATGCCCGAAGATCTCGCTTTCGAGCAGCGTCGGCGCGATCGCGGCGCAGTGCACGGCGACGAAGGGATTTTTCGCGCGCGGCGAGCTCTGGTGAATCAGCTGCGCGAAGAGCTCCTTGCCCGTTCCCGTCTCGCCGAGCAGAAGCACCGTCGTCTTCGCCAGCGCCACGCGCTTCGCCTTTTCGACGGCGCTCCGCAGCGCGGGGCTTTCGCCGACGAGACGCGAAAAATTGAACTGCCGGTTCAGCCGCGACGACATCGCTTTGTTTTCCTTTTCAGTCGTCCGGGAACGGATCGCTCGCTGAATCACGAGCTCGAGCTTCTCCAGGTTCAGCGGCTTCGTCAGAAAATCGTAGGCGCCGCGGCGCATCGCCTCGACCGCGGTCTCGACGTTCCCGTAGGCGGTCATCATGATGCAGACGGGCTTCTGCGGGAGCGCCAGCGCGTGGTCCACGACCGACAGCCCGGATTTGCCCGCCATGCGCAGGTCCGTCAGCACGACGTCGAAATTCTCCGAATCCATCAGGCGCAGCGCCTCGTCCGCGTTGCTCGCGGTGTAAACTTCGTAATTGTCCTCCAGGGTCGATTCCAGCCCCTCGCGCGTGTTGCGCTCGTCGTCGACGATCAGAATGCTCGCTTTCATAGTGAGACAGATTTTCCTTATATTCGCGCGCCGCGCGAGCCTAAAATGCGGAGAAATTTTCAAGGCCGCCGATCCGCGAAAACGCGCGGGAACGCGGTTTTGCTCGCGTTCGGGCGCGGGAACTGCGAAAATCGACGACTTCTTTTTTATGGACACTTTCATCATCACAGGCGCCAACGCCGAGCCCGCGCAGAGCATCGCGCGCCGGCTGTGCGAAATGGGCGCCCGGGTTTACGGCATCGCGGGAACGTTTCCCGAAGCGGCCGATTTCGCCTTCAATGAATTCATTCCCGTCGCGTGCGACGTCACCGACGTCAAGGCCGTCGCCGCCGAAACCGAAAAAATCGTCGAGCGCGAGCACGGCGTCGCCGGCGTGATTTTCTGCACGCAGTATCTCGCGTGCGACGCGTTCGAGGCGATGGCGACGGAGGAAATCGCGCTCGGCGTGAACGCGCTCGTCGCGACGCCGCTCGTCATCGCGCGCCTGGCGCTGCCTTCGCTCGTCGCTTCGCGCGGGAGCGTCGTCGTCGTCTCGCCCAACACCGTCACGCCGCACGGACACGTGCTCAACAACGTCGTGGACGCGGCGATGAAGGTCTTCGCGGGAACGCTCTTCGGCGAGCTGCGCGACACGGGCGTCCGCACCTGCCACATCTTTCTCCAGAACAACACGGGAACGCCCGATCCGGCGGCGCAGTTTTCGCGCGCGCCGCAGAGCCGCGTCCAGCCCGACATCGTCGCCGAGACCGTCGAGACCGTGCTGCGCCTGCGCGAGAACAACGCGCTGACGCAGATCGTGCTGCGCCCGCAGGCGACGCGCGAGACGCCGCACATTCCCGTTTCCGCCGAGCCGCGCATCCGCACGCTTCAGGTCGTGCGCCTGCCGGAATCGAAGAATTATCCGCCGGCGGAAGAACCGATTCTCACGCCGAAGTATCGGCGCCCCGAATACGCGCCGCCGCGCGGCCAGAAGGCGCTCGACGCGGCGGAGGAAGCCGTGCTCGACGCAGAGGAATTTTCCGACGATTACGTCGATCCGGAGCTGCGCTATCTCGTGAAGGAAAAGGCGAATCGCGAGCGGCGTTCCCGCGGGAACGAGCGCGCGGACGCGCCGAACCCGCCGCGCGAGGACGCTCCCGCCGCCGACGCGAACGGGCAGGGCGAAGCGCCGCAGCAGTTCGACGAAAACGGCAATCCGATCCGGCGCAAGCGCCGTCGCCGCCGCAAAAAGAAAAACCGCAACGGCGCGATGATGATTCAGCCGCCGCAGCTCGCCGAGGGCGGGAACGCCGCGCCGCGCGCCGAAAACGCGCCCGCCGCGCCGGAGCGTCCGGACGAAAATCGCGCGCCCGCGCCCGCGGAAGCGCCGAAGGAAGCCGAGCCCGCGGAGGCGCCCGTCCGCGAAAATCCGCCCGCGGAGAAGCCGAAAGCCGCGCCCGCGCCCGAGCCGCGCGAGTCCGTTCCCGAAGAACAGACGCCGCCGCGCGCGGAGCCCGTCGCGGAAGAAACGCCCGTCCCGCCGCCGGCGGAAAACGCGCCCGCGCAGGAAGCTTCGGCGAGCGCCGAAAACGCGTCCGCCGACGCCGCGCCCGCGCGCAGGAAATCCGCGTCGCCGCGCGCGCGCAAGCCGCGCAAAAGCGCCGCCTCCGCGGAAGGCGCTTCCGCGGAGAAACCGAAACGCCCGCGCCGCAAAAAGACGGCGGAGCCCGCTCCCGAAGCGGATTCCGCCGAGTGACGCCCCGCGCGTCGCGCGAAGCCCCTCCGCCTCAATCGTCGAGCGCGGCGAGGACTTCCGCGCCCACGGCGTCCGCGACGAGCAGACCGCGCGCGTTCAGCGCGAGCGTTCCCGCGGGAAGATTTTCGGCGAGATAGCCTTCCTCGCGCAGGTTTTCCGCGAGCGCCGCAAGCTTCGCGGGAACGCGCGCCGCGTCGCCGAAGAAGCGCCGCGCGAGCGCGGGCGGATTCACGCCTTCGTTCATGCGTAGCCCGAAGACGAGCGCGTCGGCGAAGAGCGTCGCGGCGTCGAGCTCGACGACGTCCGTCCGCGCGGGAACGCCGTCCGCGAGCGCGTCGAGCCAGCGCGACAGATCCGCGGGATTCGCGAAGCGCCTGCCGCCGCACTGCGACGCCGCGGCGGGGCCGTAGCCGAGCCATTCGCCCATGCGCCACGTATTCAGATTGTGCTTACACGCTTTTCCCGCGCGTGCGTGGTTCGCGACTTCGTACTGCGCGTAGCCGGCGCGCGCGAGCGTCTCCCAGGTTTCGAGATAAAGCTCCGCCTCGCGCTCGGGCGATTTTTCCGCGGGATCGAAGGCGGGCGAATTTTTCAGCCGCGCGAGCAGCGGCGCGTCCTCTTCGAGCATGAGACAGTAGGCGGAAAGATGCTCGGGCGCGAGCGCGACCGCCTGCGCCAGATCCGCGCGCCAGCGGGAACGCGCCTCGCCGGGAACGGCGAAGATCAGATCGAAATTCACGTTGTCGAAGCCCGCCGCGCGGACGGCGTCGTAAGCCTCGAAGATTTTTTTCGGGGCGCAGCGTCTGCCGAGCAGGGCGAGCGTCGCCGCGTCGAAGGACTGCACGCCGAGGGAAATCCGGTTCACGCCGAGCCCACGCAGCGCGCGCAGCTTGTCCGCGCGGACGCTCGGCGGCGCGAGCTCCACCGTCCATTCTTCGGGAGCGTTCCCGCCGTTGGCGCGCAGCAGCGTTTCGCCGAGCTTTTCGAAATCGCGCGCCGTCAGCACGCCGGGCGTGCCGCCGCCGACGAAGAACGTCCGCGCCGGGCGCGGGAGCGGCGCGAGCCCGATTTCGCGCTCCACGCCCGCGAGCCACGCGTCGATCGCCTCGCGGCGCGGCGCTTCCTTGTAGAACGCGCAGTAGTCGCAGGCGTTCCCGCAGAACGGCACGTGGACGTAGAGCCCGAGCGGCGGCGGATTCGTCATGCGTCGTGCGCCGTGCGCGGGAACGTCATTCCAGCGCGACGGAGACCTTGAAGACCTCGCTCGCGCCGGGTTCCACGAAGTGCAGGCCGTTCCCGTGCTCCGTGCTGTTCGGCGCGCCCATCCACGGCTCGACGCAGTAGAACGGCGCGTCCTCGCTCTCGGACCAGGTCACGACGGTCGTCCACGCCGATGGCGCCTCGTTGTCGCCGACGCGCACGACGACGTTTTCCTCGCCGTTCTTCGGGCCGAACGCCACGCGGTTCGTCTTCAGCTTCGTGTAGATGAGGTCGCAGATCGCGGGATCGCCGAACGTGATCGGCTCCTTCGGCGCGTCCGCCTTGACGAGTCTGCCGTCGCCGTCGTGATGCCAGAATTTCTTCGCGTCGATCTTCAGCGCGTAGTCCTTGCGCGTCAGCCCCGCGTGCCACGGGAGCGTGAAGTAGAAATGGTGCCCCGCGCACCACGGAACGCGCACGTCGCCGCGGTTGACGAGCTCGAACTCGCAGGTGAGCGCGAGCTCCGAAAAGCGGTAGGTGACGAAAAATTCGTAGTCGAACGGATAGCCCTCGCGCGCGTCGGCGGAAGGCAGGAACTTCGCGCGGACGGAATTTTCCGTCGCCTCGACGATTTCGAACGCGCCGTCCACGGCGAAACCGTGCTGCGGCATCGGGCGCACGACGCCGTCGCCGGGATTTTTCCAGAAGAACTTTTTGCCGTCGGCGTAGTTGCGCCCCATGAACGGGAACAGAATCGGGTTGCCGCCGCGGATCTTGCGGTAGTTGGAGAAATCCGCGTTTTCGGGCCAGCGGATCACGCCGCGGCGCGTTCCCGCGACTTCGACGTCCCAGCTCATGAGCCGGGCGCCGCGCGTCATGCACGCCGTGAACGTGGAGGCGCCGACGCGCCATTGCTGGAAGGTGTGTCCGTCTTTTTCGAAGGTCGTCATCATGGTGCCGACAATTAAAATCCCGCCGCGCGCGGGAACGCGAGGTAAAACTGAGCCCGCGCCGGCGAAATCCGACGCCGAGCCGCGGGAACGGAGAGCTAAACTCTCCGTCCCGGAAGAGGGCGTTCCCGCGCCGGTTACGCGAAGTAGGCGACGCCGGCGGCGAAGAGCGGCTGGTTCTTGTTGCCGGGGATGTTCTTGCCGACGTTCGCGCCGCGGCGTTCCGAGTGCCCCATCTTGCCGAGCACGCGGCCGTCCGGCGAAAGAATGCCCTCGATCGCCTGGCAGGAGCCGTTCGGATTGCACGCGATGTCGTAGCTCGGCGTTCCCGCCGCCGTGCAGTACTGGAACGCGATCTGGCCGTTCGCCGCGAGCCGCGCGACCGTCTCCGGCGACGCCGTGAAGTTGCCTTCGCCGTGCGAGGCGGGAACTGTGAACACGTCGCCGACGTTCACGTTCGCGAGCCACGGAGACTTCACGGACGCGACGCGCGTGTGCACGTAGCGCGAAATGTGGCGGCCGATGCGGTTGTGGAACAGCGTCGGGCAGCTCGCGTCCATGTCGCGGATTTCGCCGAAGGGTACGAGCCCGAGCTTGATGAGCGCCTGGAAGCCGTTGCAGATGCCGAGAATGAGGCCGTCGCGCTCCTTCACGAGCGCGTTCGTGGCGTCCTTCACGGCGGGATTGCGGAAGACGGCGGCGATGAATTTGCCGGAGCCGTCGGGCTCGTCGCCCGCGGAGAATCCGCCCGGAATCATGAGAATCTGCGTCTTGGAAATTTTTTCCGCGAGCGCGCGCAGCGACTCGTCGACGGCGGCGGCGGAAAGGTTGCGGACGACGAAGATTTCCGGCTCGGCGCCGGCTTCGCGGAAGGCGCGCGCGGTGTCGTATTCGCAGTTCGAGCCCGGGAACACGGGAATGAGCACGCGCGGCTTCGCGACGACGATCTTCGAGTGCGCGGGAACGCCGGAGCGGTCCGCGAAGGAGAACGTCTGCGGCGCGGGCGCGGTGTCGGCGGGAGCGGCGCGCGTCGGGAACACCGTTTCGAGCGCGTATTCCCACGCGTCGCGCATGTCGGAGAGCGGGAGCGCGCCGCCGTCCCAGCTCGCTTCGGGCGCGGCCTGCGTTTCGCCGAGCACGACGTGTTCGAGCCCGTCGAGCGCTTCGTCCGCGGCGACTTCGAGAATCCACGCGCCGTGTTCGACGGCGAAGAACGCTTCGTCCGGCGCGGTCGCGAGGCGGACGCCGATTTCGTTGCCGAGCGCCATTTCCGTCAGCGCGGCGGCCTTGCCGCCTTCGCGGATCGTGCGCGCGGCGAGGATTTTTCCTTCGAGCGCGAGCGCGTGAATCTTCGCGAGCTTCGCGCGCAGGTCCGCCCAGTCGGGCATCTGGTCCGCCGTGAGCTTCGCGGGAACGTAGACGATTTTGGAGCCGATTTTCTTGAACTCCGGAGAAATGACCTGCGAGGCCTTCGCGGGAACGATCGCGAAGGAGACGAGCGTCGGCGGCACGTCGAGATTCTTGAACGAGCCGGACATCGAGTCCTTGCCGCCGATCGCGCCGTTGCCGAGCTCGAGCTGCGCCGTGAACGCGCCGAGCAGCGCGGCGAGCGGCTTGCCCCAGCGCTTCGGATCGTCGCCGAGCTTTTCGAAATATTCCTGCAGCGTCAGCCGCGCCCGCGCGGGATCGCCGCCCGCGGCGACGAGGCGCGCGACGGAATCGACGACCGCGAACGCCGCGCCGTGCGCCGGCGACCAGCTCGAGAGCGTCGGGTCGAAGCCGAAGCTCATCAGCGTGCAGTCGTCCGTCTCGCCTTCGAGCACGGGTATCTTCGCCGCCATGGCTTCGACGGGCGTCGTCTGCGTCTTTCCGCCGAAGGGATGCAGCACCGTTCCCGCGCCGATGGACGCGTCGAAGCGCTCCACGAGGCCGCGCTGGCCGCAGCAGCGGAGGTCGCCGAGCAGGTTGAGCCAGGTCGCCTTCGCGTTCCCGTCGAGGAGCGGCTTGGGCATGAAGGGATTGGCGACGGGATCGGGCGCGGAGACGTGCGCGTCCGCCTCCTGCGTTGCGCCGTTCGTATCCAGAAATTCACGACGCAGATCGACGATCGCGGAGCCCTGCCAGTACATGCGCAGGCGGCCGGTGTCGGTGACGTCCGCGACGTGCGTGGATTCGAGGTTTTCGCGGTCGGCGGCGGCGCGGAATTTTTCCAGGTCTTCGGGTGCGATGACGATCGCCATGCGTTCCTGCGATTCGGAGATCGCGAGCTCGGTGCCGTTCAGCCCCTCGTATTTGCGCGGAACGCGGTCGAGATGAATGTCGAGCGAGGGCGCGAGTTCGCCGATCGCCACGGAGACGCCGCCCGCGCCGAAGTCGTTGCAGCGCTTGATGAGCTTCGAGACCGCGGGATCGCGGAAGAGGCGCTGCAGCTTGCGCTCCGTCGGCGCGTCACCCTTCTGCACTTCGGCGCTGTTTTCGAGCGCCTTTTCCGTGTGCTCCTTGGAAGAGCCGGTCGCGCCGCCGATGCCGTCGCGCCCCGTGCGCCCGCCGACGAGGACGATGATGTCGCCGGGAGCGGGCGTGCCGCGCACGACGTTTTCCTTCGGTCCCGCGGCGACGACGGCGCCGATTTCGAGGCGCTTCGCGACGTAGCCCGGGTGATAGACTTCGTGCACCATGCCCGTGGCGAGCCCGATCTGGTTGCCGTAGGAGGAATAGCCTTGCGCCGCGCCGCGGACGATCTTGCGCTGCGGGAGCTTGCCCGGGAGCGTCTTCGAGAACGGCGCGCGCGGGTCGGCGGCGCCCGTCACGCGCATCGCCTGGTAAACGTAGCTGCGGCCGGAAAGCGGGTCGCGGATCGCGCCGCCGAGGCAGGTCGCTGCGCCGCCGAAGGGCTCGATTTCCGTCGGGTGGTTGTGCGTCTCGTTCTTGAACATCACGAGCCAGTCCTCCGTCCTGCCGTCGATCGTGACGGGAACGACGATGGAGGCGGCGTTGATCTCCTCGGAGACTTCAAGGTCGTCGAGCTTGCCCTGCTTTTTCAGCTCGCGCATGGCGAGCAGCGCGACGTCCATGAGGCAGACGGTCTTGTCCGCGCGACCGAGCGATTCGCGCAGCTCGCGGTATTTTTTCCACGCCTTTTCGACGGGCGCGAGCAGCGGCGAGGCGTCGAACGAAACGCTGTTCAGACGCGTGAGAAAAGTGGTGTGCCGGCAGTGGTCGGACCAGTAGGTGTCGAGCACGCGGATTTCCGTGAGCGTCGGGTCGCGGCGCTCGTCTTCGGCGTAGTAGCGGCGGACGAAGGCGACGTCGGCGTCGCTCATCGCGAGCCCGAGCTCCTTGCGCAGCGCGGCGAGCTCGGCGTCGGACTTCTTCGTGAAGCCTTCGAGCACGGGAATCGGCTGCGGCGCGGGAACGTTCGGCTTCAGCGTCGCGGGAACGGCGAGCGAGGCCTCGCGCGAGTCCACGGGATTGATGAGGTAGGCCTTGACGCGCGCGAGATCGTCGTCGGAAATTTCGCCGCCGAGCACGTACACGCGCGCGGAGGCGATGAGCGGGCGCTCGCCGAGCGTGAGCATCTGCACGCACTGCGCGGCGGAATCCGCGCGCTGGTCGAACTGCCCCGGCAGGTATTCGACGGCGAACACGCGGTCGCCCTCGGTGCACGGGAGCGCGTCTTCGAAGACGTCGTCCGTCTGCGGCTCGGCGAACACGGTCGGGAGCGTCTTGCGGAAATCGGCGTCGGAGAGCCCGTCCACGTCGTAGCGCTGCGCGATGCGCAGAGAGGAGAGCCCGGGCAGCCCGAGCGATTCGCGGAGGTCCTGGAGGACGTGGTTTGTCTGTTCGCGGAAGGCGGATTTTTTTTCGACGAAGATGCGCTTCATGACGGATAGAATTAAAACCGCGATTTTCCCCGAAACGCCCCCGCGAGGCAAGGCGGTAATGCGTCGTCAGCGCTCAAAGGGTTTCGTCACTCCCGCCCACCAGGGTTCGACGGGATTGTGCGCGCCCAGGGCGAGCACTTCCGCGCGGGAACGCGTCTTTTCGAGCCATTCCGCGACGCGCGCGGACTCCTCGAAGCCGCCCGCATGGCGCGTGTAGACCGTCAGCGAAATGAAGCCGCCCGGCGCGAGCAGCGACCACGCGGCGTCGAGCGCGGGCAAGGTCGTCTCGGGGCGCGTCGCCGTTCCGCGGTCGCTTTTCGGCAGATATCCTAGATTGAAGAAGACGGCGCGCGTCCGTCCGCGCCAGGCCGCGCCGAGCGTTTCCGCCATCGTTTCGTGCCCGCGCAGATGCAGCTCGACGCGCTCCGAGAGTCCGTGCGCGCTCAGGCGTTCCCGCGTCGCCGCGATCGCCGGCGCCTGCACGTCGAAGCCCGCGACGCGTCCGCGCGCGCCGACGAGCTCCGCGAGAAAGAGCGCGTCGTGTCCGTTGCCGACGGTCGCGTCCACGGCGAGCGCCGGCTCGGGAAGGCGCGCCGTCTCCGCGAAGCGTTCCCGCGCGAAGTCGTGAGCCCAGGCGACGAGGTTGATCTTCATGGCTTTCGGTGAAAAATTCGGGCGCGCTCAGTCGGCGGAGCGGAGGAGGAGCGAGCGGTCGGAAAGGACGGCGCCGGAGGCGTCGAGGATTTTCGCTTCGACGAGGACGCCTTCGCGCAGACGCGCCTCAGGAACGCCCGCGCCGCGTCCGGCGGATTCTCCGGGGGAAAGCCGCAGCGCGCCGCCCGTCGCCGAGATTGTGCCGTCCGCGAAGACGATGCGCAACGAAAACGCGCAGTCTTCCCAGAGCGTCCCGCGGTTCTGGATCGTGGCGAAGACCGCGGGCTCGGCGCGCCCGCCCTCGGCGCGGCGGCAATGGACGTCGTTCACGGAAACGTCGGAGACGCGCGCGCCGGCGGGCCGCGTGAGGCGCTCGAAATTCACGAGCCCGGCGCCGTATTCCGCGTCGCGCCCGGGAGCGCCGAAATCGTCCGCCGTCGCTTCGAGCGCGTCCGCGCCGAGCGTTCCCGCGGAGTCCGCGAGCGCGGCGGCGAGCGTTCCCGCGACGAGCGGCGCGGCGGCGGAGGTGCCCGAAAAGGCGGTCGCGGCGTCCGCGGCGGACGTTCCCGCCGCCGTCACGGCGACGCCCGGAGCGACGACGGAAAGATTTTCGCCGACGTTGGAGAAGGGCGCGCTCGCGTTCGCGCCGTCCACCGCGCCGACGGAAATCACGCCCGCGTATCCGGCGGGAAACGACAACGCGGTCACGCCTTCGTTGCCCGCCGCGGCGACGATCGTCGCGCCCGCGCGCAGCGCGTATTCGACCGCGGCGCGCAGCACGGCGGAATCCGCGTCGAGCCCAGCGCTGACGCTGATCACGCGCGCGCCCGCGTCCGCGGCGGCGACGAGACCGCGCGCGAGCTCGAACGCCGTCGCGTTCCCTTCGCCGTCGAAGACGCGCACGGCGAGAAGATCCGCGTTCGCCGCCATGCCGAAGACGCCGTTTTCGCCGTTGCCGGCGATCAGCGAGGCGACCGCGGTGCCGTGCGCGAGCGAGTCCGCCGTGTCCGCCGCGCCGCCGGCGACGTCGATGACGGAAATTTTCGCGTCCCGGAGCGAAGCGTGTCCGGCGAAGACGCCGGTGTCGAGCAGGGCGATCTTCACGCCCGCGCCGAGCGAGCTCGCGGCGCGTTTTTCTTCCGAAACGCCCAGCTGCGCGAGCGCGTTTTCGCCGACGGGAACGCGCCCGAGGCCGCCGGAAACGTCGCGCGCCTCCGCGTCGGAAAACGCGTCCGGCGGCGTAGCGGGAACGCGCACGGCGAAATTGAAGTCCGCGCCGAGCGCGCCGGGAATCCGCGCGGCGTCGAAATCCTCTCCGACGGAAACGCGCGCGGCGTTCAGCGCGGGAACGGCGCCGAGAATTTTCAACCCGCGGGCGGCGGCGTTTTTCAGAAAAGCCTCGAGCGCGGCGGTGTCGCGGAAGAACAGCACGGCTTCGCCCGGAAGCGCTCCCGCGGGAGTTCCGGAAAACGCCCGCGTTCCCGCCGGCGTCGCTTCGGCCCGCCGCGCGCGTTCGGGCGAATCCGTCTGCGTCGCGGCAGCGGCGTTCGTCGTCGCGGAGTCTCCGCTTCGGCGCGGGAAAAGCGCCGCCGTCGTTCCCGCGATGAGCAGGACGGCGAGAACGAAAGCGGTTTTCGCACGCGAGGACATGTCGGGGAAGGTCATGAAGTTATGGAGTTATGAGGTTATGAAGTTGCCTGCTGTTCGCTTCGCGAAAAAGGTTTTCGAAAATTCCTTTCGGCGAAGCCGAATGCCATGAACTTCATAACCTCATAACTCCATCACCTCATCACTTTTCCTTTCAGAACTTCTGCGAGCCGAACTTCGCCTTGTGCGCGGCGGAGACGATGAGATATTTCTCCGCCCAGTAGCGCAGTTTCGACTGCTCTTCCGGCGTGAGCATCTTTTTGATCTTCGCCGGGCAGCCGACGACCATCGTGCCGTCCGGCACCTCCATGCGCGGGGGCACGACCGCGCCCGCCGCGACGATGCAGCGCTTCCCGATCTTGGCGCCGTCGAGAATCGTCGAGCTCATGCCGATCAGGCTTTCGTCGCCGATCGTGCAGCCGTGCAGCATCACGCGATGGCCGACCGTGACGAAGTCGCCGACGACGGTCGGCAGATCGTCCGCGAGGTGGATGCACGTGCCGTCCTGAATGCTCGTGCCTTCGCCGATGCGGATTTCTTCGATGTCGGCGCGCATCACGACGCCGGGCCAGACGTTCGCGCGCGCGCCGATCGTGACGGCGCCGATGAGCTTGGCTTCGTGCGCGACGTAGGCGGATTCGTCCACCTGCGGCGTGCGGTTGAGGAATTTTTCGAGACGCGCGGCGGCGTCGTTCTTCTGTTCTTCGGTCATGGTCGTAAAAAGAAAAATTTTCCGGATTTTCGGGGACGGGCGCGGGAACGCCGGGCCTTCGCTCAGCCCTTCAGCACGTGCTTCTGGATTTCGGTGATTTCGGCGACGCCCTTCTTGCCGAGCGCGATCATCGCGGCGAGCTCGTCGGGCGAGAACGTCGCCTCCTCGCCGGAAGACTGCAGCTCGACGAAGCGGCCCGTTCCCGTCATGACGACGTTGGCGTCCACGGCGGCGTCCTTGTCCTCGACGTAGCAGAGGTCGAGAATAGGCGTCTCCTGATAGATGCCGACGCTGATCGCGGCGACGGAATCGGTGAAGGGATCCTCCTTGATTTTTCCCGCCTCCATGAATTTGCGGACGGCGAGCTTGGCGGCGACGTACGCGCCGGAGATCGACGCCGTGCGCGTGCCGCCGTCGGCCTGGAGCACGTCGCAGTCGATCCAGAGCGTGAGCCCCTCGAGCCTGCTTAGGTCAAGCACGGCGCGGAGCGAGCGCCCGATGAGGCGCTGAATTTCGACGGTGCGGCCGTCGAGCTTGCCGCGGGAAATGTCGCGCGGCTTGCGGTCGAGCGTCGAATACGGGAGCAGCGAATATTCGGCGGTGAGCCAGCCGCCCTTCACGCCTTGGACGCGCATCCACGTCGGCACTTTTTCTTCGAGCGTCGCGGCGCAGATGACGCGCGTGTCGCCGAAGCAGGCGAGCACGGAGCCGGCGGCGTGAGGCGCGACGCCGGGCTGAAAGGAAATCGGGCGGAGTCGGTCCGCCTCGCGGTTGTCTGGACGAATGATCATGATGAAAAAATTGAATCGGGGTTCACGACGCCGCGCCCTGCGCGCGCTGGCGCACGGCTTCGAAAAGGCAGATGCCCGCCGCCATCGAGACGTTCAGCGAGTCCGCCGCGCCGCGCTGCGGAATGGCGGCGGGAACGACGGATTTCCCGTCCGGCGCGTCGAGCCAGAACGGCGAAAGCCCCGTCGCTTCCGTGCCGAGCAGTATCGCCGCGGGAACGCGGAAATCGCAGTCCCAGTAGATTTTTTCCGCGTCGGGCGTCGTCGCGAAGATCGTCACGCCGCGCGCGAGCAGCCAGTCGCGGACTTTTTCCGCGGGCGCGGCGGCGAAGGGCATCGTGAAGAGCGTGCCCTGCGAGGCGCGGATCGCGTTCGGATTGTACACGTCCGTTCCCGCGCCGCAGCAGATCAGCGCCGTGCAGCCGGCGGAATCCGCCGTGCGCAGCAGCGCGCCGAGATTGCCCGGCTTTTCGACGGACTCGGCGACGAGGTAGAGCGGCGGCGTTCCCGCGGGCGCGGGCGGCAGATCGTCGAGCTCGAGACGCCGCATCGCCGCGACGGCGAGCAGGCCTTCGGGCTTGTCGCGGTAGCTGATTTTCTCGAACGCGCCCGCGGCGACTTCGAAGACGTTCTCCGGCGCGACGCGCGCGCGCGTTTTTTCGGCGACTTCGGCGGCGGCGCGGGAACGGATCAGTTCCGGACAAAAATAGAATTCGAGCAGAGCAAAACCGCCCGCGGCGGCGCGCTCGATTTCGCGGATGCCTTCGAGCAGGAAGACGCCTTCGCGCTCGCGGACGGCGCGTTCCCGCAGGCGGACGAGGCGCTGAATGCGCGGATTCTGTCGTGAAGAAATCACCATGGGAAAAAGCTTAGAGATTACGGCCTAAAGCTTAAAGAAAGTTATGAAGCTCCCGGCGCGTGCCGAAAATTTTCACCTCATTACACCTTACACATTCCACCCTGCACCTCGTCCTCACGCTTCGCTCCGCAGCTCGCTGGGCATGTCCTCCTGGCGGAGCCGCACGACGTCCGCGCCGAGCGCGGCGAGACGCCGTTCGAATTTTTCGTAGCCGCGGTCGAGGTGATAGATGCGCTGCACCCACGTTTCGCCCGACGCCGCGAGCCCCGCGAGCACGAGCGCCGCCGACGCGCGCAGGTCCGACGCCATGACGGGCGCGCCCGAGAGCGCGGGAACGCCCTTGACGATCGCGCTCGGCCCTTCGATCGCGATGTCCGCGCCCATGCGCAGCAGCTCGGGAACGTGCATGAAGCGGTTCGGATAAATGCGTTCGGTGACGATGCTGATGCCGGGAACGAGCGCGAGCAGCGCCGTGAACTGCGCCTGCAGGTCGGTCGGAAAACCCGGGTGCGGGAGCGTCACGATGTCGATCGGGCGAAAATCCTTCACGAGGTCTCCGCGCACGCGGACCGCCGTCGGCGAAAGCGTTTCGACGGGCACGCCCGCTTCGTCGAGCTTGTCCAGAAACGCGCCGAGGTGCTCCGTGACCGCGCCGCGCACTGTGACGTCGCCGCGCGTGATCGCGCCGCAGAGCAGGTGCGTTCCCGCCTCGATGCGGTCGGGAATGACGACGTGCTCGCAGCCGGAAAGTTTCTCGACGCCCTCGACGAGGAGCGTCGGCGACCCGACGCCGGAAATCTTCGCGCCCATCTTGACGAGCATGCGGCAGAGGTCGCCGATTTCGGGCTCGCACGCCGCGCTGTCGATCCGCGTGACGCCGGGCGTGAGCGTCGCCGCCATCACCAGATTCGCCGTTCCCGTGACCGTGCTGCCGTAGCGCCCGCCGAGAAACACGTAGGCGCCGCGCGCGTGGGAAGCGTCGATGCGCATCATGCCCGCGCGGTTTTCGATCGTACAGCCGAGCTTGCGCAGTCCCTTGACGTGCAGGTCGATCGGCCGCTGCCCGATGACGCAGCCGCCCGGGAGCGGGATTTCCGCGCGTTTCAGCCGGGCGACGAGCGCGCCCATGACGCAGATCGACGCGCGCATCTTGCGCACGAGCTCGTAGGGCGTCTTCGGCTGCAGCGTTCCCGCCGTGACGCGCCACGCGTTCGCGCCGATCGGCTCGACGAGCGCGCCCTGATGCCGCAGAATTTCGAGCATGAAGCGCGAATCGCTCAGATCGGGCACGTTGCGCAGCACGCAGGGTTCGTCGGTCAAAAGCGTCGCCGCGAGCAGCGGCAGGCAGGCGTTTTTGGCGCCGCCGACGAAGACTTCGCCGTGCAGCGCGTTCCCGCCTCTGATTCTTAAAACGTCCATCGGGAAAAAGGAATGTGGAAAACGGAAAATGCAGGGTGTAAAGGAAGTGACGGAATCAGTGAACAGTGAAAAGTGAATAATGAATAACGCTTTGCGTTCGTCTGCGCCGAAAGGATTTCAAGACAGCCCTCATCACTACGTTATTCACTATTCATTATTAACTGTCATTTATTCAGTTCGGGAGCGGCGGACACTTCTTCCGTCTGCGCGGGAACGGCTTCCGCCGCGGCGGCGTCCGCGTCGAGGCGGCGCTTCAGCAGCACGCCGGCGACGATTCCGACGGCGAGCAGCACGAGCAGGGCGACGACGATTCCGCGCGTCTTCCCGCAGCCTTCGCCGTAGGGATCCCTGCCGACGAGCTTCGAGCCCTTCGGCTTGCTCGGCATCGACGTGTAGGCTTTGCCGAGCGCGATGTTGATCTTCGTGTGCGCGTTGATCGCCCAGGAATTGGCGTCGAGAATCGGGCCGAGCGAGCGGCGGCGGAGCTTCATCGCCGTGATGACGACCGACGGCGCGGAAATCAGCACCAGCACGCCGAGCAGCGCGAGCGGCATCTGCCACCACGCGAGGGCGAGGAACGCGGTTCCGAGCGCGGCGAGCGCGGCGCCGATCGCGCCCAAAGCCAAGCCGATCGCGGCGAAGATGCCGACGAACTTGCCGATGTCGAACGCCGGCTTCGCGGCGGGAGCGTCCGCCGTCGCCGCGACCTTGCCGACGCCGCCGGAAAGATCCGCGTCCACCTTCTTTTCGCGCGCCGCGGCGAAATTGGCGATCTGCGTCTCGACGAAGCGGACGAGCTTTCTGTAGGGCGCCCAGACCGCCTGGCGCAGGGAAATCGGCTGTTCGAGGATTTTTTCGACGGTCGCGTCCCAGTCGTTCCCGCGCTTGTCCACGAAGACGCCGTTGCGGCCGACGGAAAGGGAGTCGGCGTCGCCGTCGCCGAGCACGGCGGCGATCGTCATCGTCGCGCCGTCGGACTTGCGCGTGCACTTGCAGTAGGCGATGAAGCACTCGCTCTTGGCGGCGAGCGCAGCGTGCGAGGCGGCGTCCTTCACGCGGACGCAGAGCGCGCATTCGCGCCCGTCGAGGAAGAGGCGGCCGGCGAGGAAGATCGTGTCCGGCGAGAGCGCGTAGAAATCGGCGAACGAAACGTAATTGCGCAGCAGTGACGTCAGGTGCCCGGAATAGAGGCAGAGGCGCTCGGCGTCCTCGAGCGCGCGGCGCGTCGGCGCTTCGGCGGCGTCGCGGGCGAAGAGCGGAGCGAGCGCGGCGGCGACGTCCGTTCCCGCGATTTCGCGCAGGCGCGCGACGGGCAGATCGGCGATTTTCCCCTGCGGTTTCGCCGCGCTCCAGGCGGCGTGCGCGGAAAACTTCGCGAGCAGTTCGTGCCACCGCGTTTCCGTCATCGAGTCGGTCTTCACGGGCAGTTCCAGCGCGGGAACGAGCGCCGCGTCGCGCAGCGCGCGCAGGGCGTCCGCCCAGGCAGGATTCACGCCGCTTTCGAGCGGCAGCGCGGGAACGCCCGTCGCCGCCGCGATGCGGGCGAGCGGGAACGCGGCGGACGCGGCGGGCGTCAGCGCCCCGCGGGCGAGCAGGGCGACGTCGTCCGCGCTCGCGTTCAGCTTTTCGGCGTTCGCGGGCTCGTAGGCGGCGAGGCGGGAACGCGCGAAGAAATCCTCGACTTTCGCGCGCACGGCTTCGATCGCGGCGAAGGCCGCGGCGGTCTTTTCGCCGAGCGGGAAGATCGCGTCGGCGTCGGCTTCCGCCTTTTCGCGCCAGGCGAGCGCGGCGGCGGCTTCGGCGGCGAAGGCTTCGGCGTCGGCGGGGGAGACGGCGGGAACGCCGGCGTCGTCGGGCACGCCTCCGCGCACGGCGAGAACGTCCGCGATCAGCGCGGCGGCGACGGCGTCGCCTTCCGCCGAGGCGGGCGTCAGCAGCCCGTCGCCGTTGAAGGGGCGCGCGGCGAAGTCCGCGGCGGCCTTGCGCGCGGCTTCGAGCGCGACGTTCCCGTCGGCGTCGGCGAGCGTCGCCGCCGTCGCCGCGAGCGGGCTGTCCTTTTTCAGGGCGGAAAGCGGGAAGGACGTTTTTCCGGGAAAGAACGAGGAGAAATCCGCGAAGTGTTCGCGCGCGAAGGCGACCGCCGCCCGGATTTCGGGAACGCGGATGCGACCGTCCTTGTCGGAATCGACGAGCGCGAGCGTGCGCGCGTCGAAATCGACGCCTTCCGTCGGCATGCTGAGCGCGACCCAGAGCTTCGGGTCGAGCTCGGATACGGCGGCGAGATCGTTCCCGTCGGCGACGGAAAGCTGCTCCACGCCTCCGGCGCGGAAGAAGTTAAAGCGGGTTTGAGATTTTTTTTCGGTGGTCATGGAAATGAATTTGAATGAAGGACGGGAGTCTGAAGTCCGCAGGGCGATGAGGCGCGTCAGTCGCGCGCGAGCAGCCACAGCACGTCGGAAAGCCGGTTCAGGTAGCGCGCGGGCAGATCGCCCAGCGTTTCGCCGCGTTCCCGCAGGGCGATCACGTCGCGCTCGGCGCGGCGGCAGACGGCGCGCGCGACGTGGAGCGCGGCCTGGTGCGGCGACGTTCCCGCGAGCACCCAGCCCGTGAAGCGGCGCTCTTCCGTCTCGAGCTCGTCCACGAGATCGTCGAGCCGCGCGAGGTCGGCTTCCTCGATGCGGCGGATTTTCGAGGCGAGGTATTTTTCGCGGTCTTCGTCGAGAACGCCGACTTCGCCCATCAGCGCGATGAGTTCGAGCTGGATGCGCTCCAGCGTCTCCCGCCGCGCGGCGTCTTCGCAGAAGGCCTTGGCGAGGCCGAGCTGCGAGGAAAGCTCGTCGATGCTGCCGTTGGCGACGATGCGCGGGTGCGTTTTCGGAATGCGTCTTCCGTAGAGCTGCGTCGTCAGACCGTCGTCTCCGGTGCGCGTCGCGATGGAATTTTTGGCTTTGGATTGTCGCATGGTGGCGGGAAATTTCTTGCGGAAAGTTTTCCCGATTCGTGGCGTTTTTTAAAGCGAAAAACCGCGCGCGGCGGGAACAGCGCATCTCTTGCGTTGCGTCGGCGGGGAAAACGCGTTGAAATGCGCTTCACATCTTACATAATTCACAAACGTCATGTTCGAAAAAATCCAATTCATCGACAACTCCGACGGGATCGCGGAAGTTCCCGGCTTTTCCGTCGCGGGAACGGCCTGCGACATCCGCAACAAGTGCGACGCGAAGCGGCTCGACCTCGCGCTGATCTTTTCCCAAAGCCCCTGCACGGCGGCGGGAACGTTCACGACGAACGACGTGAAGGCCGCTCCCGTGTACACGTCTCAGGCGCATCTGCGCGCGCACGCGACGGGCGGCTCGCCGGTGCACGGCATCATCGCCAACAGCGGGAACGCGAACGCCTGCACGGGCGAGCGCGGCATGCGCGACGCGCGGCGCATGTGCGAATTCGTCGCCGAGATGCTCGCGCGCAGGCCGGAGGAATTCTTCGTGTGCTCGACGGGGCGCATCGGCGTCAACCTGCCGATGGAAAAGATCGAGAACGGCATCCGCGAGGCCGTCCGCCGCCTGAAGCCCGACCGCGAGGAGTCCGTGCGCGCGGCGGACGCGATTCTGACGTCGGACACGCGCCGCAAGACCTGCACGGCGAAGTTTTCCCTGGGCGGCGCGCTCGGCGTCGGCGGCAAGACCGTCACGATTTCCGGCATGGCGAAGGGCGCGGGCATGATCGAGCCGAACATGGCTACGATGTTCGGCCTCATCGCCACGGACGCGAAGATTTCGCAGGAGCTCCTGCAGAAATGCCTCTGGCGCGCCGTCGGGCAGTCGTTCAACTGCGTTTCCGTGGACGGCGACATGTCCACGAACGACACGGTGCTCGTGCTCGCCAACGGCGCTTCGGGCGCGGAGATTTCGGAGGAGAATCCGGAGTCGCTCGAGCTCTTCCGCGAGGCGCTCGAAAAGGTCTGCTTCGCGCTGGCGAAGAAGATCGTCGGCGACGGCGAAAAGATCTCCCGCGTCGTCACGCTGCACGTTTACGGCGCGCGCACGGACGCGGAGGCGAACAAAATCGCGCGTTCGATCGGCAACTCTCTGCTCGTGAAGGCTTCGTGGTGCGGCGGCGATCCGAACTGGGGGCGCCTCCTCTGCTCGGCGGGCTACGCGAAATGCGGCATCGACCAGACGAAGATCGACCTTTACTACGACGACGTTCCCGTCTTCCTCAAGGGCGAGCTGCAGGCCGGGAACGAGCCGCGCTGGCGCGAAGTCGTCCGCAAGAAGGAATTTTCGATTCACATGCATCTCAACCTCGGCACGCACGACTATCGCCTGATTTCGACGGACCTCACGGAGGCGTACGTCGATTTCAACAAGGGCGAGTGAGCCGCGGGAACGCGCCGCGCAGCCGAATCGCTGAAGCTCGGGAGGGAAAAACATGATCGCGCATCTCATCGACGTCCTGCGGGAGATTTTTCTCTCGTGGGGCATGGACGCGGAGGCGGGAACGGTGGCGTCCACGGCGGCGGCGGTTCTCGTCGTCGTCGGCGTCTACGCCGGCAGTTTGTGGGGCATCGCCTTCGTCGTGCGCAGGACGCTGACGCTGGCGCTGCTCACGATTTCGCGCAGGACGAAAAACGACTGGGACGATTCGCTCTGCCTGCACAAGTTCCCGCAGCGGCTTTCGCACCTGATCGTCTCGATTCTTTGCGTCCGCGCCGTGCCGTTCTTTTTCGCCGGAGAGCCGACGACGGAGAAGGTGCTCGCGGTCGCCGCGGGAGTCTATTTCGCCGGCGCGTGCGCGGGGCTCGCGTTCTCGCTGCTGAACACGGCGATCGACGTCGGCGAAAATTCCAAGCGCACGGGCGGGCTGCCGATCAAGGGCTTTTTCCAGGCGCTGAAGCTGCTGATCGGCATCGGCGTGGGCATTTGGATGCTCTCGATCGTCTCCGACCGCTCGCCGATGTATTTTCTTTCGGGGCTGGGCGCGATCATGGCGGTGCTGCTGATCGTCTTCCGCGACACGCTGCTGGGGCTGACGGCGGGATTCGTCATCGGCGCGAACGACCTGGCGCGCAAGGGCGACTGGATCGAGATTCCGAGCCTGAACGTGGACGGCGACGTGGTGGACGTCTCGCTCACGACCGTGAAGGTCTGCAACTGGGACAAGACGATCTCGAGCGTTCCCGCCTACACGCTGATCTCGACGTCGTTCAAGAACTGGCGCGGCATGAAGGAGTCGCACGGGCGCCGCATCAAGCGCGCGATCAACGTCGACATGGAGACCATCCGCTTCGCGACGCCGGAAGATCTGAAGCGCTGGCGCAGAATCAAGCTGCTCGAGCCGTATCTCGAACGTAAGATTCCCGAAGTCGAAAGCGAGAACGCGAAGCGCGGCGACTCGGTCCGCGCGTCCGCCGCGAACGCGCGCCGGCTGACGAACGTCGGCACTTTCCGCGCCTACTGCGTCGCCTACCTGAAGGCGAAGGCGGAACTCTGGAACGGCGACGAAACGGACGAGAACGGAGATCCGCGCGGGCTCACGCTGATCGTGCGCCAGCTCGATCCCGGCGCGACGGGGCTGCCGCTCGAAATCTACGTCTTCACGCGGACGACGGAATGGGTCGATTACGAGAACATTCAGAGCGACGTCTTCGACCACCTGCTTTCGGTCATGCCGGAATTCGGTCTGCGCCCGTTCCAGGAACCGAGCGGCCGGAACTTCGACGCGTTCTCCGCCGCGCTCGCCGCGGCCGGGAACGTCCGCGGGAACGCGGAATAAAATTGCGCGGGAACGCCGTTTCGGGCATAAAATGAAGCACATGGAAAGCTCCGATGCCATTGCCTCCAAGGACCGCCTTCCGCGCAAAGTCTGCGCGTTCGCGGCGTTCTTCGTCTTAGCCGTTCCCGCGTTCTCGCTCGCCGTCGGCCGCGCGGCGCACGGCACGCTCGTCGAACTGGCGGCGCGCGCGGAGCAGGGCGGCGTCCGCGACGCGTTTTCGAACGCGCTTCTTGACGCGCACGTCTTTTTCGCGTGGGGATTCTTCGCGCTCGCGCTCGCGCTTTCCGTGTGGACGTTCGCGCTGGCGCGCCGCAACTCCGCCGCGGGAACGCTCTTCGGCGGCGGCAGAATCGTGACCGCGCTCGCGGCGAGCGCGTCCGCCTCCGCGTTTTACCTCGGCGCGCTGCTCGTCGTCGCCTGCCGCCTGCTCGCGCCGTTCCTGCTGCGCTGACGCGCGCGGCTTCCTTTAACCGCAAATTCTTCCGAAAAATTTATGAAAAACGTTTCGACAAAACCCTTCGGGAGCGCCGACGGCGTTTCCGCTTCGCTTTACACGCTGACGAACGCGGCGGGCTTTTCCGCGTCGTTCACGGACTACGGCGCGACCTGGGTCGCGTGGCTGACGCCCGACCGCGCGGGAACGTTCGCCGACGTGCTGCTCGGCTTCGATTCCGCGGAAAAATACGCCGCGCAGAAGGCCTACGCGGGCGCGGTCTGCGGGCGCGTCGCCAACCGCATCGCGGGCGGAAAATTCTCTCTCGACGGCAAGGAATACCAGCTCGCCGTCAACAACGGACCGAACCACCTGCACGGCGGCGAACGCGGCTGGAACGCCTACGTCTGGACCGCGGAGATCTGCGGGACCGACGCCGAGCCCGCCGTGAAGTTTTCCCGCGTCTCGCCCGACGGCGAGGAAGGCTACCCGGGAACGGTGAAGGTCTCCGTCACCTACACGCTCTGCGCGGACGGCGCGGTCAGAATCGACTACGCGGCGGAAAGCGACGCGGCGACGCCGATCAACCTCACCAACCACGCGTATTTCAATCTCGCGGGGCACGCCTCGGGAACGGTGCTCGGGCAGTGGCTGCAGCTTTACGCGGACAAATTTCTGCCGACGGACGAGACCGCGATTCCGACCGGCGAAGTCTGGCACGTCAACGGTCTGCGCCCGTTCAGCTTCCGCGTCTTCCATCAGATCGGCGAACGTATCGACGCCAAGAACGCGCGCCAGCTCGCGCTCGCGAAGGGCTACGACCACTGCTACGTCGTCGACGGCCACGCGGGAACGCTTCGCCCGGCGGCGACGCTCGTCTGCGAGGAAAACGGCCGCGTGCTGACGGTCTCGACGACCGAGCCCGCGATGCAGGTTTACAGCGGCAACTGGCTCGGCGACGCCGTCGGCGGCGTTCCCGGCAAGGACGGCGCGGCCTACGCCGATTACGCCGGCCTCGCGCTCGAGACGCAGCACGTGCCCGACGCGATCAACCAGGGACAGTTCCGCGCGAACGTTCTCGTTCCCGGTCGCCCCTACGCGAGCACGACGGTTTATCGCCCCAGCGTCCAGGCGTGACGCCGGCGGAATCCCTTTCCTGAAAAACGTTCAAATCTCATTATTACCATGAAAACGCTCATCAAAAATGCTCACATCATCTCGCCCGGACTCGACGTCGAGGGCGGAGCCGTGCTCGTCGAGGACGGCAAGTTCACTCAGGTTTACGGCGCGGCCGACGCGCTTCCCGCGGCGGACGAAACGATCGACGCCGCCGGGCAGATGCTCATGCCGGGCTTCATCGACGTGCACTCCCACGGCGCCGGCGGCGCGGACGCCTGCGACGGCACCGTCGAGGCGCTCAACACCATCGCCGACTGCAAGATCAAGGAAGGCGTCACGAGCTGGCTCGCGACCACGCTGACGCTCGGCTACGAGACGCTCGAAAAGGTGCAGCTCTCCGTCGCCGAATACAACAAGGCGCCGCGCTCGGTCAAGATTCCGGGAACGCACCTCGAAGGCCCCTACGTCTGCGAAAAGCAGCTCGGCGCGCAGAATCCCGCGTTCCGCCGCGACCCGGATTTCGAAGAACTCAAGAAGCTCCACGCCATTTCGCCGGTGCTCATCATCACGCTCGCGCCGGAACTCCCGGGCGCGTGCGACTTCATCGCGAAGGCGACCGCGCTCGGCGTGCGCTGCTCCGCGGGACACAGCCTCGCGACCTACGCGGACTTCCTCGCCGCGAAGCGCTCCGGCCTCGTCCACCTCACGCACTTCTGCAACCAGATGTCGCCGCTGCACCACCGCAACATCGGGCTCGTCGGCGCGGGACTCGTCGATTCGACGGTCAAGGTCGAGGCGATCTGCGACACCGTGCACCTGTGCCCGGACATGCTCAAGCTCGCGTTCTCGAAGATCGGCTGCGAACGCCTGATGATGATCACGGACTCGCTCGCGTGCTCGGGCCTGCCGGACGGACCGTCGCAGCTCGGCGGCCTGCCGATCATGGTCAAGAACGGCGAGGCGCGCCTCATGTCGGGCAACCTCGCGGGCTCGACGCTGAACTACTCGCTCGGCATCCGCAACATTCAGAAGATCACGGGGCTGCCGCTCTGCGAAATCGTCAAGACGACGTCGTGGAACCAGGCGCAGTCGCTCGGCCTCACGGACCGCGGCAAGATCGCTCCGGGCTTCGCGGCGGACTTCGTCCTGCTCGGCGACGACTTCCTCGTCACGAAGACCTTCGTGGACGGCGTCTGCAAGTTCACGCGCTGATTCCCGCGCGTCGCGCAAAAAACACGGGAACGTCGGATCCGTCCGACGTTCCCGTGTTTTTTCGTCTTCCGACGCGTTCCCGCGGGCGAGGGGCTTAGGGCTGGGAGGTGAATTTTCTTCCGGTGCAGCTCGGGCAGATCGCGAGGCCGCCGCGCGAGGTTTCGCGCAGTTCCGGAGGCATGCGGCGGCCGACGTCGCGCATGGCGAAGATCGCGTCATCGAGCGTCACGCGCGGCGAAATGTCCGCGAGCGCGAGTTCCGCCGCGAGATAGGAATGCACGGCGAACATGCCGTTGCGCGCGACGCAGGGCACTTCGACGAAGCCGCCGATCGGGTCGCAGACGAGCCCCAGCGTGTTGATCAGCGCGAACGTTCCCGCCGCGCACGCCTGGCGCGGCGTGCCGCCCAGGGCTTCGACGACCGCCGCCGCCGCGATGGCGGACGCGCTCCCGACTTCCGCCTGGCAGCCGCCCTGCGCGCCCGCGATGAAGGCGTTTCCGGCGATGAGCACGCCGACTCCGCTCGCCGTGAACAGCGCGTTCGTCAGCGCGTCTTCGCCGACGCCGCGCGTCTCTTCGAGCAGCGTCAGGCACGCGGGAACGATGCCCGCCGAGCCCGCCGTGGGCGTCGCGACGATTTTCCCGAACTGCGCGTTCGTCTCCAGCACCGCGTAGCCGTAGGCGACGAGCCGCGTCAGCGAGGCGCCGAGCAGAGAGTTCCCGCTTTCCGCGCGCCGCAGGATTTTTCCGGCGTCGCCGCCCGAGAGCCCGCTCGGCGAAGGCGTCGTGATCGCGAGCCCGCGCTTCACTGAGGCGCGCATCGTGCGGAAATGCTCCCGCATCTTTTCGAAATTCTTTTCGCGCGGCGTGCCCGTGAGCAGCTCTTCGCGCCGCTGGGCGAGCTCGCCCACGGAAATGCCTTCGCGTTCGCACACGGCGAGCAGTTCTTCCGCCGTCGAGTAATCGTATCGGGTCGGGTCTTCGGGATTCATGACAGAAAAATTTTCAGCTGATTTTGGGAATGCGGACGCTGCGGCTGACGAAGGGGATTTTGTTCAGCACGCTCAGACAGTCGTCGGGAATCGGCGAGTCCGTCTTGATGACGGTGAAGGCTTCGTTCCCGCGCATGCGTCGCGCGGTGATGATCGCCGCGATGTTCGCGCTGACGCAGGCGAGCAGTCCCGTCACGTGCGCGAGAAAGCCCGGGCGGTCGAGATGCCAGCACAGCAGCGCGTCGAGCGTTCCCGTCAGATTCGTGCGGAAGCCGTCGATTTCGCGGATCTCGACGTTCCCGCCGCCGACGCTCGCGCCGAGCGTCTCGAGCGTCGTGCCGTCCGAAAAATAAAACGTGACGCGCGCGGAATTGGGGTGCGCGTCCGTGCCGAAATCGGCGTCGCGGAACTCCACGCCGATGCCGCGCCTGCGCGCGTGCTCCAGCGAATCGCGGATGCGCTCGTCGTCCGGGAAAAATCCCAGCAGCCCGGCGACGATGCCGCGGTCCGTCGCGTGGCCTTTTCCCGTCGCCGCGAAAGAGCCGTGCAGCTCGATCCTGACGCGGCCGAACGGCGGGAAGCCGCCCGCGATGTGGTGCGCGAGCAGCCCCAGCCGCACGGCGCCCGCCGTGTGCGAACTCGAAGGACCAACCATCGCCGGTCCGATGACGTCGAACGCCGAAATGTTCATGGCTTTTCAGAAAGCGCCGCGGAGCGCGCGGCGCGGGCGCCTCATTCGATCGGCGTGACGCCTTTCTTCAGAATGATGTTGCCGTATTTCGCGGTTTCGCCCGTGACGACGACCGCGAACGCCTTTTTCGCGCGTTCGTAAAACGCGAAGCGTTCCATCAGCTCGAAGTCGGGCGTTCCCGGGCGGCGGCGGTCGATGACTTCGCGGTACGCCGCGCCGACCGCCGGGTCGAGCGTGTCGCCGGGAACCGCCTGCATCATGATGACCGGAGACTTCACGTAGGGGTCGAGTACGAAGAGCGGCAGAATCGCGTCGAGCAGGGCGGGAACGCGGATGCCGTCGGCGCGCAGCACGCGCGAGTTGAAGGTTTCGGCCGGAAAATGCGCGTCGGAGAGGACGATTTCGTCGCCGTGTCCCATGCGGCAGAGCACGGCGAGCAGTTCCGGGGAAAGAAGCGGGGAGATTCCTTGTAACATAGACCGTCATTACACTCCCGCGTTCCCGCCGCGGCAAGCCGGAAAAGCGCGCGCGGCGGCGCCCCTGCGCCTCGGCGCGAAGCGCGCTCACTCGTATTTCCGCATCACGAAGGCGCTCGTGCCGCTTTTGAAGACGGGGACGGGCGCGTTCACGTTGTTGACGGAGGACGCCATGAACGCCGCCTTCTTGTGCCGGAATTCCGGCGCGTCCGTGAGCATGAGCGAGCCCAGCTCCCAGAAGAAGGCGAGCTCGCTGCGTAGCTTTTCCGCCTGTATCCGGAAATTGCGCACGCCCAGCGCGTAGGCGCGGAGCCGTTCGTCCCGGGTGAGCAGCGCGGCGCGCGCGGCGGCGTTCCCGGGATCGGCGCAGACGTTTTCGCACGACGCCTGCGCGAGCAGGGCGTGGCGCCGCTGCAGCAGCGAGGCGTCCCAGGGCGCGAGGCGCATCTTCGCCAGCGTGTCCAAATGCTCCTTGCGCACGGGACAGGCGCGCAGGCAGGTGTCGTTGATCTCGATTTCGAGCCTGTCCGCGGGGACCTCCGCGAGGAGCTTTTCGAGAAAATCCGAGTCCGCGGCGTCGAGCGGGTGCAGCGTCACGGTCTCGAATTTTTCCGCGGCGCGGCGGTAGAAATCGGCGTTCCCGCGCGCGTCCGCCGCGACCGCCAGATTCGCGCCCGCGTGGAGCTTCGCCTGCGGGAACGCGGCGCGGATGCGGTCGGCGAGCGCCTCCGAGGCGATGCGCACGCGCATCGTCGAAAGCGTCGCGCAGCTGCGCAGCAGCGTGTTGCCGATGACGCCCTCGAGCGCGTCCGCGCCGACGTGCGGATTGTCGAAATCGAGAGAGAAGCCGACGCCGAGCTCGGAAAACTTTTTGACGCGCTCGGAGAACGTTCCCGGCGGCACGAGCGGGCGCGTGGAATACCAGTCGAGCGTCCACGCGCAGGGCGGCGCGCCGGAGACGTCGCGCACGGCGACGACGGGGACTTCCGTGCGGAGAAATTTCAGAAACTCGACGAGCGCGGAATCGTAGAGCAGGGCGCCGCCGAGCGACCAGCGCGCCTGCGGGAACGCGGCGTCCGCGAGAAAATTCGGCGGCGGGAGCGTGGATTTCATCTGCGGCGCGTCGGGCGCGAGGGGCGCGCTCGGCGAGAGCAGGTTCGGCGCGAGAACGAAGGACGTGGGTTGGCTCATGGCGGGATCGTCGGGAAGGGATTTCAGATTTGCGGGTTCAGCGTCGCGAGCGCTTCGAGGAACTGCAGCTTGACGCGGCGCATGAAGTTTTCGCCGGGCGCGTCGTCGCGCAGCGTGAGGCGGAGCAGGTCGAAGATCGAGCCGCCGGCGTTCGCCATGCCGCGCCCCTGCACCTTGAATTTACGGAAGCCGAGCTCGTGCAGGCGACGGATTTCGTCGAGCGCGAGGGCGGCGCTCCCGTGGTCCGGGTCGCACATGAGCCCGCGCATGTCCGAACAGCCGTTGTTCGGGAAAAGCTTGTCGAACTCCGCGTCCTTTGCGCCGAAATAATCCAGCGCCGAATTGGACAGCGAACGGTAGTGCAGGTGGCGGATGCGGCAGTTGCGCACGCAGTATTCGTTGACGAGAATCTCGTAGCGCGACTTGTCCTCGAGCTTTTCGAGCAGGTCGAAGTTCCACGCGTCGTCGGGGTGAATCATCACCTTGTCGTAGCGCTCGGCGAGGCGGCGGTAGTAGTCGAACTTGCCGCGCCCGTGCTCAACGGTGACCTTGATGATGGAGGAGACCGTGCGCAGCGTCGGGTAGTTCTTCTTCACGTGCTCGTAGAGCGCGTCCGACGCCATGATGACGCCGTTCCCGCGGGCGGGATTGTTGCGCTCGAAGAATTTCAGAATCGCGTTGCCGGTCTCGTCGGTGAGATGCTTTTCCGTCAGCAGGTGGTTGGAGAACGTGAGATCCACGGAGATGCCGCGGCGCGTGTAGGCGAGCCCGGCGTCGCGGATCTGCTCCGCCGTGCAGATGAGCTTGGGCAGCACGCGCCCGCTGTTCCAAAGACAAAGCGGCGCGCCGTGGACGAGCGCGGGAACGCGCACGCCGAAGACCTGGCGGAAGAAGTCGTGAAAGAGCAGCAGCTCCCGATCGTTCGAGAACGCGCCCGAAACGTCCCATTCGGCGTCGGGCCAAAGCGGATTCAGAACGGAGGCGGCGCCTCCGGCTTGCGTGGTTTGCGGCATGACGCGCTATAATGGCGCGCGTTCCCGCGTTTTTGAATCCAAAACTTGCGCGGCGGCGGCGCTTTTCGCGCGGCGCGGGCGGTTCCGTTTCCGCTTGAAGGGGGGCGGGGCGGCGGCGTATTTTCGCCGGCTCGGTTTTTCTTATGGAAGCTGAAGACAAGGTCACGACGCCTCGGGAACGCGCGAAGCTGCGCGCGGTCGTCGCCGTTTTTTATTTCATGCAGGGCGTCGTCTTTTCGAGCTGGGCGTCCCGCATTCCCGACGTGAAGATCGCGCTCGGGCTGAACGACGCGGAGGTCGGCGGCATTCTTTTCGCGATTCCCGCCGGGCAGCTCGCGATGATGGCGGTTTCGGGCTGGCTCGTGAGCCGCTTCGGTTCTCGGAACTGCCTCGCGGCGGCGGTCGTCTCCTACGGGCTGACGCTGGTCTGCTGCGGGCTCGTCGCGCAGTGGGGCACGCCGCACCTGCTTTTCTTCGGACTTTTCCTGTGGGGCTGCGCCGGGAATCTGCACAACATCGCGGTGAACACGCAGGGCGTCGGCGTGGAGCGGCTTTACGGGCGCAGCATCATGGCGACGTTTCACGGGCTGTGGAGCCTCGCGGGCTTTCTCGCCGGGCTGGCGAGCTCTTTTCTGACGGCGCACGGGATTCTGCCGTGGGAGCATTTCGTCGGCGCGTGCGCGCTGAATCTGACGCTGCTCGCGCTGCTGATCCGGCGGACGCTCCCGCGCGACGCCGCGAAACAGCGCGCGCTCGCGGAGCAGGGCGCGGGAACGCCGGAAACGCCGCGGCGGCGCTTCGCGCTGCGCGATCCGTTCATCTTCACGTTGGGCGTGCTCGCCGCCGTGTGCATGGGCTGCGAAGGCGTGATGTACGACTGGAGCGGCATTTATTTCGCGGACGTCGTGAAGCCGGGCGAGGCGCTCGTGCGGCTGGGCTACGTCGCCTCGATGTTCGCGATGACGAGCGGGCGGCTCGTGGCGGATTTCTTCATCACGCGCTTCGGGCAGGTGCGCGTCGTCCAGGCATGCTCGGCGGCGACGGCGTTGGGGCTGCTGCTCGCGGTGGCGTTCCCGAGCGCCGTTCCTGCGGCGCTCGGCTTCCTGCTCGTGGGCTTCGGAGTCTCGGCGGTCGTGCCGATCTGCTACAGCCTTTCGGGCGAGTCGCCGAGCGTTCCCGTGGGCAAGGCGATCGCAGCGGTCTCGACGGTCGGCTTTCTCGGTTTTCTCCTCGGGCCGCCGGTCATCGGCTTCATTTCGGAGGCGCTCGGATCGCTGCGCTGGGCGCTGGGGCTGGTCGCGCTCGTCGCGGCCTCGTCGATCTTCACGGCGCGCCGCCTGCGCGGTTTCGCGCGGGAAGAAAAACCATAAAGTGATTTCCCCGCTTCCCCCTCGGTTTAAAATACCGGTGGCAAGTCCGAAATTTCGACCACGGAAGACACGGAAAAGCACGGAATTCTTCTTTGGCGAAAAATCGCGGGAACGCAGGGGAGAAGCGGCATTCCTGCCGCTTTTTTGAATTTTCCGAAAGCTGATTTCGCCGAAGCGACAGGAATGTCGCTTTCCCTCTGGTTGAAATTCCGCGCGATTTGACCGAGGGGGAAATCCTTTTGTTTATGCGGCTTCGGAGTCGTTTTCCCCTCGGTATTTTAAACCGTCAGTGTTTCCTGCCATGTCAAAGAAGAATGACAGGAAATCCGAAGCTCCTCTGCCCGCGCTGGAAGCGTGGGAGCTCGCCGTGGTCGAGGTGTTCTGCCGCGGGGCCGCGATGCTCGGGTTGCGCAAGAGCGTCGGCATGGTTTACGGTGCGCTCTACTGCGCGGACGAGCCGCTCGCGATCACCGACCTGCAGGAAAAGCTCCTGCTCTCGCGCGGCGCGTGCGTGGAGGCGACTCAGCTGCTGCGGCGCTTCGGCGCGATCCGCGTCGTGATCCGGCTCGGCGAGCGCAAGGACTTCTTCGAGGCGGAGACGGACTTGAAGAAATTCGCCGCGGGAGCGCTCCACGAGATTCTCCTGCCCGCGGTGGAAAAGACTTCGCTTCGCCTGGAGCACGCGTCGAAGCTCGCGCGCGGGAACGCCGCGAAGACGAAGATCGCGAAGCTGCGCGCGGCGAAGGACGCGCTCGCCTCTCTCGTTCCCGCCGTCGAAAAAATCCTCGGCTGACGCGGAAAAAAGGAACCGCGAATGGACACGAATTTCCACGAATTCATTTCCCTTCCGGGGAAGCGACATTCCTGTCGCTTTTCGGAAACCTTCTTCAAGGAAATTTCCTTTGGAGGGATCTCGGCAAGCGACAGGAATGTCGCTTCCCCAAAAGCGTTCCCGCGAAACGCGCGCCATGGGGGCGAAGACGTCCACGTCTTCGTCGCGGGAACGCGCGGACGCCGCGCGGCGGAATTTCGTCCTTCGGAAACCGCCCGCCGCGGGAACGAAGACAGGAATGTCTTCGCCCCCAAGCGCCCGCAAAAAAATCTTTTTCGAAAAAATTAATCTCTGAAAAATCATGAACATCGCACTCGTCATCGCCGGGGGAACCGGCAACCGCATGGGGCAGGACATTCCCAAGCAATTCATGCACGTCGCGGGAAAACCGATCATCATTCACACGCTCGAAGCGTTCGAGCGGCATCCGGACGTTCACGCCATCGCGGTCGTCTGTCTCGCGGGCTGGGAAACCGTGCTCCGCGCCTACGCCAATCAGTTCAACATCACGAAACTGAAACACATTTTCCCCGGCGGGAGCACTGGGCAGGAATCCATCCGCAACGGCGTGTTCGGACTGAAAGAGCATTGCGCCGCCGACGACATCGTGATCATTCACGACGGCATTCGTCCGTTCGTCGACGAAAGCGTTCTTTCCGACGTCATCGTCAAGGCTCAAATCCATGGGAACGCCGTGACCTCACTTCCTTACAACGAGCAGATCTTCATCAAGGAAAACGAAGAGTCGACGCGCAAATATATCCCGCGCGAAACCTTGCGCCGCGTTCAGACTCCGCAGGCTTATCGCTTTGAAAAACTTCATTGGGCCTATCAGAAAGCTTTTGCTGAAAAAATCGGAATTTACGGTTCTTCCTACACGAACACGATGATGACGGATCTCGGCGAAACGCTTTATTTCGCAGCCGGATCGGAGAAAAACATCAAGCTGACCACGCTCGACGACATTGCGCTTTTCAAGGCTCTGCTTTCCGCCGAACCCGAAAAATGGCTGAAGAAATGAACGCGCATCCGCTCTATCTGAAATCGGTCGAGCGCGTCGCGCGTTCGGAATTTCTCGATTTTTCCGCGTTCCGAGGAAAAACGTTTTTCGTCACGGGCGCGACGGGGCTCATCGGCAAGACTTTCGTCGACGTGCTTCGTTTTCTGAACGCGCGGGAAGGGCTCGGCGCGAAGATTTTCGCGCTCACGCGCGACGCGGCCGCCGCGCGGGAACGCTTCGCAGATTTCGGCGCGGACTCGGGCGAGATCGTCTTCGTCGAACAGGACGCGCGGGAACGCGTTCCCGAAGAAATCTCCGCCGACTATTGGATCTGCGGCGCGTCGAACACGCACCCCGTCGCCTACGGGAGCGATCCGCTCGGCACGATCGAAATCAACATCGAAGGCGTGAAGAATCTGCTCGCCGCCGCGCGCCGTTCGCCGCGTTCCCGCAGCGTATTTCTTTCTTCGTGCGAAATTTACGGCGAAAACCGCGAGGGCAAGAACGCCTTTTCCGAAAAGGACTGCGGCTACATCGACTGCAACACGATGCGCGCCTGCTACACGGAAGCGAAGCGGCTTTGCGAATGTTTTTTCCAAATCGCGCGCGCCAAGGCGGGGCTTGACTTCGTCACCGTGCGCCCGTCGCGCATTTTCGGCCCGACGCTTTTGGCGAGCGACAGCAAGGCGTCGTCGCAGTTCCTGCGCAACGCGCTCGCCGGAGAGAACATCGTGCTGAAAAGCGCGGGAACGCAGCTGTTTTCCTACACGTACACGCCGGACTGCGTCGCGGGGATTTTCGCGGCGCTGTGCAAGGGCGAATCCGGCGAAGCCTACAACGTCGCGAGCGAGCCGATGCGGCTCCGGGATTTCGCGGAGACGTGCGCGGGCTTCGCGGGAACGCGCGTCGTGTTCGAGCTGCCCGAGGGCGTCGAAAAGGCGGGCTATTCCGTCGTGCAGAATTCGATTTTCGGAACGGAGAAACTCCGCGCGCTCGGCTGGCGGGAACAATGGACGTTGCGCGAAGCGATCGCGGAAACGCTCGCGATTCTCCGCGGGTGAGGGGAGAGGACGTCGAAGCGGACTCGAAAGCGCCGTGAGCAGGACTTCCGTCATAGCGAAAAACACGCTCGCGCTTTATCTGCGCATGGGCGTTTCGATGCTCATCGGCTTTTGGGCGTCGCGCATCGTGCTGGACAAGCTCGGCATCGACGATTTCGGGATTTACTCGGTCGTCGGCGGGGTCGTCGTTCTGTTCGCGTTCCTGAACAGCGCGCTGACGGGCGCGACGCAGCGTTTTCTGAATTTCGAGCTCGGGAAAAAGGATTTCGAACGCGTCCGCAAAGTCTTTTCGACGAGCCTGATCATTCACGCGGCGATAGCGGGAACGGTGCTGGTGCTCGCGGAAACGGTCGGGCTTTGGTTTCTGAACGCGCAGCTGAACATTCCCGCCGAGCGCATGGCGGCGGCGAACTGGGCGTATCAGTTTTCGGTCGCGGGAACGCTCGTCGGAATCGTCCGCGCGCCGTTCAACGCGGCGGTCGTCGCCTATGAACGCATGTCTTTTTTGGCGTGGCTGAGCATCGGGGAATGTCTCGCCAAGTTCGGAATTCTCTTTCTGCTCGACGTCGGCGGCGCGGACAAGCTGGTGTTTTATTCGGCGCTGATTTTCGGCGTCATTTTTTCGGCGGCGGGAACGAACGTCGCCTACTGTTTTCGGGCGTTCGGGGAAACGACGCGTTTCGCGTTCCCGCGCGACCGCGGGCTCTTCGGCGAGCTGCTTTCTTTTTCCGCGTGGAATCTCATCAGCGGCGTGGCGACGCTGGCTTCGACGCAGGGCGTGAACATGGTCGTGAACATTTTCTGCGGCGTCGCCGTGAACGCCGCGATGGGCGTCGCGACGCAGGTGAATTCGGCGGTCTATCAGTTCGTCTCGAATTTTCAGACCGCGTTCAGCCCGCAGATCACGAAATCGTATGCGGAAAACGACAGGGAATATTTCCTGGCGCTGATTTTCGGGGCCTCGAAGATTTCTTATTACATGATGCTCGTGCTGGCGCTTCCGGTCTGGATGAACGCGGAGTTCGCGTTGAGCCTTTGGCTCGTGGACGTTCCCGCGCACACGGTCGCGTTCGTGCGGCTGACGATCATTTTCGCGTTGATCGACGCGCTGAACGGCCCGTTGTGGATGTCCATCGGCGCGACGGGAGACATTCGCCGTTATGCGCTCTGCGTAAGTTCTCTGAATCTGCTGAACCTGCCGCTCGCGTATTTCGCGCTGCGCGCGGGAATGCCGCCGGAAAGCGTGCTCGCGATCCGCATCGCGACGAATCTGACGATGATGGCGTCGCGGCTCGTGATTCTGCGCAGGGCGGTCGCCTTGCCCGTGAGAAAATTTCTGAAGACGGTCTGCGTTCCCGCGGCGCTCGTCACGCTGATTTCGTTCCCGGCGCCGTGGTTTTTGGCGCGGGGGCTCGGGAACGCCTGGGCGAGCGCGGCCGCGTCGTCCGGCTTGGCGGTTTCGGCGGTCTGCCTGAGCGCGTGGTTCTTCGGTTTCGGCGTTTCCGAACGCCGGCTCGTCGCCGAATACGCGGGGAAATTTTTGAAGAAAATCAAAAGAACATGAGAGAAATCACGGACACGAAAGAGCTCCAGGAAATCGAGCTCGGCATTTTGAAAAAGATTCACGCCTTCTGCGAAGCGCGCGGACTGCGTTATTCGCTGTGCGGCGGGACGCTGCTCGGAGCGGTTCGGCATAAAGGATTCATTCCCTGGGACGACGACGTGGACATCTTCATGCCGCGCCCGGACTACGAACGTTTCTGCCGAGAATTCTGCGCGGAAGGCGTTTCCCTGCACACGCACGAGACCGACGCGGCGTACCTGTATCCGTTCGCGAAAGTCTACGACGACGGGACGCTGCTGCGGGAAAGCATTTATCCGGAAATCGAAGCCGGAGTCTATGTGGACGTTTTCCCCGTGGACGGGTTCCCGGACGATTCCGCGAGCATTCGCCGTGCGCTGCGGGAACGCTCGCTCTGTCTGCGATGGATTTCGTATAAGCACCTGCCGCTGTTTCGGCGAGAACGCGCGTTCTGGAAGACGCTGATTCTGTGGGGAATCCGCTTGCCGCTCGCGCTTTTCACGAATCGTTTCTTCATCAGAGTATTCAGGCGTCTGGTCATGCGGCACGGCTTCGAAGGGAATCCGTTCGTGGCATGCATGACATGGGGTTACGGCGCGCGGGAATGCATGCCGGCGGAGGCTTTTTCGAAGCTCCTGGACGTCGATTTCGCGGGCGAGAAATTCAAGGCTCTCGTCGGCTGGGAAACGTATTTGCGGAATCTTTACGGGAACTTCATGCAGCTGCCTCCTCCGGAAAAACGCGTGTCGAATCACTCCTTCACCGCCTGGCGAAAATAGAGGACGAAGCCGGTTTCAGCTGGTCGCCGCTGCGCCCGAGCCCGTTCAGCGAAACTTCATGAATTTATGCAAATTCGGCAACTGAACTTTACGAATTTATATGAATTTGTGAACTTTCTCGACTTTCGGCGTATTCGTCGCGGGAACGCGCGGACGCGGAGAATCTCCCGCTGATTTCGCGGATTCCCGCAGATGAACGCTCCGAAGGGCGTCGATTTCCCGTTCTCCGGCGGAGCGCTTCGAGGGTCTGAATCCAATCTCTCAAAATCCCCGCAATCCCTGTTCGTTTTCGCGTTCCCGCGAGAGGCGCGCTTCGGGGCGAAGGAGCGTCCGCGCGCTGGCGCGGCGGGAGATTTATGTTGTCTTACGGATTTTCGCTGAATCATAATCGGCGTGCTATGAACATGCATAGACTTCCCTGCGTATTCGCATCCGTCGCGGCGTTCGCGCTCGCGCCTTTCGCCGCCGCCGATTTCGAAAAATACCTGCCGGCCGGAGAGACCTTCGCGCTCGTCAAAATCGAAGACGCCGACGCGATGCGAAAGCACGTCGCGGAAAACGCCTTCGCCGCCGATTTCGAGCGCAAGATCTTACGCCCCGTCGTCGACGCGTTCCGCGAGGACGCCGAGGCGCGCGGATTCTTCGACGCGCTCGCCGCCGAGTTCGAGTCGGTGCGCGGCGAAATTCTTCTCGCCGTGATCGCGGACGGGAAGGGCGCTCCCGCGCTCGTCGAAATCGCCGACTGCGGGAAGAATTTCACGCTCGAAACCGCCGCGGAAATCCACCGTCGGCAGGCGGCGGCGATGGGCAAGGCTCCCGTGATCGAGGACTGCGAAATCCTCGGCGTTCCCGCGAAAAAACTCGCTTTCGGCGAAGACGCGGACGACCGGAGCGGCGTCGCCGTGATCGACGGAAAATTCTTCGCCGCGACTTCCGTTTCCGCGCTCGAAAAGCTCGTCGCGGCGGCGAAGCGCGGGAACGCCGCCGGGCTTTCCGCCACCGAGGCTTTCCGCAGGGCGCGCGCGCGCATCGGCGGCGCGAATTTCTGGTATTACGCGGACGGCAAGTCGCTCGCCGACGCGATCTACGCCTTCGCCGAAGCGAAGGACAAGAAAACTTCCGCCGAGCTCGCGGAAAAACCGGAGGCGGCGATGTTCGCCGTCATGGCGACGCCGATCGTCAGGGCGTTCGCGCCCGAGGCGATCGATTCGCTTTGGGGAACTTACGGGACGGACGCCGCCGGCAATCCCGTCGCGGAATCCGCGCTCGCGTGGAACGCGAACCGCGGGCTCGTCGCGCTGATCACGTCCTCGCTCCGCGAAGGAATCGCGAAGCCGACCTACGCGCTCCCGTCCGAAGGCGTCTCCTCCGTCGAGTGCGCCGGCTTCTCGTTCGGCGCCGCGCTGCTGAGCCTCTGGGACATCGGGCGCCGCGCGACGCCGCTTTTCGGGCTCGTGGACATGCAGGCGCAGAGTTTCAAAATGACGCAGGGAATCGATGTTCCCGCGCTGCTTTCCGGCCTCGGGTTCGGGGCTTCCTCGTGCACGGTCTGGACGGGAACGGAGCAGAAGCAGCTTTTCGTGCAGGACGTCGCCGACGAGGCGCTCGCGCGCGACGCGCTCAAAAAGATTCCCGCCGCATGCGGGATTTCGCCGACGACGGTCTCCCCGAAGAACGGTGCTCCCGAGATCTGCGTGTTTCCGATTGAAGGCAAGGACGCGTCGGACGCGTTCGCGGTCGCCGTTTCGGGCGGGCGCCTCTTCTGCGGCAATCGGAGCCTGGTCGAGCTCGCGGTCGGCGGGAACGCGGACGGCGTTCCCGCGGCGTGGAATTCGCCGAGCCTGCTCGCCGGCGAAAAACTGCTCCCGCCGGGCGGCTGCTCGCTTTCGTGGACGCATCTAGGGCGCTCGTTCTCGGGGCTGCGCAAGAGCGTCGGCGACGCCGATGAGCTCGACCTCGATTTCGAGGGCGCGGACGTTTCGCGTCTTCCCGCGCTGCTCGCGTTTTCCGAAAAGGATTTCGAGTGGTGCGTCGTCTCCAAGACGTGGCTCGGAGAAAAGGAACTGACGGCGAAATCCGTCGTCATCAGAAACGAGTGAATTCCGCGTCTCCCATAGGCATTTTCGATTCCGGCTACGGCGGGCTCACGGTCTTCCGAAAAATCCGGGAAGCTCTGCCGTCGCACGATTTCGTCTATCTCGGCGACAACGCGCGCGCGCCTTACGGAACGCGCTCGTTCGACGTGGTGTACGCGTTCACGCGCCAGGCGGTCTTTCGGCTTTTCGAGGCGGGCTGCCCGCTCGTCGTGCTCGCCTGCAACACGGCTTCGGCGAAGGCGCTGCGCACGATTCAGCAGCAGGATCTGCCGCGTTCCCGCGATCCGAGCCGCCGCGTGCTCGGAGTAATTCGGCCGACGGTGGAGGCACTCGACGCGCTCAGCCGCACGAAGCACGTCGGCGTGCTCGCCACGCCGGGAACGATCGCGTCGGAATCCTACGCGCTCGAAATCGCCAAGCTCTTCCCGCACATGCGCGTGACGGGCGAGGCGTGTCCGATGTGGGTGCCGCTCGTGGAAAACCGCGAAATCGACACGCCCGGCGCGGATTATTTCGTCCGCCGCCACCTGGAGGCGCTTTTTTCGCGCGACCCGCGGATCGACACGCTCGTGCTCGGCTGCACGCATTACCCGCTGCTGCTCGAGAAAATCCGCCGCCACGTCCCCGCCGGCGTGCGCGTCTGTCCGCAGGGCGAGCGCGTCGCGGAGGCGCTCGTCGATTACCTGCGCCGGCATCCGGAAATGAACGAAAGACTTTCTAAAAACGGAAAGACCGAATTTTTCACGACGGAGTCTCCGGAGCGTTTTTCCGAGAACGCCGCCGTATTTCTCGGCGCGCCCGCGCCCGCGGAGAAGATCGTGCTGGAAAAGTGACGACGCGATGCGGTTATGGAGTCATGAAGTCGCCCGCGTTTCGCTTCGCGAAGAACTTGCGTCACTTCATAACCTGTTCCGCGTTTTCTCAAGCGTATTTTGTTTCCGGGAACGGAAAGTTTTTTTCGGGCAAATTTTTTTGAAATTCATTTGACCGCGGCGGCTTCCGGTGTTTCAATTCCTTAAAAATTTAACCCTGTTTTCCCCGATTTTTTATGGATAGAGCCACGATTGAGACATTGGTTCGCAACGCGCTTCTCAAGCGTCTCGGCAACGTTCCCGCGACCGACGCTCCCGCGCCGACGCTCGTCGTCAACAGCTCCGCGCGCCACATGCACATTTCGCAGGAGGATCTCGAAACGCTTTTCGGTCCGGGCTACAAGCTGAACGTCCACAAGATGCTTTATCAGGACGGGCAGTACGCCGCGAAGGAAACGGTGACGCTCATCGGACCGCGCAAGCGCATGATTCCGAATCTGCGCATTCTCGGGCCGACGCGCAAGCAGTCGCAGATCGAGCTCGCGTTCACGGACGCGGTTTCGCTCGGCATTCCGGACATTCCGACGCGCATGTCGGGCGAGCTCGACGGCACGCCGGGCGCCTACATCATGGGCCCGAAGGGCATTCTGGAGCTGAAGCAGGGCGTGATCCGCGCGATGCGCCACGTGCACATGTCGCCCGCGGACGCGGCGTTTTACGGTCTGAAGAACCGCGACCTGTGCCAGCTGAAGATCACGGCTCCGGGCTGCACGACGATCTTCGACGAAGTCGCCGTGCGCATCGATCCCACGTTCAAGCTGGAAGTGCACATCGACACCGACGAGGCGAACGCGTGCGACCTCGACCACGCGACGAAGGTGGAGATCCTCAAGGCGTAAAATTTCCAAAACATCACAAAACAACCAACAAAAATACTATCATGAGCGAAGCAATCGGACTTATTGAAACGCGCGGCTACGTCGGCCTGGTGGAAGCCAGCGACGCGATGGTGAAGGCCGCGAACGTCGAGCTCGTCAAGTCGATCTCCATCGGCGGGGCGTTGGTCACGACGATCATCAAGGGCGACGTCGGCAGCGTCAAGGCGGCCGTCGAAGCGGGCAAGGAAACGGCGTCGCGCGTGGGCAACCTCGTCGCCTCGCACGTCATGGCGCGCCCGTCGCCGGAACTGCTGAAGTTCTTCGTGGGCTGAGCCTCGGGGATTTCGCGAACACAGAAAACATTTTCAGACAAAGGAAAACATCATGGCTGCACAAGCACTTGGAATGGTTGAAACGAAGGGACTCGTTTGCCAATTTGAAGCCACGGACGCGATGCTGAAGAGCGCGGACGTCGAACTCGTCGGTTGGGAAAAGATCGGCTCCGGGCACGTCTGCGTGTTCGTCCGCGGGCAGGTCGCCGCGGTGAAGGCCGCCGTCGAAGCCGGCGCGACCGCCGCGAGCACGATCGGCGAAGTCGTCGCCGTCCACGTCATCCCGCGTCCGCACGAAGATCTCGGCCAGCTCGGCAAGTTCCTCGGCTCGACCGCGACGCCGGCGAAGAAATAACGTTCCCGCGGCTTCGCGCGTCGGGGGCTTTTCCCGCACAAGTTTTTCGGAATCATCGTCATGGCAAACAAAATTCTGGTCGCCAACATCGGCAGCACCTCGTTCAAGTTCAAGCTTTACGAGATGCCGTCGGAGCGCGTCCTCGCCTCGGGCGGCATCGAGCGCATTGGCGCCGCGGAAGGTTCGTTCAAGCACGTGATCGGCTCCGCGGAGGAGGTGCGCGGGAACGCCGCGTTCCCGGACTACGCCGCGGCGATCGCGTTCGTCGAGAAGATTCTCGGCGGCTTCGGCGATCTGGCGGCGGTCGGCTTCAAGCCCGTCATGGCGAAAGGGATTTCGGGAACGCAGTTCATGGAAGAGCCCGTGCTCGCGGCGATGGAGGCGCTCTACACGCTTTTCCCCGCGCACAATCCGCCCTACGTGAACGCGATCCGCAGTTTCCGCAAGGCGTTCCCGAATCTGCCCTGCATCGGCACGTTCGAGACGGCGTTCTACGACGATCTGCCGGAACACAACCGCCGCTATCCCGTTCCGCGCGACTGGGAAGCCCGCTACGGCATCCGCCGCTACGGCTTTCACGGCGCCTCGCACCGCTACATTTCGCAGCGCGTGGCGGAGCTCCGCGGGGGCGAGAAAAATCTGCGCGTGATCTCCTGCCACCTCGGCGGAAGCTCGTCGGTGTGCTGCATCAAAAACGGCACGGCGATCGATTCCTCCTGGGGCATGACGCCGCAGAGCGGGCTGCCGCAGAACAACCGCGTGGGCGATTTCGACGTCTTCGCGGCGATCTACCTCGCGCGGGATCTGAATCTCGGCGTCGATGAAGTCGAGCGCGTGCTCTCGAAGGAATCCGGGCTCAAGGGGCTTTCCGGGCTGCCGCAGGGCGACATGCGCGACCTGCTCGCCGCCGCCGAAAGCGGGAACGCGGACGCGGCCGTCGCCATCGACGTCTTCGTCGGCGCGATCCGCAAGTACATCGGACAGTTTCTCGTGGAGATGAACGGCGCGGACGTGATTTCGTTCACGGCGGGCATCGCGGAAAACAATCCGATTCTGCGCGAAAAGATTCTCGAAGGCATGGACTTCGCGGGCGTGAAGCTCGACAAGGCCGCGAACGACGCGGCGCGCGGCCGCGAGGCCGTGATTTCCGCGCCGGATTCGAAGATCGAAGTGCGCCTCGTGCCCACGAACGAAGAACTCATCATCGCCCGCAACGCCTGGGCGAAGCTGAACGGAACGCTGTGAAGCTCACCAACTTTTTCCAAAAAATTTAACAACCAAAACGAAAGAAAAAACATTATGGCAAATCAAGCACTTGGAATGATTGAAACCCGCGGGCTTATCGCGCTCGTCGAAGCGACGGACGCCATGCTCAAATCCGCGAACGTGGAACTCGTCGGCCCGATGACTCAGGTCGGGAACGCGATGGTCACGGTCTGCGTGACGGGCGACGTCGCCGCCGTCAAGGCCGCCGTCGAAGCCGGCAAGACCGCCGCGCAGGCGCTCGGCGAAGTCGTCTCGACCAGCGTCATCGCGCGTCCGCACAACGACACCGCGGTCGTGCTTCCGAAGGCGAAATAAGGCTTCGGGAGTTCCCCTCGCAACCTCAGCGTTCCCGTCAAGATGTTGATCGCGCGCGTAGAAGGTTCGGTCGTCGCGACGAAAAAGAACGACAAGATGACCGGCCGGCGCATGGTGCTCGTTCGCCCGTTCGTGGTGAGCGAGCCCGGCGCGACGGCGTTCAAGCCGTCGTCCTCGACGCTCGTCGCCTACGATGCGCTCGGCGCGGGAGCGGGCGAGCTCGTCCTCGTCGTCCAGGGTTCGTCGGCGCGTCTCGCCGCTCCGGACAAGGACACGCCCGTGGACGCCGTGGTCATCGGCATCGTCGATTCCGTGGACTGCGGCAAAGCGAAGCTGTATTCTTCGAATACATAGGTGATGAAGTTATGGCGGTTATGAGGTTATGGAAGTTGTTACCTCGCATAAGAATCTGAAAGCTTGGCAGGAAGCAATGTCTCTGGTCGTGGACGTTTATGATGCGACGCGCCTTTTTCCCAGAGAAGAAGCGTATGCGCTGACCTCGCAGATGCGCCGCGCGGCCGTTTCCATTCCCTCGAACATCGCGGAAGGCGCCGGGCGTTTCGGCTGCAAGGAGTTTTCCAGATTTCTCGGAATCGCCCTGGGGTCCGTCGCGGAACTCGAAACGCAGATCGAAATCGCCTTCAGAATCGGCTACATAAAAACGACCGAAGAACTGATGGCGAGAATCCGCTTTCTCCGTATTTTGATCAGACGCCTCATCGAATCCGTCGAAAGCCGTTAACTTCATAACCTCATAACTCAGCGAAGCGACATAACCTCATAACTTGAATTCATTTTCTATGATCGATAAAAATTTAGTTTCCAGCGTCGTCGCGGAAGTCCTCCAGAAGCTCCGCGAAAACGGCGTGAACCCCACGGGAATGCCCACGGGTGCGTGTTCCGCCGTTCCCGCGCAGACCCAGTTCGGCGTCTATGAAAAGATGGAGGACGCCATCGACGCCGCGCAGCGCTCCTACAAGATGCTCTGCAAGCAGGGCGTCGCCGCGCGCCGCAAGGCGGTCGCGTGCATCCGCCGGCTCGCCGTCGAGAACGCCGAGCCCTGGGGCAAGATGGAATTTGAAGAGACCAAGATCGGCAAGCTCGCGCACAAAATCGAAAAGCTGCGTTCGTGCATTCCCGTCGTTCCCGGCGTGGAATACCTCGACCGCACGGCGTTTTCGGGCGACGCGGGGCTGACCGTCATCGACAACACGCCGTGGGGCGTCATCGGCGCGATCACGCCTTCGACGCACTCGGTGCCGACGCTGAGCGGGAACGCCATCAACATGATCGCCGCCGGCAACGCCGTGGTGTTCAACACGCACCCGGGCGCCTGCAGGATCGCCGCGCACGCGATCCGCGCCTACAACGAGGCGATCTACAAGGAAATCGGCATTCCGGATCTGCTCGCGTGCGTGAAGAAGCCGACGCTCGAATCCTTCGACGCGATGTGCAAGTCTCCGCTGGTGCGCCTGCTGTGCGTCACGGGCGGCGGCGCGGTCGTCAAGGCGGCGATGAATTCCGGCAAGCGCGCCATCTGCGGCGGCCCGGGCAACCCGCCCGTCATCGTCGACGAAACGGCGGACCTCGCCAAGGCCGCGCGCGACATTCTCGCGGGCGCCGCGTTCGATAACAATCTGCTCTGCTGCGGCGAAAAGGAAGTCTTCGTCGTCGAGAGCGTCGCCGACCAGCTTCTTGCCGAGTTCGACAAGCTCAAATGCGTGCGCCTCACGCGCGAGCAGATGGACGCCGTCGTGCGCGAATGCTTCCTGCCTTACGACGGCAAGGGCTATCCGCACCCGAAAAAGGAATTCGTCGGCAAGGACGCCGCCGTCATCGCCAAGGCGATCGGGCTCAGCGTTCCCGCGGACACGGAAATGCTCTTCGGCGAAACCGACGCGGACCACCAGCTCGTCCAGGGCGAGCAGATGATGCCCGTCATGCCGATCGTGCGCGTGCCGTGCTGGAAGGCCGCGATCAAGGCCGCCCTTCAGGCGGAACACGGCTTCCGCCATACGTCCGTGATGCACTCGAAGAACGTCGACCGCCTTACGGAAATGGCGCAGCGCTGCGACACGACGCTGTTCGTCAAGAACGGACCTTCCACGGCGGGCCTCGGGCTCGGCGGCGAAGGCTTCCTCAGCTTCACGATCGCGACGCCGACGGGCGAAGGCGTGACCACGCCGATGACGTTCACGCGTTCCCGCCGCTGCGTCATGGTCGAAGCGCTGAACCTGTATTAAACAGCGGATGACGAACGGCGCGGCGCGCGGAAAAGCCGAAAGGTTCAAGAGCTTAAAAGCCGAAGAGAAAATCGTTTAAGCTTTTCGCCTCTTAAGCTCCTTTTCCCGCCGACGCGTCGTTCATTTTTCCTCAACGAGCATTCATTTCCGAAAATGCGCATCGCGATCATCAAAGGCCACGTCACGGCGACGGTGAAACACCCGACGCTCGAGGGCTGGCGCATGCTGATCGCGCAGCCCGTCACGCCGGACGATTCGCCCGACGGCCCGCCGCAGATCGTCATCGATCCGCTCGGCGCCGCCGTCGGACAGAAGGTCGTCATCAACAGCGACGGCGCGGAGGCGCGCCGCCTCATCGGCGCGAAGCATTCGCCCGCGCGCTGGACGGTGCTCGGCATCGTCGATCCCGCGAAACCCGCCGACGGCGAAGGAGGCGCGCGATGAGGGCGGGAACGGTCATCGGGCGCGTCGTGTGCTCGGTCATGCACCCGGCCTTCCGCGGCGACACGTTCGTGCTCGTGCTCCCGTGGAACACGAAAACGTGGAAAGCCGGCGGCAAGGCGGATTTCGACAATTCGCTGGTCGCCTACGACGAGCTCGGCGCCGCCGACGGGCAGACCGTCGCCTTCGCCGAATCCGGCGAGGCCGCCGCCGCGCTCAATCCGCCCAAACCCGTGGACGCCTACTGCGCCATGATTCTGGACGCGGTCGACTACAAGCCCTGACGCTCCGCGCGGAAGATTCCGCGTCCGCAAAGCGGCGGAACGACGGCGGAACTCCGATTTCGAAAAATCTTCTCGACGCGGGAACGCGGGAAAAACGATAATGCGCGTATGGCAGAAGACGGAAACGGTTTCATTCTTTTCGCGGGCGACGACGATTTTCTCGTCGGGCGCGCCGCGCGTGCGCGCTGGGAAAAGGAAAGCGCCGAGGCGTTCGACGACATGTCGAAGGACGTCCTCGAGGGCACGGCGCTCGGCGTGGACGACATCGCGGAAATCGTGGACCGCTTCGTCGAGTCCGTGCGCACGCTTCCGATGTTCGGAGGCAGAAAATACGTCTGGCTGCGCAACGTGAACTGGCTTGCGGACGGGCGTCTCGTCGAATCCGACAAGACCGCCGCCGCCGTCGAGCGCCTCGCCGAAGAGGCCGCGCGGACGGACCGGAGCGCCGTCTTCGCGATGATCTCCGTCGTGAAGCCCGACAAGCGCCGCTCGGCGACGAAGCGTCTCTTCAAGCTCGGCGAGCTGAATCTGGTCGCGGGCGGGAGCGATCCCGAAGACCTCTTTCCCGCGCTGGAGGCGGAGGCGCGCCGCCTCGGCGTGAAGATCGACGACGACGCCCTGCGCGTGCTCGTCGAAAAGGTGAACCGCCACACGCGCATGTGCTGCGTCGAGCTCGAAAAGCTCGCGTGTTACGTCGGCGAAGGCGGCACGATCGACGCGGCGACCGTGCGCGAGCTCGTTCCCGTCTTCGGCGAAGGCGATTTCTTCGAGCCCGTCGAGATGTTCTTTTCCGGCGACCTGGCGAAGACGCTGGCGTCGCTGCGCGCGTATTTCTTCAACAACGACTCGGCGCGCCCGCTGCTGAGCGCGATGCAGAAACGCAACAGCCTGCTGATCCAGCTGCGCGCGCTGACGGATTCCGGCGCCGCGCGGCTGAATTTCCGCGGGGAAATCCCCAAGGGCGACATTCTCGCGGCGGCGGAACGCTACGGACAGCTTTTCGGCGGGAACGACGAGAAATCGAGCTACAATCTTTTTTCGCAGAACGCGTGGTACGTCGGCGCGAAAGTCGCGGGAACGCTGCGCGATCCGCGCGTGACGCTGCGGCGTCTCATCGACTGGCAGCTCGATTTCCTCCGCGCGTTCGAGGAGCTCGTCGCGCGCCCCCGCGAAGACGAAGCCGTGATGCGCGAGCTCGTCTCCCGCTGCCTGTCGTGACGCAGCGGCGTTCCCGTGGGCGCCCTCACGCTTCGAAAAGCGCGCGCGGGAGCTCGACCGAAACCGGGCAGTGGTCGGAGCCGAGCACCTGCGGCAGGATGCCCGGCGCCGAAAACTGCGACTCCAGCGCGCGGGAGACGAGCCAGTAGTCGATGCGCCACCCGACGTTGCGTTCCCGCGCCTTCATGCGGTAGCTCCACCACGAATACGCCTTTTCCGCGGTCGGATTCTTCGCGCGGAACGTGTCGACGAAGCCCGCGTCGAGCGTCTCCGAGAACGAGTCGCGCTCCTCGATCGTGAAGCCGGGATTGCGTTCGTTGCTTTTCGGATTCGCGAGGTCGATCGGCTTGTGCGCGCAGTTGAAGTCGCCGCAGACGGCGACGGGCTTGCGCGCCGCGAGCGCCTTCAGGTGTTCGCGGAAATCGCGGTCCCAGCGCAGGCGGTAGTCGAGCCGCGCGAGCTCGTTCTGCGCGTTCGGCACGTAGGCGCAGACGACGGTCACGCCGGGAAATTCCGCGCTCAGCACGCGGCCTTCCTGCGGGTGGTCTTCCGCGGCGTCGAAATTCGTCGAGACCGACAGGGCGGGGAATCTGGAAAAAATCGCCGTTCCCGAATAGCCCGGCTTGTCCGCCGGATGCAGAAAGCGGTGCGGGAACGCCGCGCGCAGCGAGTCCGGAAGCTCCAGATCCGCGGGACATTTGATTTCCTGCAGACAGAGCACGTCCGGAGAAAATTCCGCGACGTAGGCCTCCAGCCCTTTGCGGATGGCGGCGCGTAGCCCATTCACGTTCCAGGAATGCAGTAAGACGTTTTCGCTCATGACGCAAAAGGCTACAAAAAAAGCGCTCCCGCGGGAACGCTTTTTTTTCGTCGGTGCCGTGCGGCGTTTCTCAGAAATCGTCGTCGAAGAAATCGTCGCCGGAATCGTCGGAGGAGGAATCGGAATCTCCCGAATCGTCGGAATCGCCGGACGAGTCGTCGCCGGAATCGTCGGAGGCTGCGGAGGAGGACGACGACGCGGAGCCCGCGGCGACCAGCCCGTCGGAAATCGGCTTGCCCGTGTAGAGTTTCTTGAACGTCGTGCGCGAGGCGTGGACGACGAAGACCTGGCCCGTCACCGAGCTCTTGACTTCGAGAACGCCCGTCGGGCCGACCTTGCGGATGAACACGCGCGTGCCCACGGGAATTTCGACCTTGCCGATTTCCGTGCCGCGGTTGTTGAGCAGCGGAATCTTCGTGCCCTTCACGCGGATCTGGACGGCCTTCGGCCAGGTCGATTTCTTGCGGGCGATTTCCGCGTAGTCGAGCTTTTTCGGCTTCGCGGGAGCGCTTTCCGCGGCGGGAGCGGGCTCGGATTCGCCGCCTTCGTCCGAGGCGGAGTCGTCGCCGGAATCGTCGGAGGACGCGGAATCGTCGTCGCCGTCGTCGGAGGAGGAGCCGGAATCTCCCGAATCGTCGGAAGCCGCCGGCTCTTCGTCGGATCCGGCGGGCGTCTCGTCCTGCGTTTCCGCGGGAGCGGCGGTCGCGGGCTCGGCGGGCTTCGCCGGCTCGGGCGCGGGCTGCGCGGCGGGAGCGGGCGTCTCGTCGACGAAGACCTTGGAGTCGTCGATCCCGGTCTTGCGCGGCGCGGCGGGAGCGGCTTCCGCCTTTTCGGCGCGCGCGGCCTTGCCGTCCGCGACGCCCTGGAGAATGCGCGAGGCGAGATTGGTGTTCACCCATCCCTGCTGTTCCGCGAGCATGTAGCTCATGAAAACCAGAACGGCGAGACCGATCCCGATGAGAATCTTCACGAATGAGCCGAATGAATTGTTTTCGTCAGACATTTTTTTGCTTTGTTGAGAATTTTACTTGAAAAGACAGCTTCGCAAATGTCCCCGCCGGAGGCAAGGGCATTTTCGCCTCGGCGAAAAAATCATTCGTCGCGCCCGATCCAGACGACGCCGTTCCGCAGGTCGAAGATGATTTCGAGGCGGTTCAGCACGTCCAGCCCGAGCAGAATCTTCATCGCCTCGCCGGGGCGGATCAGGCGCGGGGAAACGTCGGGCACGGCGAGCGTCTCGGAAAATTTCAGCGGCGCGGGAACGCCGAATTCGACGGCGACTTTCCGCGTTCCCGTCGCGGTGGTCACGAGCGCGGTCCGCTTTTCTTCGGCGGCGCCGATCCAGAAATCCGCGGGAACGCTCGAGCCCACGGCGCCGCTGTCGATCAGCGCCGAGACCGCCGCGCCGCCCGGCTTCTGCGGCGGGAGCGTCACCTGCACGCAGGCCGTTCCCGCCGTGCGCCGAATCGGGAATTTCTCCTTGCCGGCGAACGCTGCCGAGCCCGGCTCGACCCATTCCATGCGGCGTCCGCCGAAGGAAATGCGGCAAGGCGCGAGCGTCGTCGCGTTCATGCCGAGAATGCCGACGACGTCGTTCAGCTCCGGCAGGGCGCGGCGCAGACCTGAAAGGTCCGCGAGCGGCATTTCGACGTCCGCGAAACGTCTGCCGCCGAGGCGGAATTCGCCGATTCGCGCGAGAGCGATTTCCGGACTCGCGAAGGTGTACACGCCGTCGCTCTTCAACGGCACGACGCGCGTCTTCAGGGCGGGGAAAGTCGCCTTCGCCCACGCGGCGTCGAGCGAGGTGTGCGAGGCGCCGGTGTCCAGCAGCAGCTTCGCGGGAACGCCGTCCACCGTCGTCTCGACGAGGAGGAGCGTCTCGCCGAGCAGCGGGATCGCGCCGGCGGAAAACGCGGCGCTCCCGTTCCCGCGCGCGGGCGGCTCGGCGGCGAGGACGTGCGCGGGAACGAGCGCCGCGCAGAGGAGAAAAAACGTGCACGAAAAAATCTTCATGCGTCGAGCTTGACCCGCTGTTCCCGCTTTCGCAAACAGGAACTCCGCGGCGCGCGCGGAAAAACGCGCGCGGTTTGTCCACAAATCGGCGCCCTTGCGGGAACGCTTTTTTCGCCTAAAATGAACGCACTTCAATTTCTCAATCCGCGACGAACCATGAAAAATTCCGATTCCATCACGCTCCGCGACGCCGGCAAGACCGCCTTTTTCGCGCGCGACTTCAAGACCGCCTTCGAGCGCTTCGGCGAGGCCGCCGCGCTCGGCGACGCCGAGGCGCAGTGCTTTCTCGGCGAATTCTACGACGATTTCGGCCGCGGTTTTCCCGTCGATTTCGCCAAGGCGCGCGAGCTCTACGAAAAATCTTTCGCGCAGGGATTCGCCCGCGCGGGAACGAATCTTTCCGCGCTCTTCTCGAACGGCCAAGGCGTGCCGCGCGACGAAGCCGAGGCGGAAAAGCTGCTCGCCGCCGCGCTCGCCCGCGGGGACGCGCTCGCGGTGCAGCTGGAGGCGGCGAAAATCTTCCTTGAAATCGAAGAAGACGCTCCCGACGCGCTCAAGAAAGCCCGCGCCGCGCTCGAGCTGCAGCGCCGCGCGGAAGCGGACGCGGACTTCGTGCGCGCCTACGGGAAGCTCTCGCCGCTCCTCGAGCTCTTCGTCGCCCGCATCGCCGGAAAGCTCGACGCCGAGACGTTCGCGACGGAAACGCGCGCCGTCTGCCGCGCGCTCCGCAGGGCGCTGAAGAAGGCGGCGCTTCCGAACGACTCGCTTTTCTTCGTGTACGCCTTCGTGAAGATGCGGACGGACGACGATGAACTCGCGGAAACGCTCCTGCGCGAAGCGGCGCAGGACGGTCCCGCGACGGCGAAGGCGACCCTCGCCTGGACGCTTTACTCCGGCGGCAAGCCCGGCGCGTTCGCGCTCGCGCTCGAGGCCTTCGGCGCCGTGCCGAGCTGCGACGCGGCGCTCGTGCTCGCGCTCTCGTACGCGTTCGGCGAAGGCGTCGAGGAAAAGCCCGAGGAGGCGCGCTACTGGTTCGACCGCGCGATCGAGCTCGCCGCCCCCGAAGACGCCCCGCGGCTCGGCGACGCGCACGCGAGCTTCGGCCTTTTCGAGCAGGGGCAAGGCGACTTCAAGGCGGCGGAACGCCATTTCCGCGCCTCCGCCGCGCTCGGCGACGCGAACGGCGCTTCGGAGCTTGCGCGGGCGCTCTTCGCGCGCGACGATCCGGAGGCGTTCACCTTCGCGAAAGCCGCCTACGAAGGGGGAGCTGTGCTCGGCGCGCGCGTGCTCGCCGCCTGTCACCGCGACGGCGTCGGCACGAAAAAAAGCCCGAAGGACTTCGTCAGAATCGCGCGCGAACTCGACGCGGCGGACGAGGCGGTCGGCGCCTACATGCTCGGCGGCGCCTGCCGCGAAGGCTTCGGCGTTCCCGAGGACGAGGCGCGCGCGATCGCGTATTTCGAACGCGCGGACGCGCTCGGCGACGCGGACGCCGCCGGCCGGATCGCGCAAATCTACCGCATGCGCAAGCCCGCGGACAGGCGCGCCTTTAAGTGGGCGAAAAAAGGCGCGGAGCAGGGCGACGCCGACGCGATGGTCGAGCTCGCGCGCTGCTTCCGCGTCGGCCTCGGCACGAAACGCGACGAGGACGCGGAGCTGGAATGGCTCCTCAAGGCGGCGGAGCTCGGCGAGCCCACGGCGCGGTTCTGCGCGGGCGCCGAGCTCGTGACCCGCGAGGAATTTTCCCGCGCGCGGGAACTGCTGCTCGCCGCCTTCGACGAGGGCGACGCCGACGCGGCGTTCCAGCTCGCGCGCTGCGAATGGAACGACCCCGACGGCGACCCCGAAGCCGTGGTGCGTTGGGCGAAGCTCGGGACGAAGAACGGCGACGCGGGCGCGTGGGGCATTCTCGGGCTCTGCGCCTGGCACGGCGCCGGACTGCCGCGTTCCCCCGAAAAGGCGCGCCGCTGCTGGCGCAACGGCTCGAAGCTCGGCGACCCGCAGTGCGACGAACTCCTCAAGAACCCGCCGGAACCGGAAGATTGAAAAAAGTCGAGGGGTTTAAAAGGTTGAGGAGTTGAAAAGGTAATTACTCTTCAACTACTAAACTCCTCAACTCCTGAACTCTTAAAACTTTCCTCTTCAGACTCATGAAAAAAACTCTCTTCAGACTTTCTCTGCCCGCGCTCGCGTGCGCGGCGGCGATCTTCACCGGAAGCGCGCTCGGCGCCTTCTTCGCGGGAACGCCCGCCGAGGCGCGAGAACATGCGCCCGCAGCTTGCCGCGACGACGCCCCCGACGTCTTCGCGCATGCGCGGGAACGTCTCGAAAAAATCCTCGAGACGGAGCCGCTTTCGCAGCTCAAAATGACGATGGCGGCGGCGGAAATCTTCCGCCTCGCCGAAGCCGAAATCGACTGGCTCGAATGCGACGTCGAGAACGCTCCCGCCTTCGACGAGGCGGAATACGCGCGGGAACGCGACGCGTGGCGGGCGCGCTTCGACGCCGCGCTGAACGCCCCGTCGGATTTCGACGGCGGCACGATGGAACACGCCGACCGCGCCCTCCGCGCCGCCGAGCTGCTGCGGGAACGCGCCTCCGCACTTCGCGCGCGCCTCGAAAAAACGCGCTGAACGCTCCCGAAAACTTTTTTTTCATCGGCATTTTTCCTGCTTGACGCCTTTTAGGGGGGGTAAAATTGTCTCAATTTATTTCCCCTCGTCACAAAATCACGAACCCAATCAACAGAAAAAACATCATGAAACAGCTCAACGAAACGGATACGAGCCGCGTGAACGCGGCGTTCGACGCGGGACGCAAAAACGTCTCCGAAAAAGACTTCGACGAAGTCCTGGATCGCGAGGAGGAGTTCAACGAAAAAGGCTCCAAGCTCGGCGACATGTGGGACAACGCGAAGCTTCTCTTCCAGATGCTCAAAGACTACAAGGCGGGAAAATACACGGACGTGCCGTGGTCGCTCATCGCCGCGATCGTCTTTGCGGTCGTCTATTTCTTCTCGCCGATCGACGTCATTCCCGACGTGATTCCCTTCCTCGGCTACGTGGACGACGTGGCGGTCTTCGGCATTCTGCTCAAGACCTTCGCCGACCAGATCGCCGCCTACAAGACGTGGCGCGCCTCCGCCTCCCTCCCGCCCGCGGAAACGAAGTGAAATTTTCTTAACCCCAAAAAACGACATGAACAAAAAATCCGCTACTACACTGGTTCCGGCGGCGCTCGCTCTCCTCATCGGCATGAGCGGCTGCGCCACGGACGTCTCCAACGACCGCACGCACACGCCGATCACCGGTGTGAAGCCCGTGCTCTTCAAGCCCGTTTTCGAAATCGGGTCGAAGAAAATTTCCGGCGAAGGCGAAGCCGGAGGATTCTTCAACTTCGACTTCGAAATCAAGGCGCCGAAGTTCTCGCTGCCGAATTTCGGTGCCTCGAACTCCGCCGCTTACGTCGAGCCGTCCATCTACGAAGGGCTGACGCCGACGCAGGCGGAAGCGCTTCGCGAAGCCGTTTTCGACGCGTGCGAAAAGAACAGGGCTGAATACCTCGTGATGCCGCATTTCAAGATCCGCACGCGTTCGTTCCCGTTGCTGAGCTTCATCTGGTCGAAATCGTACTGCTCGATTTACGGCATTCCCGCCAACGTGAAAACCGTCGTTCCCATGGACGTCGAGGACGCGAAGGCGGAAGTCAATCTGCACGTGTCCGCGACGAAAAGCGCGGACGTGGCCGTGAAGTGACGCCGACCGCAAGGCGACGAGACCGTGACGCTTCACAGCCTCGTCGCCTTCACGACTTCTTCCGTTCCATGAGTCTGCTCAAACTCGCTCTCGATCCGACGCGTTCCCGCTCCGCCCGGCTGTTCTCGGCGGCGGAAATCGTCTGTCGCGCCCTCTGCGCCGTCGCCGCGGCGCTCTACGCGCTGAGCCTCGCGCAGAAATTTCTGCCGCCCGACTCGCTCCCGCTCGGCGACGCAGCCGGCGCGGGGCTGACGATTCTGCTCGCCGGCGCCGTCGGCTACGCGACGAACTGGCTCGCGATCCGGCTGCTCTTTCACCCGGTCCGAAAACGCTTCGGCTTCCTGCAGGGGCTCATTCCGCAGAAGCAGACGGAGCTCGGCGAAAAAATCGGCGAACTCGTCGCGAACGACCTCATTACGCCCGAGATGATCGCCGCGAAGGCGCTCCCCGCCGTCCGCGCCTATCTCGACGAAAACGCCGACGCCCTCATCGCGGGAACGCGCGACGCGCTGCTCGACGCCCTCGCCGAACGCCGCGACGACTACGAGCTGCGCCTCGTGCCCGAGCTCAAGAAAATCCTCGCGGACGCGCTCTTCCGCGTCGCCTCGCCGGAAAACGTCTCCGCCGCGTTCTCGTCCGCGCTCGATCCGCTCCTGCGCGAAAACTCCGGCGCGCTCGCCGAGCTCGTCGCGAACGCCGCCCGCGCGAACAGGCCGGAAATCGCCGCCGCGATCCGCGAGCGCGCGGGGAAGATCATCAGTGAAAAAACGGCCGCCGGGCTGCGCGCCGCGCTGCCGGTCGTGCTTTCCCGCGGCGGTCCGCTCGGAGGCGGGATCGGTCTCGGGCTGGGCATCGGCGACTACCTGCTGAAGAAATTTTCCGACACGTCGCTCATCGAGATGGTCGTCGGGAAATTGACGAAGCCGATCGCCGACGCGCTCGCGGACTACCTCGCCGGCGAATGCGCCGACCTGCTTTCCCGCGACAACGCCGAGCGCTTTCTCGGCCGCGCGCTCGACGCCGCGGGAACGTGGCTGCGCGACGGCGCGGGCGCCGAAAAAATCTCCGCCGCGATCCGCCGCTTCGATTTCGAAAACAACGACGTCGTCCACGACGCGCTCGCTCGGCGCGTGCCCGAGGCGCTGGAGAAATTTCTGCGCTCGGACGCGTTCCCGCGCCTGTGCCGCGACGTGATTCTGCCGCGCCTCCGCGAACTCGCGGAAAAATTCCTCGCGTCCGATTCGCCGCAGCTCCGCGCGCTCATCGCGAAATTCGACGTCGCCGAACAGGTCGCGACCGTCGTCCGCGAACAGCCGCCCGAGCGCTTCGAGGAACAGATCGACGCCGTCGCCGCCGAACAGCTCGGTGCGATCCAGGTCCTCGGCTTCGTCCTCGGCGCCCTCGTCGGCGCCGCCCAATGCCTGCTTCTGTGACGTGCGCAAACAAATAAATGAAAAAGTCTTTTTGAAATTCAAAATCTCAAACAACATGCAAAAACGAAAACCCGAAAGCGGCTCGCCCGTTGCTGTGAGGCGCGCTCAAAAGAACCTGAAACCGAAGACGGCTTCCTCCGCCGTTCCCGCGAAAGCGAAGAAGCGCGCGCTCGCGAAAGCCGAAAACACGGCGGGAAAGAAAACCGGATTGCCGCTTGCGATACTCGCGACGCTTAGCGCTCCTCCCGCTGTCGCCGCCGGCGTAGTCTTCACCAGCAAAGTCGCGAAACCGCTCATTGAAGATTGGAGGATTTCGCGGGCGTGCCGGCGGGAACTCGAGGCGGGGCGTTTCATTGCGGCGGAGCAGGTCGCTCCGGGAACGCTTGTCATCTGCGCGCTCGCGAAGAGCGTCACTCATCATTCCGGCATTTGGCTCGGCGACGGCACGATTGCGGAACTCGACGGGAACGGAAATTATCGTGCGATATCGCTCGAGCATTTCATCCACGGCGACGAAGGCGAGCACTGGCGCACGGGCTCGTTCGCCTACGCCGCGTGCGATTCAAACGGGAACGCGTTCGGTTCCGAAAAGGTAGCGGCGTGCGCGCGCGCCTTTCTCGGAAAAAAGACGAACTACACGCTGGACGCGAACAACTGTCACCGCTTCTCGGCAGCGTGCCACAACGGCGGGAACGAAGAAAACGTCTGGCGTGCCCTGGAAACGTTTTCCATCGGCAAGCTCGTCGACTACGTTCGCGCCCTCCACGACCTCAAAAAAATCTCTTGGCGCCCGATCGGCGGGGAAAATGCGTGAAGAGATCAGCATAAAATTTTCATTTCAACCTAAAACTCAAAAGAAGGTAAATTCATGAATATATCATCAAAAAATCCACGTTCGGAGCTTACTTCTCGCGATTTAAGAGATTTGAAACGAGCTCATGAGCTCGCCTCTCAAACACCTTTTATCATTCGCGTTTCCGATGTAATAGGAAAGCTGCCGACTAAGGCGCTCGAAGTTCTCCCGGATAAAGTAAGCTCGCATGTCGCCTCTGCTACAAAAAAATCCTTGGAGACTGCTCTTAACGTAGCGCTTTTTACCATGGACACCTCGAGCAAAGGAGAGGAGTCAAACGACTGGTGGCATAAGTTTGCTGTTTTATTGACTGGTGGCGTAGGAGGTGCGTTTGGATTCGCAGCGTTAGCGGTAGAATTGCCTATTACAACGGGCATCATGCTTCGTTCCATCGCAGACATTGCTCGTTCCGAAGGTGAAGATTTGAATCAGCCGCGAGTGCGTCTTGAATGTCTCAATGTTTTTGCGCTTGAAGGAGGGAAAAAGAATGATGATGATGCCGATACGGGCTTTCTTGCGACGCGTATGGCTCTTACGCGTCTGCTTGGAGAGGCTGCTGAATACTATATGAAGAAAGCTGGAACAAAGGCTACTGCACCCGTTTTTGTAAAGTTAATAGAGCAAATCGCAGCGAAATTTGGAGTCACCGTATCTCAGAAAGTTGCCTCGCAGGCGATTCCCGTTGTTGGAGGAGTTGCTGGAGCGACAATCAATACCTTATTTATGGATTACTACCAAGATATGGCGCGGGCGCACTTTATTCTGCGTCGGTTGGAACGTAAGTATCCACCGGAGTTGATCGCCGAAATTTACGAAAGTTTATGAGGTGTTTACTTTTTAAAATGTGTCTAGAGAAAGTCTTTAAAATATGAGATTTTTAAAAATAAAGAATGAAGACTTGATTCTTGATGTATATGCTTCTTTGAAGTCTCTACTCATGACTCTTTCTTTTAATTCGACATCTTTATCTTGTTTGAAAAAGAAGGTTGGAAATGAAAGTTTTACTATTAGTAGCGAGACTTTGGTATCCAATCTTTTGGATTCTGTTGATAAAAAACGTGTTTTGTTTTACGAGTATAATAAAATTGGTGACCCTATAGAGTGCACGCAGAAGTCTTCCAATACGGTTTGTTTGGGAATAGATACAGGATTTGCAAATGGATTCGCGCAACCTCTTTATATTCAATATATTAAACGTGATGGTGTTTTGAAAGAAGTTGGCTTTTTTACAGGGATCGAAATAGAGAAAAACTTAAGGCTGTATCGAATGGGGAGGATTGTGTTTGATGATTATGAAAAGGCTAATAGATTTATAAAGGATTTGGAAAAAGAATTGCTTCCAGGGGAGGTGTGGAAATATGAAAAAACAAATTTTCTCGGGTATAGAAAGACAGAATATGAAATTCTCGAGTCGTACATACGCACTGTTTTTGAAGCACTCTATGACGGCTGGAATCTTCCTGCCTCGTTAAACTATGAAAAAATAAAGTTTTCTGAAGATAAGAAATATGCGCTTTTTAATACGGGACTTCTTTCTAAAAATGCGAGGGATGTTTTAGTTCTGGGCGAGGTTGATTGGATGGATGAAAAGAAAAGGTTTTGTCTATTAAATCCAATTCTTCTAAGAGACGGTTGTACAGGACTTATAAACAGAGGCTTTTCACATTCGGATTTAGACGTTGATATGGTAAGTTTCTTTTCTGATATTTCAGAGATTGTCTATGATGCTACGTTAAAAGTAGATACTGATGACATTGAAAAGCTAAATCATTGTATTGAAGATGGTGTTAAGCGGGGACGATTTCCTGAAGAATGGGAGCAAAAATTTCGTGACGGAAGAGTCAGAGAGGTTACAGACCGATTTATTGATGCAATAAGGAATTCACAAAAAATCGCTAGAAGAAACTATAAATATGTTGTTCCACAATATCGAACTACTCTAGTGGGTAATTATATTCAGTTTTTAATGCCGATTTATATGAATTCAAATTATGAAAAAAGTCCAGATTTTGCCCTTGTTCTAAGCTTGGTAAAAGATAGGGAAGGGAAGAAGCAATTTTATAGGATGGAGACTATTTTAGAGTTGGCTTGGGCGTATAATAATGCTCGAGTAATATGCAAGCCCGATGATAGTTGGCTCAATCCAAGTAAAATAGTTGGAAGTGCTGTTTTAGAGGAAGAAATGGAATAAAAAATTTCCCGTTTCTAGAAGTCGTCTTCTAGAAACGGGAAAGAAACTACTTCTTTCTGGAAAACAACAAGAATGTGCCTCCTACAATTGCTGCTCCAACTGCTACCGCAATGATTGCGGCAGAAGCTCCACTGGCAGCAACAGAGGCCGTTCCTATTGTTAAAAGAAGCTTTGTCGCTTCAGGTGCTTTACTAGGTAAGTTTTTCATTTTTAGAGATCCTTTCTGTTTTTTAAGATTGCAGTTCTTCGTCTTAGAGTTGTAGGCTCTTTAACAATCAAAGAGATGGTTCAAGAGCAGAACTCTTAGGTGGTTAGAATAATGAAAAATTTATTAATGGTTCCATCAAGGATGGAAAATCAAGAGTCGAACGCTAATGCGAACTACTAGGTAAATACAGTGTTTAATTGCCTTCCCAAAGTCAAGTATTTTTGAAAGATTTTTTATGTATCGCGATTGTGTATACATAATCCTGCAATTAATCGTCCTTTCGGCATGTCGATTTTCCCGAAGGACGGAGGTGCATTCGTCAGCCCTCGAAATCTCGGCGCAAATTTTTGTCGCGAAGAAAACGCTTGCGTGGGGAATGTGGGCGCTTTCTTGGGAATGCTTTCAGTAGGCGAGCTTTTCCCGAGTGGCGCGTTTCCGGAATGCGCGCGTCCGGGTGGGAAAGGCATCCGTGCGCATCCGTGTCCATCCGTGTTTTTTCAGGACTTTGCGGAAACGGGCGGGCAAGCGAGGCGCTTGCCCGCCCGTGAAATTCACGGTTCCGACGAATCTTTGCGGCTCGGCGGGCGGTTGCGCCTTTCAGTCGCGTGGTTTTTTTTTCGAGCCCGCCCCCAAGCGGCGTTCCGCCGCATGTGGTTATTTTTGTTTCGCGTTTCACGCGGAGTGCAGAAGCTTCGCGAAACCTCGCTCCGAAAAAGAAATCCTCCAAAATCCCCGCAATCCCTGTTGAAAAAAGGCTTAAAGCTTAAAGCTTAAGGGTTAAAGGTTAAAGAGAAGTTTGCGGAAACGGATTTCGGCGGGCAAGCGGGACGCTTACCCTCCGTTGCGTTCACGCGTATTTTCCGTTTCTTCGTTCCTCTGTGTTAAAAGAAGAGCTTAAAGCTTAAAGGTTAAAGCTTAAAGGTTAAAGCTTAAAGGGGAAGTTTGTGCAGGCGGATTCCGATGAAGCGACAGGAATGTCGCCTCTCCCTTAAAACCTTTTCTTTAACTTCCTTTTACTTTGCGGTTTTCTTCGCGTTCTTTGCGTTAAAGAAGTTTGTGTTCGCTGATTTCACGGGCAAGCGGGACGCTTACCCTCCTTTTCGTGCAATTCGTGCAATTCGTGGATTCTGAAAATCTGCGGAAATCCGCGAGATCCGCGGGAAAAAAGTTTGTGCAGACAGATTTCAAAGAAGCGACAGGAATGTCGCTTCCCCAAAACTTTTTTTGACTTTCCTTGGCTTCGTGGCGGTCATTCGCCGGCGGCGAGGGCGGCGCAGCCTTTGATGTCGAGCTTGCCGGTCGCGAGGACGGGGATTTTTTCGACGACCTTCATTTCGCGCGGGAGCCAGAGATTCGCGAGCCCGGCGTCGGAAAGCTTTTTGCAGAGCTCGCCGAGGTTGAGGTCCGGAATCGTGGTGAGCAGCACGAGCTGCTCGCCCTTCGCGGGATCGGGGCGCCCGGCGACCGCGATCTGCGGCAGCTGTTCGACGTCGAGCGCGAGCGCGCGCGTGATCGCTTCCTCCACGGTGCCGTGCGGCACCATTTCGCCGCCGATCTTCGAGAAGCGCGAGAGGCGGCCGCGGATTGTGATGAAGCCGCTTTCGTCGATCGAGACGAGGTCGCCGGTCTTGTACCAGCCGTCGGCGTCGGTCGCGGGAACGGGCTTTCCCGAATCGTCGAGATAGCCGGGGAAGACGTTCGCGCCCTTCAGGTAGAGCATTCCGGGGCGATCGAATCCGCAGGGCGAATCGTCGTCCGTGTCGCGGACGCGCGCGGACATACCGGGGAAGAGAATGCCGACGGATCCGGGCTTGACGCCGCGGTGGACTTCGCCGGGCGCGCCGTTGTTCACGGGAACGTCGGGCTTGTTCACGGAAACGACGGGCGAGGCCTCGGTCATGCCGTAGCCTTCGAGATAGGCGGATTTCGGGAATTTCTTCATCCATTCTTCGGCGAATCCGGCGGGCGTCTTTTCCGCGCCGGCGACGACGAGGCGCAGCGTGTCGAGCTGCTCGGGCGTCGCCTTCTTCAGGTAGGCGCGCAGGAACGTGGGCGTGCTGATGACGGCGGTGACGCCTTCCTTTTCGATGACGGAGACGTTTTTCGCGTAGTCCAGTGGCGAGGGCGTGGTGACGGCGCGGACGTCCTGCGTCGGCGCGAACCACAGCAGCACGGTGAAGCCGAAGCAGTGGAAGATCGGCAGGTTGCAGAGCAGGCGCGTTTCGGGCGGGAGAATGTCGTAATCGACGATCTGCGAGACGTTGGCGAGAATGTTGCGGTGCGTGATGACGGCGGCCTTGGGCATGCCGGAGCTGCCGCTGGTGAAGAGCAGGGCGGCCTCGCGGTCGCCGCCGGCGGTCGGAATTCTCCAGAGGCGCTTGGTGAGGCGGCTCGGCAGCAGCACGAGCTGGAGGAACGCGAAGATGATTTCGGCGCGGTTGATGTGCTTGAGGCTGTCGAGAATGTCGATCCGGCGCTCCGTCCACGGGAAGTCCGGCAGGCGTTCGTCGATCTGCTTCTTCATCGGCGCGACGGTGATCGTCGTGCGCACGCCCGACTTGGCGAGACAGGCCTCGACCTGCGCCCTGCCGAGCGTGAAGTTCAGGTTGACGGGGATTTTTCCCGCGAAGGCGACCGCGTAATTGGCGAGCATGCCGGGCGTTCCCGCGGGCAGCACGACGCCGACGCGCTCTTCCCGCACGAGGCGGCGGATGCGCTTGGAGATGCAGTAGGCGGCGGCGACGAGAATCCCGCGCTTGAGCACCATGCGTTCGCGCGAATGATCGACGACGCCGATGCGGAACGGATGCGCCGCGGCGGCCTCGACGATGGTTTCGGCGACGTGGCCGCGCGTCAGCAGGTCGCGCATGCCGAAGGCGCGCACACCCAGGTCGAGCAGGATTTCACGGGCTTCGGAAAGCGATTTCTCGCCCGGATTTTTGCCCATGCGGAAGGCTTCGCCGAAGACGACGTTGATTTCGAGGCGGGAAAGGCTCGGGCGCTTCCAGAAAAGTTTTTTGCGGCGCCAGCTGAAGATCGAGCGCCACGTGCCGTCGATCCAGACGGGAACGACGGGAACGCCCGCGCGCTCGGCGATGAGGCGGAAGCCGCCCTGGAAGGGCTGCAGGCTGCCGTTGCGCGTCATTCCGCCTTCGGGGAAGATGCAGACGACTCCGCCGGCGTCGAGCGCTTCCCGCGCGGCGCGGACGGCGGAACGCGCGTTCGTCGGCGAGACGGGAATGGTGTGCATCACACGCATGAACCAGTGCAGCGCGGGCATTTTTTCGAATCCGTCCCAGGAGAGGAAGCGGATCGGCCGCCGGCACGCGAGTCCGAGCAGAATCACGTCCACGTAGGCGGCGTGATTGGCGTAGAGCAGGACGCCGCCCTTTTCGGGAACGGCGTTCGCGTCCACCGCGCGCAGGCGGTAGAGCGGCAGGGCGAGCAGCGTGAACACGCCGCGGAAGGCGGCGTAGATCCACGGCGTCTCGCGCCCGTGTTTCGAGCATTTGACGACGAGCGCGAAGAGAACGACGTAAAGAAGGAAGGCGAGGAGGACGTAAAGCGGAATCATGGTCTGAGGAGTATCTGGGTTTTCGGGAAAAGGCTGAAGGCGCGCGACGTTCCCGCGCGATCAGGCTTCGGTTTTGGCTTTTTTCTTGGCTTCGAGCGTCTGCTCGCAGCGTTCGAGAATCTTTTCGCTGCCGGCGTATTTGTAGTCGTCGACATAGACGGCGCGGCGTTTTCCGGCTCCGTCCTTGTAATGGACGACCGCGATGCCCTTCTTTTCCCAACGGCGTTTGTCGATGCCGAAGACGGAGGCGAAGCGCACCTTGCGCAGCGGATTGAAGGGCGGGAACGCGCAGTCTACGCCGGTGAAGCATTCGTCGTCGGCGGCGATGACGCGGCGCATGTCGCGCACCATCCACGTCAGAAACGCGCACGCGACGACGAGCAGCCCGAAGCTCCAATGGAACTGCTGCGCCTCGTTCTTGCGCTTGAGCGGCACGTCGTCCGCGTTCCAGTGGCGCTCGATCGCGAGCGCACGCCATTTCTCTTTGACGAGCGCCTCGTCGGCGCCGTAAACGCGTTTGACGTCGGCGTAAGCGTCCGCCTTCTCGTTGTATTTCGGATAGGCGAAGGCGCCGTCGTAAAAAAACCATCCGGCGGAGCCCAGCAGGAGGATCAGGACGATGATCATGCGGTCTCGCCATTCTCGACTGATTTTTGCCTGTACTTGCATAAAATTTTTCTGTTCCGGTTGAGAAAATTCCGCGCGCGCGTCAGAAATCCCATTCGTCGCCGGCGTCGTCCGCGGCGGCGGGAACGGGCTCGGGAGCCGCGTCGTCGGCGGCGGGCGAGGGCGTTCCCGTCGCGCCCGCTTCCGCGGGAACGCTCTCGAGCAGCGCCTGCGCCGTGCGTTCGATGCCGAGACGGCAGATTTCGGAGGCGGTGTTGATGTCCTGCGCGGCGAGGAACTTGTGCAGCGCTTCGGCGGGCCTGCCGTCGCGTTCGTCCTGCGCGGCGCGTTCGAGCAGGCGGGAATAGTCCGAGACGAGCGTCGCGAGCTTCGCCTTCGTGCGCACGACGACTTCGTCTTCCGGATCGAGCGCCTCCACGGCGAGGAGCATGTCCCACGCGATGTAGTCGTCGTGGCGCGCGATGAGCGCGTTCACCTGCGTGAGCGCGGTCTCGATCTTCGCGACGTGGTTGACGATTTCCTCGAAGCGGCCGCGGCGCGCGGCGTCCTGCATGAGCGCGGCGGTGAATTCCGCGCGGCGGTTGAAGATTTCGCGCGTCTTTTTCGCGGCGACGAGGCGGTCGAACTCGGGCGCGAGCTGCGAGAGCACGTTCGTGCGCTCGAGCACGTCGTTCATGAATTTCGGGATTTCCGGATTCTGCGGCCAGTATTCGCCGGCGGTCTTCAGATAGCCTTCGATGTCGTTCATCGCCTGGGAGAGCGCTTCGGGCGTGCCCTGCGCTCCCGCCATCATCGCGGTCTGGCGCGCGCGCAGCACCGCCATGTTGCTCGCCTGTTTGGCGGCGTTGAGCTTGCCGCGGATTTCGGAATCCGGGAAGTCCGGCGCGAACGCCTTGATGCGCGTCAGCGTGTCCTCGATCGCGCCGAGGTCCTTGTTTTCGCTCTGCCGCAGGAGCTCGCGCAGCTCGAACCACATCGCGAGGTATTCCGTCTTGCGCTCTTCCGGGTAGTAGGCGACGCGCGGCTCGTTTTCGCCGATGAAGTAGGCGGAAAGCAGCTGCCGGAACGCGTGGTATTTCTGCCCGCTCTTCCAGAGCGCGTCGCTGCCCTTCACGCTTTTCGCCGTCTCGCGCTGGAGTTCCCGCGCGACCTGCTCGAAGGATTCGAGTGAGGGCACGAAGTTCGAAATCGGCAGCAGCTCGTCGAATTCCTTTTCGCCGACCTTCAGATCCTGCTGCGAGCCCTTGAAGAGCACGCGGTAGAAATCCGCCGCCATCAGCGCGTGCACGTAGCGGCGCGCCGTCAGAAACGTTACCATCGTGCTCTGAAATTCCAGCTTCGCCTGCGCGCCGAGCATGTCCGTCGTCTGCCCCTTCGCCTTGATCGCGGCGTTGGTCTCCGCGAGCGCCGCCGTCAGGAAGACCTGTTCCTGCGAGGGCGGGAGCACGAGGGGCTTGGCGTCCTTGCGCTTCGAGGAGTTGAGGGAATCTTCGTCGCGGCGGCGGATTTTGTCGCGGTTGTCGATTTTGCGCTCCAGGTCCTGCTTCTTGGTCTTGAGCGCCGTCTGCCACGCGTAAAGTTCGGAAAGTTCCGCGCGCTGGCGGCACGCCTTGTACACCTGCTTCGCGAGCGCGAGCGACTGATTCGCGTCCACCTCGAATTCCGCGAGCTCCATCAGCAGATCCATCGCCTTGATCATCTCGGCGTTTACGTTCTCGCGCCTGATCTTGTCCTGCTTGAGCATCCGGTGGATCTTCTTGACGATTTTCTCGTAGTCTTCGCGCGGCTGCTCGGGAACGGGCTCGGCGAGGTAGCGCTCGAAGCGTTCCCGGAAGAGCTTGGAATCCTCGATGCTGAAGATTTTTCCCTTCCAGCGCATCATGCCTTCGCCGGGGTTGATCATGTCGGAATCGGCGTCGAAGATCTTGTTCGACTGCTCGGAAACCGTGCTGCTGCGGTAGTCGCCCGCGGTCGTGCCCTGCGGCGCGGAATTGTTGTTGATGACGGCCTGCGCCGCGGCGGTCGCGGGAACGAGCAGGGGGATGAGCAGAAACGGAATCGCGGAAAATCTGCGCATGGCGGGAACGGTTTTCAGAATTTTTTGAGGGCTTCGACGTGAAGCGCGTTGTCCTTCACGCGGACGGTCATCACGAAGCGCTGACCGATTTCGAAGTTCCGGTCGAGACTCGGCGGCACGTAGACCGCGACGCGCCCGCCGCCTTCGAGACGCTTCACCGCGAGCACGCGCCCGCGGTCGCTCTGCGCCAGCTGGCGGTCGATCGCGCAGGAAAGCGAATAGACGTTCCCGCGCAGCGTTTCCGGGCTGCGCTCGAAGGCGTCCGCCGGCAGCGCCGAGAGCTCTTCGCCGCGGCTGTGGCGCACGGCGATGAGCGCCGCCGCGCCCGCGACGACGATCACGGGAATCAGAAAGGCGAAGAAAAGGGGGCTGATTTTTTTGGAGGCCATGAGGACGATTGAAAGGCGAAAACGCCGATGAAAAATTTTCTGCCGTGATTCTAACCGCCTCCGCTCCCTTTGCCGAGAGTAAAGTTTCCGCGAAATCCCGCGGCGCGGGAACGCTTCGGGCGCAAAAAAACGCGCGCGGCCGTCGGGTGGTCGCGCGCGTCTTTTTCTGCGGAGAAGGAATCAGAGTCCTTTTTCGGCGAATTTCGGCGCCAGGTATTCCGCGCAGCTGTCGAGCGAAGCGAGGCGCGGGTAGTCCGCCTCCGGCACCTCGATGCCGTGTTTTTTGCGGAGTTCCATGACGATGTCGAGGAAGTCCATCGAATCGAGGCTGAGCTGGTCGCGGAGCTTGACGTCCGGCTTCACGGCGGAGAGGTCTTCGTCCGGCGCGATGTCGGCGACGATGTCGAGAACGATTTTTTTGATGTCTTCTGCGGTCATTTTTTTATGGGTTGTGTAGGTTTGAAAGGTCTTTCATTCACTCGGAAAATTTCTTCACGATCAGCGTGGAGTTGATGCCGAGCATGCCGAAGGAATTGTTGAGGATGTATTCGACTTTTTCCGCGCGTCTGGGCTCGCCGACGACGAGGCCGTCGATGGCGCAATCGGGATCGAGCTCGTCGATGTTGACGCAGGGGTGGACGAGCCCGTCCTCGAACGCGGGTAGGTTGCCGGCGAGTTCGAGCGTTCCCGCGGCGCCCATGCAGTGCCCGATGAAGCCCTTGGTGTTGTTGACGTAGGTCGTCGGGCAGTCGCGGAAGACGTCGCGCATGGAAATCATTTCCTGGACGTCGCCTTTGCCCGTTCCCGTGGCGTGCGTGCTGATGATGTCGATGTCCTGCGGGGCGATTTTCGCGCGCTTCAGGGCGGCGCGCATGCATTCCGCCTGGCGGACGGGATCGGGCAGCACGGTGTCGCCCGCGTCGGAGTTCATGTGCCAGCCGACGATTTCCGCGAGGATGCGCGCGCCGCGGCGGCGGGCGTCGTCGAGGCGTTCGAGCGTGTAAAGGCAGCCGCCTTCGGAAATGACGATGCCGTTGCGCGCCTTGTCGAAGGGGCGCGAGGCCTTGTTCGAATCGGCGTGGTGGGCGAGGGCGGTCTGATTCTTGAAGCCTGCGAAGATGCCGAAAGTGTGCGGCGATTCGGAGACGCCGCCCGCGATCGCGAGATCGACTTCGCCGAGCTGGAGCATCTGCGCCGCCTGGATCAGCCCCGCGTTGCCCGCCGCGCACGCCGCGCCGATCGTGTAGTGCGGTCCGGTGATGCCCATGTTGATGGTGACTTCGCCCGCGGGATTGTTCGCGACGGTGCGCGGATTGTGGTGGTGCGTCCAGTACTTGGTGTCGTTGTTGAAAAGCGAAATGTTGTAGACTTCGTTTTCGGTCTCGACGTTCCCGTGTTCGGTGATGCCGACGTAGACGCCGACGCGAGACTTGTCCACGTTCGCGAAGTCGATGTTCGCGTCGAAGACCGCTTCGTGCGCGCAGTAGATGGCGATGGAGCCGGCGCGGGTGGAGGTGCGCAGTTCGCGGCGCTTCTGGTGGCGCGTCGCGTCGAAATCGCAGATTCCGGCGGGCTGCTTGCCCATGTAGCGGACGTCTATTTCCCGGATGCGCGCGCGTCCGGCGAGCAGGTTCGCCCGGAATTCCGCGAGCGAGTTCCCGTTTGGCGCGGTGAGACCGACGCCGGTGATGACGATGCGAGGGAGGTTGTCCATGCCGAAAAATGTATGAACAGCCAATAAATCAAAAACCGCTCCGTCTTGTCAATCCGGGAAGGGGAAGCCGTTCGAAACGGGAAAATCCGCCCCGTCCCGCGGTTTTCGGAAAAGAGGCGCCGCGCGCGCGTCAGGGAGCGGTTTTGAGGAGACCCGAGTCCGCGAAGGAGAAGTAGCCTTCGAGGTGGGGCGGGATGTTGCGTCTGCCGATGATCACGTGGTCGATCAGGCGGATGTCCAGCGTCGCGGCGGCCTCGGCGAGCTTTTTCGTGATCCTCACGTCGCTCGAGCTGGGCGTGGAGTCGCCGCTCGGATGATTGTGGACGAGAACGACGCATTCCGCGTTGCAGCGGACCGCCGGGCGGAGAAAGTCGCGCGGATGAAAGAGCGAGCCGTTCGCGGTGCCCGCCGAGACTTCGTCGTAGCGCAGCGGCCGAAGCTTGACGTCGAGAGAGAGAATCCAGCAGGATTCCCGGTCGAGCGGGAGCGCGCGTTTTTCGAAGAATTCGAAGACGTCGCGGGAACCCGAAATCGGCGCGGAGAACTCGCGCCTGTCTTCGAAGCGGCGCGCGAGCTCGAAGGCGGCGGCGAGGCTGCAGGCCCGTTTCCAGCCGAGCCCCGCGTCGACGAAATCGGAAACCGCCCAGCGGGAAAGCCGGTAGAGCGAACCGTCCGTGCGGTCGAGCAGGGCGCGCGCCGCTTCGAGCGGAGGGGTTTTGGAGTCGCCGACCTCGAGCAGGACCGCGAGCACTTCCGCGTCCCCGAGACAACGCGCCCCGCGACGGTCGAGCCGTTCGCGGGGGCGCATCGGAGAGGGTTGTCCGTTTTCCGCGGACATCGTCCCTTATTTGTCGGAGAATTTGCCGAGAACCGTTCCCGCGGGAACGACCGCGTCCTTCTTGACGATGAGCACGCCGTCGCGGACGCAGAGCTGTTCGGTTTCCCAGCCGTCTTCGACGCCTTCGGGCGTGAGCTTGCAGTTCGCGCCGATGCGGGCGTTCTTGTCGATGATGGCGTTGCGGATGATGCAGTTCGGCCCGATGCCGACGATGGGCGTTCCCGCCGCGCGGCAGGCGGCGATTTCCTCCAGCGTCTCGTAATAGTCCGCGCCCATGTGGACGACGTTTTCGAGCGTGGAGCCTTCGTCGACGACGGCGCGGACGCCGATGACGCAGCGGTTCAGCTTCGCGTGCGTGACGATGGCACCTTCGCCCATGATGACGCGTTCGAGCGTGCAGCCGTTCAGCTTGGCGGCGGGCAGGAGACGGTCGTGCGTGTAGATCGGCGCGACTTCATCGAAGAAATCGAACGGCGGAACCGGATCCGTGAGCGAAAGATTCGTTTCCCAGAAGGCGCGGACGGTACCGATGTCTTCCCAATAGCTGTCGAAGACGTGCGCGACGAGCTTCTTCTTGCCGAGCAGGCCGGGGATGACTTCCTTGCCGAAGTCCTTCATGTCGTTGTTGAGGGCTTCGCGGAGGAATTTGCCGGAGAAGACGTAGATGCCCATCGAGGCGAGGCAGTATTCCGCGTTCGACTTGTCGGAGAGGGCGTCGCGCAGAGGCCCGTGAATGACGAGCGAGTCGATGACCTTCGGGTCTTTCGGCTTTTCGACGAATTCCGTGATTTCGGAGTCTTCCTTGACGCGCATGACGCCGAGCGCGGAGACTTCCGCCTTCGGCATCGCCTTGGCGGCGATGGTGACGTCCGCGTGGCTCTGGATGTGCTGGAGGATCATCGGACGGAAGTCCATGCGGAAAAGCTGGTCGCCCGAGAGAATGAGGACGTAGTCGTCGTCCTTCAGATTGAAGTGCTGGAGGTTGTGGCGCACCGCGTCCGCCGTGCCCTGGTACCAGGCTTCGCTCTCCATGTTCTGTTCCGCGGCGAGAATGTCCACGTAGCCCTTGCCGAAAGCGTCGAACTTGTACGTGCGCTGGATGTGGCTGTGCAGCGAGGCAGTGTTGAACTGCGTGAGCACGCAGATCGTGTTGTAGCCGGAGTTGAGGCAGTTGCTGATCGGGATGTCGATGAGACGATATTTGCCCGCGAGCGGGACCGCCGGTTTGCAGCGGGCTGCCGTTAAAGGATAGAGACGGGTGCCGCGGCCGCCGCCCATGATGACGCATACTACTTTTGAGGTTGCCATGATTTGTTTTGGAGTAATGGAATTTGGTTGAAATGGAGCACGGACCGAAGTCCGAACGCCGCTTCAGCATAGAGATTCCGGGGCTTCGCGCAAGAAAAATTTCGAGAAAGCGCGTTTTTTATCGCCCTCGCGGCTTTTGGTGCTTGAAGTGCGGGGGCGGGAACGCTATCCTCGCGGACTTTATTCATCCCAAGAAAACTTATGTCCAAATCAACCTCGATCTATAACAAATACCTGCTGTTCATCGCAGGTCTCGGCGGTCTCCTGTACGGGATCGACGTCGGCGTCATCGCCGGCGCGCTTCCTTATCTGCAGGCGACGACGAACTACACGCCCGGCCAGCTCTCCACGGTGGTCGCGGCGGTGCTGCTCGGCTCGGTGCTCTCCTCGCTGTTCGCGGGAGCGCTTTCCGACCTGTTCGGGCGCAAGAAAATCATGATTCTGGCGGGCGTCTGCTTCGTGCTCTCCGTTCCCGTCATCTGCGTGCCGGAAGGCTTCTATTGGCTGGTCGCGGGCCGCATTCTGCAGGGCGCGGCGGCGGGCCTCATCGGCGTCGTCGTTCCGCTCTATCTCGCGGAATGCCTCACGGCGGACAAGCGCGGCTTCGGCACGGGCATGTTCCAGTTCATGCTGACGGTCGGCCTCGTGTTTGCGGCGGCGGTCGGTCTTTACTTTGCAAGCCAGGTCGAAGCGGTCTCTTCCGCGGAATACGCCTCGGTCGCCGAGCGCGGCGCGGCGATTCTCGCCGAAAAGAACTTCGCGTGGCGCGCGATCTTCTGGGCCTGCGCGGTTCCGGGCGTGATCTTCTCGTTCGGCGCGCTGTTCATCTCCGAATCCGCCCGCTGGCTTTACAAGAAAAACCGCATCGCCGACGCCCTGAAGGCGCTCGCGCGTTCCCGCGGCGAAGCCGAAGCGCGGAAGGAGCTCGACGAAATGGGTTCCGCTTCCGCCGAGGAAGCCGCCGCCGACAAGAAGGCGGACGCCCCGAAGGATTCCCTTCTCCAGAAGAAATACATCGTGCCGTTCGTGCTCGCGGTCATCATTCTCGCGTGCAACCAGGCGACGGGCATCAATTCCGTGCTCGCCTACATCGTCGACGTGCTGAAGCAGGCCGGTCTCGACGGATCCGTCGCGAACCAGGGCGACCTCGTCGTCAAGATTCTCAACATGGTGATGACGATCGTCGCGATGGTGCTCGTGGACCGCAAGGGCCGCAAGTTCCTGCTCACCGTCGGCACCACCGGCATCATCGTCGGTCTGATCGGCGTCGCCGCGCTCTTCCTCAACGCGGAAAGCAAGATGCAGAACTTCACGGACACGCTCAATCCTGCGGCGCGAGGTTTTGAGCGCACGGAAGTCATCGTCAACGAAAAGACCGGCCTCGAGGAGGTCGACGAGAACGGCGCGAAGAAGACGCATGTGGTCAAGTACGCGTATTATTCGCAGATGACGAAGGAACAGGCGCAGGCGCTGATGAAGACGGAAACGTTCGTTCCCGCGCAGGTGAAGTTCGTGTACACGGTCAACGGCGACATGAACGTCAAGACGCTCGTCGTCCGCGAGGACACCCCGGCGGACGAGCTCGAAATCAAGGTGCCGTACGAAGAAGGGCAAACCTTCGAGGTCAAGTCCTTTGAAGTCGGTCCGCTTCCGAGCGAGGCGAACGGCTGGTTCGCGACGCTGTTCTTCGCGATCTTCATCGCGGCGTACGCGGTCGGGCCGGGCGTGTGCGTCTGGCTCGCGCTCTCCGAACTCATGCCGAACCGCATCCGCGCGATGGGCATGTCGATCGCGCTGCTGATCAACCAGGGCGTCTCGACGGTCATCGCGGGAACGTTCCTGCCGGTCGTGGGCAACTTCGGGTATTCGACGATCTTCTTCTTCTGCGCGGGCTGCACGGTGATCTACTGGATCACGGCCGTGTTCTTCCTGCCGGAAACGAAGGGCCGCACGCTCGAAGAAATCGAAGCGCACTTCGAAGGCAAAAAGAAGCTCTGAGATTCCGGAGCATCCGCAAAAAAAGCGTTCCCGCGCGGGAACGCTTTTTTTTTGCGCGCGCGGAAGGCGCGGAGCAGGGCGGCGGGCTTTATTCGACGACGACTTTCTTGTCGAGCATTGCGGGGAGATAAATCTTCCCGTCTTCGACGATGAAGTCCGCGGGACCGTTCACGGGAACGCTCACGGCGTCCTTCACCTCGTGCGTGCGCAGATTCATCTTTTTGACCGCGCCGGGTCTGCCGTTCGCCGCCCAGTCGGAAAAATACAGCCAGTCGCTCTCGCGCCCGAACAGATCTTCCTCCTCTTCGACCGCGATTCCGTCGTAAAGCCCGGGCACGTCGCGGACGACGGAGACGGGCACGGGTGTTCCCGCGGCTCCGCCGAGCGGCAGCGCCTTGATCTTCCCGGCGGGAGCGCCGTCGGCGCCCGTCGCGTATTCGGCGACGTAGAGCACGCCGTCTTCGATCGCGAGACCGTTGGGCGCGTCGAGCGGTTCCGTCGTCTTCAGTTCGGAATAGGCGCCGCCGCGCAGGTCGATGCGGAAGATCTTGCCGATGTCCGTCGCCGAGACGTAAAGGAAGCCGTCCTTTTCCGCGAGGTCGTTCAGGAACTTCGTGTTTTCCTTGGAAAAATCGAAGGTGCGCACGACGATTCCCGCGCGGACGCTGATGCCGACGACGCGGTCGACGTCCGCGACGTAGAGCACGCCGTCTTCGACGAGCGCGCCTTTCGGGGCGTCGAGCCGGACGTTCGGGAACGCGTTCGGCGAGAGGATTTTCCCGCGCGCGTTCATCGTCGCGATGAAGCCGTCGCCGTCCTTCGCCGTGGGCGTCATCGTCTTTCCGATGCAGGCGACGTAAAAGACGTCGTCGTCTTCGGCGACGCTTTCGGGGTGCCCGTCGAAGAGCACGGAATTCGCGGCGCAGGCGGGAAGAAACGCCGCGGCGGCGAAGATGAAGGGGAAGAGCGCGAATTTCTTTTTCATGATTTTTTGTTGTGATTCAGTCTCAAAGAGCGTCGTCCGCGCCGGAATTCGTCTTGTTTTTCAAAAAACGCGGGAACGCGTCAGCTGCGGCGGAGGATGCTCAGCGCGGAAATCGTGCTGGCATCGAGCTCGCGCATGCTGTCGAGGACGGCGTCGGCGCCGGCGCGTTCGAGCAGCTCCCGCGGGTTGACGGTGGCGACGGCGACGGTCGTCATGCCGGCGGCGCGCGCGGCCTCGACGCCGGAAATCGTGCTCAGCACGGCGATGCAGTCCCGCGGCGCGCGGTCCACGGCTTTCGCCGCGAGCTGAAAGGCTTCCGAAGAGCCGACGCTCGTCTGCACGTTCCCGTGGGCGATGACGGCGGAAAACGCTCCCGTCAGCCCGAGGATTTCCAGGACGAAATCGACTTCTTCGCGGAAGACGGGGCAGGCGACGGCGCAGGGAATTTCGCGTTCCTTGAGCGCGTTGAGCAGCGTGCGGATTCCCGGGAGCGGCTCCGGCGTCTCTTCCGCGAAAATCTGCCTCATCAGCGCCTCCTTGCGTTCCGCGAGCTCTTCCGCCCGGCGGGGATTCGAGGTCCAGTTCAGCACGGACATGATGACGGCGCAGTTGTCGCGCCCGAAAGTCTTGCGCAGGTAGCCCGACGGCAGCACGAAGCCGTGCTCTTCCGCGAGCGCTTCCCAGCTGCGTTTGTGGTAGTCCGCGGAGTTCAGGACGACGCCGTCCCAAGCAAAAATGACGCCTGTCTTCATGGGGTAAATGGGGTAGGGGTTTGACCGAAGAAGTAATGTGCCTTCAGTCTTGCGCAATCGCCGCCGAAAGTCGAACAGAAACTTCGCGCGGAAGCCCGCGCGGCGAAGGCCGGGCGCCCGAGAACTCGGCGGGAAGCCTCGCTACGCGCCTTCCTTGTCGAGGTGGCGGAGGCGGAGCTGGCCGCAGGCGGCGTCGATGTCGTGGCCTTTTTCGCGGCGCAGCGTCGCGGGAACGCGGCGTTCCTGGAGCGTTTTCAGAAACTGCATCTGGCGGTTGCCCGAGGGACGTTTCCAGGGCAGCCCCTCGACGGTGTTGTAGGGAATCAGGTTCACGTGCGCGTGGAGCTCGCGCGCGATTTCGGCGAGCCGGCGCGCCTGCTCGTTCGAGTCGTTCACGTCCTCGATCAGAATGAACTCGAGCGTGATCATGCGGCCGTGCTTTTCGGAAAATTCCTTCGCCGCGGGAACGAGCTGCGCGAGCGGCCATTTGCGGTTCACGGGCATGATGCGGGAACGCACTTCGTCCGTCGCGCCGTGCAGGCTGATCGCGAGGCGGAACTGCATCGGGTCGTCCGCGAGCTCGCGGATCTTCGGCACGACGCCGCTCGTGGAGATCGTGATTCTGCGCGCGCCGACGCCGAGCCCCCACGGCGCGTTCGCGACGCGCAGCGCGCGCATCACTGCGTCGAGATTCAGCAGCGGCTCGCCCATGCCCATGACGACGATGTTGTCGAAATCCGTGAAGCCCGTTTCGCGCGTGCCCTTGTCGCCGCCCTCCCAGCACACGAACATGAGCTGCGCGACGATTTCGCCCGCGTCCAGATTGCGCTTCCAGCCCGCGAGCCCGCTCGCGCAGAACCTGCAACCCTGCGCGCAGCCCACCTGCGTGGAGATGCACACCGTCTTGCGGGAACGCTCCTCGCCGGCGACTTCCTGCGGCGCGCGCAGAATCACGCATTCGACGAGCGCGCCGTCGCGCATGCGGAGCAGAAACTTCTCCGTGACGTCGTCCGACTGCTCGCTTTTCGCGACGAGCTCGGCGGGCATGAAGTCGTAGGTCTCCGCGAGCCACGCGCGCGTTCCCGCGGGAACGTTCGTCATCGCGTCGAACGAGCGCACGCGCTTCTTGTAGATCCATTCGAGAATCTGCGTCGCGCGGAACGGCTTTTCGCCGCGCGCCTCGAGCGCCGCCGCGAGCGTTTCCCTGGTTTCCGAAAAAATGAGCGGTCGAAAATTCTGCATGGCGCGGCAGTCTAAGCGTTCCCGTCCGAAACGCAAACGTTCCCGCGCGCTTTGTTCTTTAATCTTCGGGCGCCAGGCGTTAAGCTGTTTCCCACTTATGGCAAATATCCCTCCCTTCAAATATCAGCACCCGTTCCCGCTCGGCGAAGACAAGACCGAGTATTATCTGCTCACGAAGGATTACGTCTCCGTGAGCGAGTTCGAAGGCGTTCCCGTCCTCAAGATCGCCAAGGAAGGCCTCACCGCGATGGCGAACGCGGCGTTCCGCGACGTCTCGTTCATGCTGCGCCGCTCGCACAACGAGCAGGTCGCGAAGATTCTCCGCGACCCCGACGCGAGCGAGAACGACAAATACGTCGCGCTCACGTTCCTGCGCAACGCGGAAGTCGCCTGCAAGGGCAAGCTCCCGCTCTGCCAGGACACGGGAACGGCGATCATTCACGGCGAAAAGGGCCAGCAGGTCTGGACCGGCTTTTGCGACGAGGAAGCGCTCTCGCTCGGCGTCTACAAGACCTACACCGAGGAAAATCTGCGCTACTCGCAGAACGCGCCGCTCACGATGTACGACGAAGTGAACACGAAGTGTAACCTGCCCGCGCAGATCGACCTCGAGGCGACGGAGGGCATGGAATACAAGTTCCTCTGCGTCACGAAGGGCGGCGGAAGCGCGAACAAGACTTATCTTTATCAGGAGACGAAGGCGCTGCTGAACCCGAAGACGCTCGTGCCCTTCCTCGTCGAAAAGATGAAGACGCTCGGCACGGCCGCGTGCCCGCCCTACCACGTCGCGTTCTGCATCGGCGGCACCTCGGCGGAAAAGAATCTGCTCACGGTGAAGCTCGCCTCGACGCACTACTACGACGAGCTCCCGACCAGCGGGAACGAGTTCGGCCGCGCGTTCCGCGACGTCGAGCTGGAAAAGCAGGTGCTCGCCGAAGCGCACCGCATCGGGCTCGGCGCGCAGTTCGGCGGAAAATATCTCGCGCACGACGTGCGCATCGTCCGCCTTCCGCGTCACGGCGCGAGCTGCCCCGTCGGCATGGGCGTCTCCTGCTCCGCCGACCGCAACATCAAGTGCAAGATCAACAAGGACGGCATCTGGATCGAAAAGCTCGACGACAATCCCGGCTCGCTCATTCCCGAGGAGCTCCGCCGCGCGGGAGAAGGCGACGCGGTCCGCATCGACCTCAACCGCCCGATGCCGGAAATCCTCAAGGAACTTTCCAAGTATCCCGTCGCGACGCGCCTCTCGCTCAACGGCACTATCATCGTCGGGCGCGACATCGCTCACGCGAAGCTGAAGGAACGCCTCGACCGCGGCGAAGAGCTCCCGCAATACGTCAAGGACCACCCGATCTACTACGCGGGTCCGGCGAAGACGCCGGAAGGCATGGCGTGCGGATCGATGGGACCGACGACCGCGGGGCGCATGGACTCCTACGTCGACCTTTTCCAGGCGCACGGCGGCTCGCTCATCATGCTCGCGAAGGGCAACCGCAGCCAGCAGGTGACGGACGCGTGCAAGGCGCACGGCGGCTTCTACCTCGGCTCGATCGGCGGTCCCGCGGCGATTCTCGCGCAGAACAACATCAAGTCCATCGAATGCGTCGAGTATCCCGAACTGGGCATGGAGGCGATCTGGAAGATCGAAGTCGAAAACTTCCCGGCGTTCATTCTCGTGGACGACAAGGGCAACGACTTCTTCAAGCAGATCAAGCCCGTCTGCCCGAAGGCGTAAAAGCGGGTCGAGAGCTTTAAAAACTCGGGGAGCCGGGAAGTGATCGCTTCTCGGCTCCTCAAGTTTTTTTTGACTTCGGAGCTTTTCGGCGTTCTCTTGTCGGCATGGCGAGTTGGCGTAAGATCGCGGCGTTCGCTGCCGCGTTTCTGACGGGAGCGGGCGTTTTCTGCGCGCTCGCGCGCTGCGACGCGCTCAGAGACGGCGGCGGCTTCGGGGCGCTTCCCGCCGCCGGGCTTCCCGCGCGCGAAACCGTCGAGCCCGTTCCCGAAAAGCGCGCGGGAACGCTCCGCGTCGCCTCGATCAATTCGTTCAACTATCTCAGCACGAACCGCCGCACCGACGACGGCGTCTACAAGCGCCATTGGGCGAAGCCGCGGAGCGAGCGCGAGGCGCTGCGCCGGCTCATTCTCGCGGTGAATCCCGACGTGTTCGCCGTGCAGGAGATCGGCGGCGCCAAGCAGCTCGACCAACTCGCGCTGGATCTCGAAGGCGCGGGCGTCGGCGCCGCGTTCCCGCACCGCGTCGTGCTGAGCGGCCGCGACACGCATCGCCGCGTCGCGCTGCTCTCGCGTCTGCCGTTCCGCGAAATTTTCCGCTTTCCGGAAAAGGACGCCATGTCGCGCGGGCTGCTCGGCGCGGAGGTCGCCGCGCCGGGGACGGCTCCGGTCCGCGTCTTCACGCTGCACCTGAAGAGCAAGATCACGCGCGACGAGAGCGATCCCGAATGCGCGGCGGAACGGCTCGCGGAGGCACGCCGCGCGCGCGCCGTGCTGCTCCGCATCGGCGGGAACGCGTGCGTGCTGCTCGGAGACTTCAACGACGAGCCCGAGAGCGCTCCCGTGCGCGTCTTCTCGGAAGGCGGATTTCTGCGGCGGCTCGATTCCCGCGATTCCGCGGGCGCGCGCTGGACGTATTCAAATTCCAGATACGGATACCGTTCGGTCTTCGATCACGTCTTTCTTTCGCCGGCGCTGAGTGGGGAAGGGCGCGTCGCGGACGAGGCGCTTTCGCGCGTCCGCTCGCCGATCGGCGGCGTTGTTTCCGCGAGCGATCACCGCATGATCTTCTGCGACGTCGCGTTCGCGGACGCGGAAACGCCGCCGTCCCCGTGAAGTCAGGACGTGAAAAAGGCGTTCCCGCGCGGTGCGGGAACGCCCTTTTTTCGTCGCGAAAGCGCGCTCAGGCTTCCGGTTCGGAAGCGGGCGGCTCGGATTTTTCTTCGGGCGCGGGCGCCGCTTCTTCCGTCGCCGGCGTTTCCGCGGAGACACCTTCCGCCGCTTCCGCGGAAAGCGAGCCGATGACCTTGATGAGCGGTTCCGGCGCTTCGGGAACGGCGCCGCCGATGTCGTCGCCGGGGCATTCCACGCTGGGAATTTCCGGACGTTCGAGAGGCTGTTCCGCCTTTTCCGCCGCTTTCGCCTGCGCTTCCGTCATGACCGGATGCGCGTAGAGCTTGCCGTCGGACATTTCGGCGACGTAACCCTCGGTGACGAGCCAGCGGACGGTGCCGACCAGCTCCTTCGCGAGCGCTTCCTCGTCGGCGGACGGCGCGGGCGCGGCGTTTTCAGTCGGCGCGGGCGTCTCGGTTTCGGCGGGCGCGGCTTCGGGCTTCGCTTCCGTTTCGGCGCCGATGCCGAGCATCTTCTTCGGCAGCTCGGAAATCGCGGTGCCGGGATTCTTTTCGAGGAAATCGAAGACGCGCTGAATCGTGTCCGAGAAGACGGAGCTCGGCGTGCGGAATTTGCGCTTCACGCCGCAGACGAGGGTGATGCCCTTGGGACCTTTTTTGTAAAGGAAGAATCCGAGATGGCGCAGGCGCCCGCGGAAGCCGTTGGCGGTGTTGAGCGGGAACTTGCGTTGGAATTCGATTTCCCGCTCGATGTTCGCCTTCAGCGGGCCGAGCGGCATTTTTTCGACGAGCGTGCCGGAGATGCGGACCTGCTTCGTCTCGCGCACCGCCTCGTTCTTGCGCGAGGCGACGACGAACGCCTTGGCGGCGCCGGCGTCGTCGAAGGATTCGGGCTCGCCGTCCTTGCGGCTTTTGAGAACGAAGCGCGTGCGCTTCTTCATCTTTTCGGACCACGCGGCGATGGCTTCGGGATCCTTGACGGTCTCGACTCGCGACATGAATTTCTCGAACGGCATCTTCGGGAAGTTCGCCGCGTGCCAGTCGCGGAGAATCTGCTGATAGGCGTGGTAGTTCGGCGGCGCGAGCAGCTCGCTCGTGAAGCCGCATTTGGCGATCATCGTGAAGTTGCCCTTGGGCGCCTCGATTTCGACTTCCTCGACGTCGAAGAATTTGTCGAGGTGATTCTTGAAGACGTGCGCGAACGCGTCCTGCTCGTTGCGGAACGGCATGCCGTCGGGAACGCTGACGTAGAAGGGCGGGAGCGGTTTGTCGCTCGGAATCGGCTTGCCGGCCTTATCCTTTTTCTGAAGCGGCGTGACGACGACCGCGAAGCGCTCCGGCTTTTCGAGGATGATTTTCGCGATTTCGAAGAGCACGTAGGTACGCGCGGAATTCTTGATTGCCTTCGCGAGCACGGTGAAGGGCTTGTCTTCCGGGTAGATCATCACGTCGGCGACGCGCATCGGCGGCGGGTTGCCGTCGCGGGAAGGCGGGCGGCGACGGTCGTTTCCGCGGCGCGGCGGCTTGCCTCCTTCGCGGGAACGCGGCGCGTCGGAGTCCGCGAAACGGGGCGCGCGCGGCGCTTCGCTCTCGGAGCGGCTTTCTTCGCGGCGCGGCGGACGCGGTCCGCGGCGATCGCGGGTTTCACGGCGTTCCCGCGGCGCGTCGGCGCGGTCGAAGTCGCGGCGCGGTCTGCCGCGGAATTCCGGGCGGCTCGAGCGTTCCACGGAGATTTTTTTCGCGTCGTCGGCGGCCCAGTCCGGATTGAAATCAAGCGAGGAAAGCGAGCTCAGGTCGATTTCCGCGTTTTCGGAATCGGGCGTTTCGTTCGTGTCGTTCATAGGAAAAACGTCTGGATTTTAAGATTTGGTCGGATTGCTTTTCATTAGAAACTTCCGCGCGGGAACGCGCAATTAGAAAAGTGAGGCGCGCGCGCCGCGGAAGGGCGGGCGCGAAAAAGCCCGCAATCCCTTTGTTTATGCGGGATTGCGGGCGATTTGGGAAGGAAAGTGGTGGAGATGAGGGGAGTCGAACCCCTGTCTTTCGGCCTTTCGGAGGCGACGTCTACACGCTTAGCCGTACGTTTGGAATTCGGCCTTCCTTGGGGCGGCGGCGCCCGGGAGAGCCTATCCGCGTTCCCGTTTTTCGCTTCGCGGGAATGCGGACAAGTCCGAAGTTTTACCTGCTTTTTTGACGGCTCGCGCGCTTAGGCAGGCGTGGGCGCGCGTAACCGTGCCGCAACTTCAGGCGGCAAGCGCGAACGCATTGCTGCGTTCGAACGCGATGGTGTTGTTTTTGCCATTTGACGTGGCGATGCATGATTTAGGAGGCCGAGCATCATCCTCCGCGTGCAGCCGCAACCTATTTGCCGAAATCGAATCCGGAACATCCCCAAAAAAACGGAGCAGGGAACAGGTCGCGCCGGAACCCTGACAAAGAACGAAAGATTCGCGGAATTCTGCCCGCGGCGCGTTCTCGTGTCAAGCGCGCGCAACTCCATGCTTCACTTTCGCGCGGGAAGGTGTTTAATTTTCGGCAATGAAAGTCAGCCTTTTTATCCCCTGTTTCGTCGATCAATATTTTCCGGACGCCGGGATGGCGTGCGTGAAGATCCTGAAAAAACTCGGCCACGAAGTCCTTTTTCCGGAGCGGCAGACCTGCTGCGGACAGCCGCCGTTCAACACCGGCTTCTGGAAGGAGGCGCGGGAAGCGGCGAAGCGCGCGCTGGACGTCTTCGAAAGCGCCGAGGTCGTCGTCGGACCGTCGGGCTCGTGCATCGCGATGATGAAGGACGGCTACGGCGATCTCTTCAAGGGCACCGCCGACGAGGCGCGCGCGCGGGCGCTCGCTGCGAAGACGTTCGAGTTCACGCAGTTTCTGGTGAACGTGCTCGGCGTCACGGATCTGGGCGCGTCGTTCCCGCACAAGGTGACGTTTCACGACGGTTGCCACGGCCTGCGCATGCTCGGCGCGAAGCGCGAGCCGCGCGCGCTGCTGGAGAAAGTCCGCGGGCTCGAGCTCGTCGAGATGGGCGAGGCGGAATCGTGCTGCGGCTTCGGTGGGACCTTTTCCGTGAAATTCCCGAAAATCTCCACGGCGATGGTCGAGAAGAAGGCGGCGTCGATCGTCGAGACCGGCGCGGAGTACGTGACTTCGCTGGACGCCTCCTGCCTGATGAACATCGGCGGCTACGCCTCGCGCAACCGTCTGCCCTTCAAGACGATTCACGTCGCCGAAATCCTCGCGAACTTCTGAATAAGAGGTTAAAGGTTAGCAGGTTAGGAGGTTACAGACAGGCATGAAGACGACGCTGTTTTCTTTCGAGCGCCTGCAGGTTTGGCAAAAGGCGAGGATGTTCACGAAAGACGTTTACGAGCTGACGAAAAAATTTCCGCAGAGCGAGCTGTTCGCGCTTACGCAGCAGCTTCGTCGCGCCGTCGTTTCCGTGCCTTCGAATCTCGCGGAAGGCAGTTCACGGCGTTCCGTCGTCGAACATGTCCGTTTCGTGGAAATCGCCTACGGTTCTCTGCTCGAAGTCTATTGCCAGCTTCAGCTCGCGTGTGATTTCGGTTATCTTGCGGAAACCGAGCTCGCAGCGCTGAAGCCGCGGATTCGCGAAATCGCCGCCGCGATGACGGGGTTGCGTAAGTCGCTTTTAGTTTCTTCGAGAAACTCCGCCGCCGAGCGTTTTGATCCTTAACCTCTTAACCTTTTAACCTGTAATCTCTTCCTTAAAATCCTAAAAATCCCTGTTAAACAATTTCCCATGTCCACACCTCAGACCATTTTCAAGCACGCCAGCGGCGAAGCCGCGCGGAACGGCGCACGGCGCGACTTCATCTACAAGGCGCTCGGCGGCTACTACGCCGCGCGCGACCGCAACAAGGGCGCCTTCCGCGACTGGCAGAAGGCGCGCACCTGCGCCGCGCAGACCAAGTACGAAGCGCTGAACAATCTTGCCGAAAATCTCGAAATCTTCGCGAAGAAGATCGAGGCGCGCGGCGGCAAAGTCTTCTTCGCGGGAACGCCGAGCGAGGCACGCAACTACATTCTGAAGGTTGCGCGCGACAACGGCGTCAAAAAAATCATCAAGTCCAAGTGCATGACCTCGGAGGAAATCCACCTCAACGAGGCGCTGATCGAGGCGGGAACGGAAGTCGTCGAAAGCGACCTCGGCGAGTTCATTCAGCAGCTGCGCAAGGAGCCGCCGTTCCACTTCGTTTTCCCGTGCATGCACGTGAAGCGCGACGAGATCAACCGGCTTTTTCAGGAAAACATTCATTCCCGCGACACGAACAACCCGGAAGAGCTGACGATGATCGCGCGCGAATACCTGCGCCGCAAATATCTCGAGGCGGACATGGGCATCACGGGCGCGAACTTCATCGTCGCGCGCGACGGCATGATTTCCGTCACCGAAAACGAAGGCAATTCCCGCCTTTCCGCGGCGATGCCGAAGATTCATCTCGTGCTCGTCGGCATCGAAAAAGTCGTGCCGCGGCTCGAAGACCTCGCGCTCTTTCTGCCGATGCTCGCGACCGCGGGCGCGGGTCAGCCGCTCACCGGCTACAACACGCAGTACGCGGGACCGCGCACGGCGGAGAATCCCGACGGCCCGGAGCAGTTCCACGTCGTTCTGCTGGACAACAACCGTACGGCGCTGCTCGCCGACGCCGAACACCGCGACGCGCTCCACTGCATGCGCTGCGGCGCGTGCCTGAACGTCTGCCCCGTCTTCAAGAACATCGGCGGGCTCAGCTACGGCACGACGTATCAGGGACCGATCGGCTCTCTCATCACGCCGCACCTGCGCGGCACGAAAAACTGGCAGCACCTGTCGTATTCCTCGTCGCTGTGCGGCGCGTGCACGCAGGCGTGCCCGGTCAAGATTGACATTCACGAGCACCTGCTCGAAAACCGCCGCAACGCGACGCGCCTTTCGCCGAGCCCGCTCTGGCGGCTCATCTTCTTCGGCTTCAATTTCGTGTTTTCGCGGCCGAAGCTCTACGCGCTCGCGGGAAAGCTCGCGCGCGCGTCGGGCCCGCTCGCGAAGCTCGCCGGAAAAATCCCGGGCACGCTGCTCTACGGCTGGACGGGCACGCGCGACCTTCCGCCGCCGCCGAAACGCTCCTTCCGCGAACGCTTCAAAGAAGAGAGCAAGAACTGACGATTCCTGTCAAAAAAATTTAAAGTCCCATGAACGACAGCAAAGAAAAAATCCTTTCCCGCATCCGCGAGGCGCTTCGCGCTCCCGCGCCCACGCCCGCGCAGATTTATTCGCGCCACGACCCGAAACCCGCGCCCGAATATACGCGCGACTTCCGCGACGCCATGCCGCCCGCGGGAACGACGCCCGCTGAGCGCGAAGAGATTTTCGCGAAGAACCTCGACGCGCTCAAAGGCAATCTCGTCGTCTGCGCGAGCCTCGAAGACGCGCGCGCGAAGCTCGACGCCCTCCGCGCCGAACGCGGCTGGAAAAAAATCGCCGCGCACCGCGCGCCGCTCTGCGGGGCGGTCGTTCCCGCGGAATCCGTGACGATCTTCACCGACGACGGCTACGACAAAAACGCGCTCGAGACCATGGATGCCGGCGTCTCCGAGTGTGAATGCCTCGTCGCGCAGACGGGCAGCGTGATGTTCTCCACGCGCGCGAGCGGCGGCCGCGCTCTTTCGATTCTGCCGCCGGTGCACGTCGTGCTCGCGAAGAAGTCGCAGCTCGTCGGCGACCTCACGGACGCCTACGCGCTCGTCCGCGAAAAATACGGCGACGATCTTCCGGACTGCCTCGGCTTCATCACGGGGCCCTCGCGCACGGGCGACATCGAGCGCATTCTCGTCCTCGGCGCCCACGGCCCGAAGGAGCTCTTCGTCTTCCTCATCGACGCGTAAGAGCGGGGAAGCCGTCGCGGGAACGCGCGGGCGCGCTTTTCCGGACCGCAAAAAAACGCGCGACGTCCGAGGCGTCGCGCGTTTTTTTTGCGGAGAAAATCGCGGGAACGTTCAGTTCTGCGGATTGATGATCCAGGAGGCGCTTTTCGTGCCCTTGAGCTTGCGGGCGTCTTCGTTCGGCGCGATCACGACCGTCTTGCCCGGAAGCGCGTTCTTGAACGCCGCGTCGGAAGGATATTTGATTTCGCAGCCGCCGAGCTGCTCTTCGCGGATGAAGATCGTCCCGTGCACGGTGAGCTTCTTGCCGCGACCGGCGGGAACGTATTCGTCGAGAACGACGGCGCCCGCGACGGCCTTCTTCGCTTCGGCGTCCCAGCCTTTGTAGTTTTCCTGGATCGTGATTTTCTGATTCGCGTTGGAGACGAGCTCGATTTCGTAGGCGACGCCGTTTTCCTCCGCGGCGACCGTTCCCGCGGCGACGGAATCGCCCGCCGGAGCACAGGATTTCACCGCGACGAGAACGCCGGCCGCGACGACGACGAGCGCGCCCGCCGCGACGAGCGCGAGACCCTTCGCAGCGCGCGCGGGCTTGGCGGAAGCGCCGCCCGAAAACGACGAATCGTCCGCTTCGTCGCCGGAGGAAACGGCGCGCCCGACGAGACGGAACGTGCCGCCGCGCGCGCCGGAAGACTTCGCGAGCGTCTCCTTGTATTCGGCGACGAGCGCGTCGGCGTCGAGCTTGAGGAGCTTGGCGTAAATGCGCAGAAAGCCGATGCGGTAGACGGGCGCGAGGTCGATGGAGTCGAAATCGTCGTTTTCCATCGCGATGATGTAATGGCGGCGGATGTGCGTGCGGTCGGAAACGCCGCGCTCGTCCAACGCGAGCTTTTCGCGGGCGCTTTTGAGTTTCTGCCCGATGGAAATCATGTTGTCTGCGGTGCTCATTGCTTTTTCTTCTGCCTTAAAAATTCAAATTCGCGGCGGTTTTATCGCAAGCGTTTTTTGGAAAAATCTTCACGGCACGATGACCTTGACGGTCGCGCCGAGTTTGTTGACGTGCATCTTGCGCACGCGCCAGTGGATGGAGAGCGTGTCGCAGAAATCCGCGATCTCGTTGCCGAAGCCGTCGTCGTCGTTCTTGACCACGGCGACGATCGTCGGACCCGCGCCGGAAACGTAGGCGGTGACGGCGTTGTCGGACTCGCGGATGTAGTTGAACACCTTTTCGCCCTCGGGAACGAGCTTGAGGCGGTAGCCCTGGTGGATGCGGTCCTTGCAGCCGGCGCGGATCAGCCTCTCGTCCGCCTTTTCGAGCCCTTCGAGCAGAATCGGAATGCGCGACATGTTGTAGATGCAGTCCGAAAGTCCGTAGGACTTCGGCAGAATCGCGCGCGCCTCTTCCGTGGAGACGCGGACGTCCGGCATCAGCGCGTAGAAGCTGATCGCCTCGGAAATCGGATAGACGTGCCAATAGACGAAGTCGTTTTCGATGATCGCCGCGACGAAGCCGCCGAGAATCGCGGGCGCGACGTTGTCCGGGTGCCCTTCAATGAGGGAGGCGATGCGGAGAATCTCCGCCTTGTCGAAGTTCAGCCCGGCGATCTGATTCGCCGCCATGATGCCCGCGACGATGCAGGTCGAGCTCGAGCCGAGCCCGCTGCACAGCGGCAGGTCCGTGTCGAAATGAATGCTCAGCGGCGGCACCTGGCGGCCGTAGCTGGTGAGGGTCTTCACGAGCGTCGTGTAGACGAGATTCGTTTCCGCCGTGGAAAACGCGGGTTCGCAGCCGGTGATCGTTAGCCCTTCGCCGCCGGTCTCGAACGTGAAGCGGTTGAACATGTCGAACGCGACGCCCATGACGTCGAAGCCCGGACCGACGTTGGCGCTCGTCGCGGGAACGGAAATCTTGAATCTCATGATGTTTGTTTTCGGAAAATTGAGTACGGGAGTTGTTTTTCCGCCCGATTAAACACGAGAACGCGCGGAGTTTCAAGCACCGAGCCGCCTTCCCGCGGGCGCGGAATCATTCTTCCGCAGGGAAGATTTTTTCGAAGGACGCGAACTCGCTTTCGGCGAGCACGGCGCGGAGCGTTTCGAGCGTCACGTCGAAGAGATGAAATTCCTGCTTCGCGTTCTTCGCGACGAGCGTGAGACGCCAGCCGCCGTTGAGGCGCAGGATCTTGATCGTGCGCGCGCGGGAACGCGCGTTGGCGCGTATGACGCCGCGCGAGACGCGCGCGACGCGGTCGAGCCGCCGAATCAGCGGCTCGGCGGCTTCGATGACGGTGGAATGCGTTCCCGCGCGCACGAACGGAAGCGGTGAGACGGCGAGGCGGCGGAACCGCGCGGGCGCCGCCGCCTCAGGCCTTCACGCGATTTCCCACTTGTAGGGATGATTCGAAAGCAGCTCGCAGCCGTCCTTGCGCACGACCACGACGTCTTCGATGCGGCAGCCGCCGATGCCCGGATAGTAGAGCCCCGGCTCGACCGTCACGACCATGTTTTCGCGCAGCTTTTCCGAGGCGAGCGAGCGCCCGCCCATGTTCGGAGCCTCGTGCACGTTGAGCCCGACGCCGTGTCCGAGCCCGTGGAAGAATCCCGTCGGAACGCCGTCCACGTAGCCCGCCTTGTAGCCGAGTTTTTCGAAGAAGTCGACGGTCGCCCTGTACACGCTCACGCCCGTCACGCCCGCCTTGATCCGCGCGATCGCGGCGTCGTGCGCCTGCTTCACGGAATCGACGAGTCTGCGCTGTTCCGGCGACGCCTTGCCTTTGAGATACGTGCGCGTCATGTCGCCGAAGTAGCCGGTCGCCGCGATGCGCGGGAAGATGTCGCAGACGATGAGCGAGTTCGCGCGGATCGGGCCGAAGCCGGAGCAGTGGCAGTCCACGCCCTGTTCGCCGGAGGCGGCGATGAGGCCTTCGACGTTGATGCCGCCCGCGTCGAGGCAGGCGTGCTCGATCGCCATGCGGAGGCGTTCCGAGGTCAGCGTCTTGCCTTCGTATTTGAGGAAGCCCTTCTTGTCGATCGTCGCGGCCTTGAGGATTTTTTCGACGGCTTTGAAGCCCGCGCAGGAAGCGCGGTTGCCGGCGCGGATGTATTCGAGCTCCTCTTCGGTCTTGACGACGCGCTGCGGGAAGAACGGCGTGCCGCCCACTTCGAGCTTGAGCCCGAGCTTGTGCAGCGTCACGAAAAGCCCCGACGGGAAATCCGGCGGCACGCGGAACGATTCCGCGCCGTAGCGCTTCGCGAGATCGACGATCAGCTCGGGCATTCCCGCGTCGGGCTGCGTCTCGCGCAGCTTCGCCAGCTCTTCCGCCATGTCGAGCACGACGTCGAAGTTCGATTCCTTGCGGCAACGCACGATTTCGAGCATCGTGATCGCGGCGATGCGTTTGCCCTTCGCCGTGAAGGCGATGAAGGCGTCGCCGCACGCGAAATGCGCGAACCAGCGCATGTCGGCGGAATTGTTCGGGGACGCGTACAGCAGCACGTCCGGTTTTTTGTTGGATTTCTTGCTCATTCGGAAAAACGTTTCGGTGCGCGCATTTTAAACACGATTCCCGCCGAATTTCCATGCCTTTTTCGGAAAAGGGAAAAGCGGATTCGCGCTTGCCAAGGGGAGGCGCTTCGTCCATGATGGGCGACACTGAACGCGCGGCTTCGCCCCCTTTTCGTTCATGCGTTCGGTTTTCATTCGACTCCCTTTAATTGATTGCTATGAAAGCGGCTTTGACGGGAGGCATCGGCTGCGGAAAATCCACGGCACTGCGAGCCTTCCGAAATCACGATTGCGCGACCGTCAGCGCGGACGCCCTCGGACACGAAATTCTTTCCGAATCTTCGTCCGCGGCCTTCGTTGTCGCGCGCTTCGGCGCCGAGTGCGCCCCCGCGGGAACGGTGGACCGGGAACGGCTCGCGCGCGTCGTCTTCGCCGATCCCGCCGCGCGGAAGGAGCTCGAGGACTTCATCCACCCCAAAATCGAAGCCGCCTGGCGGGAACGCGTCCGCGCCGCGGAAGAGCGGGGCGAAGACTGCGTCGTCGAGATTCCGCTGCTTTTCGAAAAAAATCTCGAAGGCGCGTTCGACCGCACGGTCTGTCTCGTCTGTTCCGAGGCGGTGCAGCTGGAGCGTCTTGAAAAGCGCGGCCTGCCGCGGGAACGCGCGCTCGCCCGCATCGCGGCGCAGCTGCCGATCGAGGAAAAGGCGCGCCGCGCGGACGTCTGTCTGTTCAACGACGGCTCCCCCGAATTTCTTGAAAAACAAATCGCAATCTTCGCAAAAAATTTTTTGAACTGAAATGGAAGAAGACAACATCATCTCCCCGAATCCCTCTGAAGAAAACGCGAAGCCGGCGCCCGCGAAGCGCGGCCGTCCGCGCAAGAATCCGCTCCCGGAAGGCGAGGCGGCGGTGAAGGTTCCCGCTAAGCGCGGCCGTCCGCGCAAGAATCCGCTCCCGGAAAACGAGGCGCCCGCGGAAGCTCCCGCCCCCGCGCCGTCCGCGTCGGCGTCCGCGCCCGCGGCTTCCGTTCCCGCCGAGCCGGAACTCCCTCCGCCCGCCGCTTCCGCGCGCCCGCCGCGCTCTTCGACGCCGCTCTTTTCCTTTGACCCGGACGAAGACGACTCTCCCGCTCCCGCGCCGAAACCCCGCGCGGAAAGCGCCGCGCCCGTCTTCAGCGAAGTCAGGCCCGCCGCGCCGAGCGTTCCCGTCTCCGTGAATCCGGAGGACGCGCGCCCGCGCCTTTCTCCGGAGCGCCCGATCGACCGCGTCACCGAAAACGTGTATTCGCCGGAAGACGACGACGCGCCCGCGGCGACGGATCCGAGCGAAGGCGACGCCGGAACCGCCGCGCCCGCGCCGAAGCCCGAAGGCGGGAACGCCGCGCGCCCCGGATTTTTCGGGCGCGGCGACCGCTGGGAAAAGCGTCAGCCGAGCAAATTCAATCCGCAGGACCGCGCCGCTCGTCCGCAGAGCGGGGCGTTCCGCTACGGCGCTCCCGCCGCGGGCGGCGCTTCCGCGCAGACTCCGTCCGAAGGCGCGCCCGCGGCGGCGGCCCCGTCCGCGCAGGGAGCGGCGCCTCAGCAGCCGCGCCGCGAATTCGGCGGGAACGGCAAGCCGCGCTTCCAGCCGACGCCGAAGAAGGAAAAATTCCAGGGCGGCAAATTCAACGCGCAGGGACGTTTCGAAAAATTCAAGGACCGCTCCAACGCGCCGAAGCCCGCCTGGGGCACGCTCGCGAACTCGGACTCGTCCGAAGTGGGCACGCTCGACATCGGCAATTCCTTCGACTACAACAAGCTCAAGGACGACTCGTTTCTCGCCGACCTGGAGGCGCGCGCGCGCCACACGATCCGGCTGGTGAAGGAGACGACGCCCGCCGTTCCCGCCTCCGAGGACGGCAGCGTTCCCGCGCAGCCGGCGAAGACCGTCGAGACGCGCGTGCCGACGACGCCGGGCGAGCCGCTCGACTTCAACGCGCTTTACGGCCTGCCGATCGGCGAGCTGGTCGCGTTCGCGGGCAAGCTCGAAATCCCGGTCTTCCGCAATCCGCAGCGGCGCCCGCTCATCCGCAAGATTCTCAACGCGGCGTTCGAGGCGGACCGCCCGATCCGCCTCACGGGAACGCTCGAACTGCTCGCGAACGGCAACGGCCTGCTGCTCTACGCGGAAGACAATTTTTGCGTGCGCGAGCTTTCCGCCTACGTTCCCGCCTCGCTCATCAAGAAGTACTCGCTGCAGCGCGGGCATGAGCTGAACACGATCGTCCACCCGCCGATGCCGGGCGAGACGGCGCCGATCGTCGTCGCCGTCAATTCCGTCATGGGCGAAAATCCGGAGGAGATCAAGCACCTGACGCCGTTCACCGAACTCACGCCGTATTATCCGACCGAGCGCATCATGCTCGAAATGGAGCCGGACGCGACGAACAACCTGTCGATGCGCTGCGTCGATCTGCTCTGCCCGATCGGGCTGGGACAGCGCGGGCTCATCGTCGCGCCGCCGCGCGTCGGCAAGACCGTCCTGCTGCAGACGATGGCGAACGCCATTCTCAAGAACAAGCCGAAGGCGAAGCTCATCGTGCTGCTCGTGGACGAACGCCCGGAGGAAGTGACGGACTTCAAACGCAACACGCTCGGCGCGGAGATCATCGCGTCCACCTTTGACGAATCCGCGGAGAACCACGCGCACGTCGCCGAGATGGTGATCGAGCGCGCGCGCCGCATGGTCGAGCTCGGCATGGACGTCATCATCCTGCTCGATTCGATCACGCGCCTCGCCCGCGCCTACAACACGCTTCAGCCGAGCGGCGGCAAGCTGCTCTCCGGCGGCATCGAGGCGGGCGCGCTCGCCAAGCCGAAGCGCTTCTTCGGCTCCGCGCGCAACATCGAAGGCGGCGGGTCGCTGACGATCCTCGGCACCGCGCTCATCGGCACGGGCTCGACGATGGACGAAGTCATCTTCGAGGAATTCAAGGGCACGGGCAACATGGAGCTCGACCTCGACCGCGACCTCGCGAACAAGCGCATCTTCCCGGCGATCAACTTCGAGCGCTCGGGCACGCGCAAGGAAGAGCTGCTCTACCACCCGCAGGAAATGCAGTGCGTGTATTCGATGCGCCGCGCGATGAAGGGCATGCCTTCCGTCGAGGCGATGGAGATGCTCATCTCCCGCATGAAGAAGACGCGCACGAACGCGGAATTCCTCATGACCCTTGCCGGCCGCTAAGGAACGCCGGGGCGCCCGAAAGGTCGGGGAGTTCGGAAGCGGACCGCTTTCGGGCTCTCCGGCCTTTCTTCGTCCCGCTTTCGCTCCCGCGTCCGCCCTCGGGCGCTTTCCGCGGGGCGCGGGAACGCCTTTTTCTTTTCTCTTGCAAAGACGGGGGCGTTAGGCGAAGGTTTCCCTTTAAATTCAATTTTTCATTTTGCCATGAAGTCTTTGGTCATCGCTGAAAAACCGTCGGTCGCGAAGGACATCGCGAAAGTGCTGAAGGTGCCCGCGAAAGGCGACGTTTTCGAGAACGCCGAATACGTCATCTCCTCTGCCGTCGGGCATCTGGTTTCGCTGTGCGATCCCGACGATTACGACGCGAAGCTGAAACGCTGGTCGCGCAAGACGCTCCCGATTCTTCCCGAGAAATTCAAGATCAAGCCCTCGGCGGAACGCGGCGCGAAGGAGCAGTTCAACAAGCTCAAGCGCCTGATGGAGCGCGCGGACGTCGGCTGCGTCGTCAACGCGTGCGACGCGGGGCGCGAGGGCGAGCTGATCTTCGCGTACATCTACGACCTCGCGAAATGCGCGAAGCCGACGAAGCGCCTCTGGCTCACGAGCATGACGCCGAGCGCCGTCCGCGACGGCTTCGAGCATCTTCTCGCGGGCGAGGACAAGTTCGACCTCTGCGAGGCGGCGCGCTGCCGCGCGGAATCGGACTGGCTCATCGGCATGAACGGCACGCGCGCCGTCACGCTGCGCACCTCGCCGGCGGGCAAGGGGCAGGTCGCCACCGTCGGGCGCGTGCAGACGCCGACGCTTTCGCTCATCGTTCAGCGCGAGCTCGACATCCGCAATTTCACGCCCAAGGGCTATTGGCGCATCGTCGGCGAATTTCAGCTCGCCGCGGGAACGTACGAAGGCGTCTATCAGCGTCCGGACTTCCGGAAGCCCGACAAGAACGCGCCCGAATCCGAAAGCGGCGACAAGGCGGACCGCGTCTGGAACAAGTCCCAGGCGGAAGCCGTGTACGCCGCCTGCCGCGCCGCCGGGACGGGAACGGTCTCCGAAGAAAAGAAGCACACGACGGAAGCCTGCCCGCGCCTCTACGACCTGACGACGCTGCAGCGCGAGGCGAACAAGCGCTTCGGCTTCCCCGCGACGAAGACGCTCCAGATCGCCCAGGCGCTTTACGAAAAGCACAAGGCGACGACGTACCCGCGCACGGATTCGCGCGCGCTTCCGGAGGATTATCTCGGCACCTGCCGCCGCACGCTCGAGGCTCTCGAAGTCCGCGGGAACGTCGGCGGATTCGCCGCGCGCGTCGTCGAAAACGGCTGGGTGCGTCCGAACCGCCGCATCTTCAACAACAAGGAAATTTCCGATCACTTCGCGATCATTCCGACCGACCAGCCGCCGAAGGGCGCGCTCGCTCCCGACGAGGAGAAAATCTACGACATGGTCGTCCGCCGCTTCGTCGCCGTGTTCTTCCCGCCGGCGGAATTCGACGTGACGACGCGCATGACGAACGTCGCCGGGCACGACTTCAAGACCGAAGGCAAGGTGCTCGTCGTTCCCGGCTGGAAGGAAGTTTACGGCAGGGACGAGGGCAAGCCCGAGGACAACCTGCCGCCCGTGACCGACGCCGACGGCGTTCCCGCGACCGCGAAGGTCAACGAAATCCAGTGTCAGGAGGAAGCCACGAAACCGCCGCCGCGCTACACGGAAGCGACGCTGCTCGCCGCCATGGAAAGCGCCGGAAAATTCGTCGAGGACGAAGAGCTCGCCCTCGCGATGAAGGAGCGCGGTCTCGGCACGCCGGCGACGCGCGCGGGCATCATCGACCACCTCATCAAGACGAAATACGTCGAGCGCGCCGGGCGCGACCTCGTACCGACCATCAAGGCGGAGCAGCTCATGGCGTTCCTCAAGGTCGCGGGCGTGGAGATTCTCACGAGTCCCGTGCTGACGGGCGAGTGGGAATTCCAGCTGCAGGAAGTCGCCGAGGGCAAGCGTTCCCGCAAGGACTTCATGAAGGGCATCGTCGCGCTCGCGACGCAGATCGTCGAAAAGGTCGGCGCCGACGGCGGGGACGACCAGTGGACGGAGACGGACATCGTCTCTCCGACCGACGGCAAGCCGATTCTGGAAAACTACCGCCTTTACCGCTCTCAGGACACCGTCGCGAGCGCGAACAACCGCGCGTTCCCGGCGCTCGTCGTCTACAAGAACGCCAGCGGCCACAACCTAACGCTCGACGAAGTGCGCGCCCTGATTGCCGACGGCGAGATCGGACCGATTTCCGACTTCAAGTCGCGCTTCGGCAAGCCGTTCACCGCCAAGCTCAAGCTCGAGAAAAACGAGAGCGGACTGTTGCGCTCGGTCTTCGTGTTCCCGGAACGCGAGGGCGACGCGGATGCCGCGGCGTTCGACTACGCGGGCGCGCCCGTCGTCGGCGAATGCCCCGCGACGAAGCTCAAGATCTACGACACGCCGTTCGGCTATCGCCCGAATCCGGCGGACGTGACCAAGACGCTCAAAATCGCGCCGTTCTCGATGGCGAAGAAAATGCTCGGCGCCGAAATCACGGCGGAGCAGGTGAGCAAGCTGCTGAGCGAGGGCAAGACGGATCTCATCAAAGGCTTCGTCTCCAACCGCACGAAACGGCCCTTCGACGCGTTTCTGTGCCTCGGGAAAAATTCCTCGAAGGTGCGCTTCGAGTTCCCGCCGCGCGAAGCCAAGCCGAAGACCGAAAAGACGGAAAAGAAGACTCCCGCCCGCCGCCGTCTGATCAAGAAGCCGGCGTCCGGCTCCGGCATCCGCCCCAACGACGACGCGGACATCCAGGTTTCCTGATGGAAAAGGTGATGAAGGTGACGAGGTTATGGAGGTTATGAGGTTATGAAGTTGATTGCGTTTCGCTTCGCGAAAGAGTTTTTCTGAAATCCTTTCGGCGAAGCCGAGCGCAAAGAACCTCCATAACCTCATAACTCCATCACTTCATCACCTTTCGCGCGCGCGCGAAAAAGCGTTGAGGCGCGGGAACGTCCGCGGATAGAGTCTCCGGCATGAAAACGAACGACATTTCCGTTTCCGGCGCGGGAGCGCGCCCGCACATCGCGTGGATCGACTGCGCGCGCTGGATCGCCATGTTTCTCGTCGTCGCGTGCCACGCGTGCGACCCGTTCAACTGCTCTCCAGAATCGCTGAGCAATCCGGAGTTCGTCCGCTGGGGCGCGATCTGGGGCTCGATGCTGCGCCCGTGCGTGCCGCTGTTCGTGATGATCACGGGCGCGCTGCTTCTGCCCGTGCGCGAGCCGGGTCTCGGCGGATTCTACAAAAAGCGCATTCCGCGCGTGCTCTTTCCGTCCCTGATCTGGTCCGCGCTCTACACGCTGTTCCCGTGGTTCGCGGGCCTCGTCACGGACACGCCCGAGGCCGCGCGCGAGCTCACGACGACGTTCTTCCCGTATTCGGGCTTCATGAACGACGGCGCCGGCCCGGAAACGACGCTCGGCTCCGCGCTGGCGACGCTCGCGACCGTGCCGTTCTCGTTCAACTATTTTTCCGTGCACCTGTGGTACGTGTACATGCTTTTCGGGCTCTACCTCTACCTGCCGATTTTCTCGGCGTGGGTCGAAAAGGCGTCGATGCGCTCGAAGCTCGCGTTCCTCGGCGTCTGGGGCGCGACGCTCGTGCTGCCCTACGCGGACGTTTTTCTGACGCCGCATCTGCCCTTCGGCGCCGGCTATCTTTTCGGCACGTGCTCGTGGAACGCCTTCGGGCTGTTCTACGCGTTCGCGGGCTTCAACGGCTACTTGCTGCTCGGGCACGTGCTCGCGCGCCTCTCGCTCGAAATCCCCGTGAAGAAGGCGCTCGCCGTCGCGCTGCCCGCGCTCGCGGCGGGAACGCTGCTGACGTTCGTCGGCTTCTTCTGGGTGCGCCTGGCGGGAAGTCTCGACAATCCGGAAGTCTTTTCCGCGCTGCGCGAAGGCGGCGTCCTCTCGGAAAAAATCGCCGCGCTCGCGACGGGCGTCGCGGGAACGTCGCCCGAGGCAATCGTCGCGACCGCGAAGGCGTTTCAGGCGGAGCCGATGGTGGAGCTTTTCTGGACCTACTGCTCGCTGAACGTCGTGATCTCGAGCGCGGCGCTCTTCCTGCTGATTTCGAAAATCCGTCTCGCGCCGGGGCGCTTCGCGGATTTCCTCGCGACGCTGGGCAGGCTCGGCTTCGGCGTCTATTGCGCGCACTATTTCTTCGTCGGGCCGAGCTACGTGCTCGCGACGAAGCTCGGCGTGCCGCTCGAAGCGCAGATTCCGGTCTCGGCGGCGTTCGCGTTCGCGGCGACCTACGTCGTCGTGCGCGCGCTCTACGCGGTCCTGCCCAAGCCGAAAATCTTCCTCGGCTGAGGACGCGGCGGCGCTTATGGAGTCATGAATTGCGCCTCGCGAAATTTTTCGAAAATCTTTTCGGCGAAGCGAAACGCAATCAACCTCCATAACCTCGTCACCTCATAACCTCCTCCCGCGCCCGTTCCGCGCGCATGTTTTAAATTGTAGTTTTTTCCCGAAAGCCTATGCTTTCCGCTTTTCAGAACATCATGGTCAACGAATCCGAACTCATCGCGAAAGCGCGCGTCCTGCTGGAGGCGCTTCCTTACATTCAGCGTTTCCACGACTCGATCTTCGTCGTCAAGTACGGCGGAAGCTTCATGGATTCGGACGATCCCGAGGTGCGGGAGCGCGTCGCGGCGGACATCGTTTTTCTCAACAGCGTCGGCATCAAGGTCGTCGTCGTGCACGGCGGCGGCAAGGCGATTTCCCGCGCCATGGAACGCTCCGGCATCGTGCCGCAGTGGCGCAACGGCATCCGCGTGACGGACGAAAAGACCATCCGCATCGTCGAGTCCACGCTGAACAACGAAATCAACGCCGACATCTGCGCGATGATCGCGCGGCGCAACGGGGACGCGCTCGGCATGCCGGGCAATCTCGTCAATCTCTGTGAAAAGATGAGCGCGCGCGACGACGACGGGAACGCCGTCGATCTCGGGTTCGTCGGCGAAATCAAGTCGGTGAAGACCAAGCTCATCAAAAAGGCGCTCGCGGAGGGGAAGATTCCCGTCATTTCGCCGATCGCGCTCGACGAGAACGACCGCCCCTACAACACGAACGCGGACGCGGCGGCGAGCGCCGTGGCGAGCGCGCTCAAGGCGCGCCGTCTCGTGTTCATGTCCGACGTTCCCGGGCTGCTCGCGAATCCGAAGGATCCGAGCACTCTGATTTCGACCCTGCGCGTGCACGAAGTGCCGGAACTGAAGCGCACCGGCGTGATTTCCGCGGGAATGATCCCGAAGGTGGATTCCGCCGTGCGTGCGCTGCAGAGCGGCGTCCGCCGCGTGCACTTCATCGACGGGCGCACGCCGCACTCGCTGCTTCTGGAAATCTTCACGGACAAGGGCGTCGGCACGGAAATCATCCACCCGGACGTCGTGCTTCCCGGCGCTCCCGCGGAACAGCCCTGAGGCGCGTTCCCGCCGCGGCGGGCTTCGCTTTTTCTCGCGACGCGTTTCCTCGAAGCCGGGGAAACGCGTTTTTTTTTCGGCTCGAAAAAATCCGCGGGAACGGAATGATTGAGGGCATGGCTGAAGAAAAAATCATTTACACGATGTCGCGGCTCTCGAAGGGATTCGAGAAAAAGCCGATTCTGAAGGACATTTCGCTGTCGTATTTCTACGGCGCGAAAATCGGCGTGCTCGGGCTGAACGGCTCCGGCAAATCCACGCTGCTCAAGATCATGGCGGGCGTGGACAAGCAGTTCGAGGGCGACGTCTCCTGCGTGCCCGGCTACTCGATCGGCTACCTCGAACAGGAACCGAAGCTCGATCCCGCGAAGACCGTGCGCGAATGCGTCGAGGAAGGCGTCGCGGAGACGCGCGCGCTGCTCGACGAATACGACGAGACCTTCGTCGCGCTCGGCGAGACCGAAGACGCCGCCGAGCAGGAAAAAATCCTCGCCCGCCAGGGCGAAATTCAGGAGAAGCTCGACGCCTCCGGCGCGTGGGAGCTCGATTCGCGCATCGAAATGGCGATGGACGCGCTGCGCTGCCCCGACGAAAACGCGCTCGCGGGAACGCTTTCCGGCGGCGAAAAGCGCCGCGTCGCGCTCTGCCGGCTGCTCCTGCGCGAGCCCGACATTCTGCTGCTCGACGAGCCGACGAACCACCTCGACGCCGAGACGATCGACTGGCTCGAACGCCACCTGCACCAATACAAGGGCACCGTCATCGCGATCACGCACGACCGCTATTTTCTCGACAACGTCGCGGGCTGGATTCTCGAAATCGACCGCGGCTACGGCATTCCGTGGAAGGGCAATTACTCCTCGTGGCTCGAACAGAAGGAAAAACGCCTCGCCGCCGAGGAGAAGGTCGCCTCCGCGCGCCGCAAGACGATGGAGCGCGAGCGCCAGTGGGCGGCGACGTCGCCGAGCGGCCGTCTCGCGAAGAACAAGGCGCGTCTGCGCGCCTACGAGACGATGCTCGCGCAGGACGAACGCGAGCAGGAAAAGACGATGGAAATCTTCATTCCCGCGGGGCCGCGCCTCGGCGAAAAAGTGCTCGTCGCGAAGGATCTGACCAAGGGCTTCGGCGACCGCCTGCTGCTCGACCGCGTGAACTTCACGCTCCCGGCGGGCGGCATCGTCGGCGTCATCGGGCCGAACGGCGCGGGCAAGACGACGCTCTTCAAGATGATCACGGGCGCGGAAAAGCCCGACGCGGGAACGCTCACGCTCGGCGAGACGGTGAAGCTCGCCTACGTCGATCAGTCGCGCGACGCGCTCGACGACGCGAAGCCGCTCTGGGAAGTGATCTCCGACGGGAACGAAATCGTCGAACTCGGGCGCGCGCGCGTTCCCGCGCGGCAGTATGCGGCGCGCTTCGGCTTCACGGGCGCGGAGCAGCAGAAGCTCGTCGGCTCGCTCTCGGGCGGCGAGCGCAACCGCGTGCACCTCGCGCGCATGCTCAAGAGCGGCGCGAACGTGCTGCTGCTCGACGAGCCGACGAACGACCTCGACGTGAACACGATCCGCGCGCTCGAAGACGCGCTCAACGCGTTCGCGGGCTGCGCCGTCGTCATCACGCACGACCGCTGGTTCCTCGACCGCGTCGCGACGCACATTCTCGCCTTCGAGGGCGATTCGCAGATCTACTGGCACGAGGGCAACTATTCGTCCTACGAGGCCGAGCTGCGCAAGCGCCTCGGCCGCGACGCCGACCGCCCGCACCGCATCAAATACCGCCGCTTCGCGCGCTGACGGACGATTTCTGCGTTGACGCGCGCGGCGTTCCCGCGTTTCCTTAGGCACTTTATTCGCGTTCCCGTATTTCAATGGATAGAATTCTGGCCTCCGAAGCCGGCGATTCGGGTTCGAGTCCCGACGGGAGCGCCATTTTTTTCGCCGCGAAAATCGTTCCAAAAAAAATCTTGCCGCGGCGCCGCTTCATGGAATAATTCCAAAAATCACTTCATTCCAATCCCAACAAGGAAAGAACAAAGATATGGCAAAATACGTATGCACGATCTGCGGTTATGTGCACGAAGGCGATCAGCCCCCGGCGCAGTGCCCGCAATGTAAAGCTCCGGCTTCCAAGTTCCAGGAAGTCGTCGAAACCTCCGGAAAGAAAGTCTGGGCGGACGAACACCGCATCGGCGTCGCTCAGGGCGTCGACAAGGAAATCGTCGACGGTCTCAACATGAACTTCATGGGCGAATGCACGGAAGTCGGCATGTACCTCGCGATGAGCCGCCAGGCCGACCGCGAAGGCTACCCGGAAGTCGCCGAAGCCTACAAGCGCATCGCTTTCGAAGAAGCCGAACACGCGGCGAAGTTCGCCGAACTCCTCGGCGACGTCGTCAAGCCCTGCACGAAGACGAATCTCCAGATGCGCGTGGACGCCGAACAGGGCGCCTGCGAAGGCAAGCTCATGCTCGCCAAGCGCGCGAAGGAACTCGGCCTCGACGCGATCCACGACACGGTTCACGAAATGTGCAAGGACGAAGCCCGTCACGGCGCGGCTTTCGAAGGCCTGCTGAACCGTTACTTCGGAAAATAATTTTTCCGGATTTCGGCCTCGGCCGCGGGAGCACGAGACGTTCCCGCGGTCGCGGTTTTTCTTTCGAGAATTTTATTGCGGGAACGACGATGCAGTCAGCGGCAGAGTTTTTGCAGGAACGCGGCATTCGCCCCTCCGTGCAGCGCACGGCGGTGTACGCCTATCTGCGCGACCACATGACGCACCCCACCGCCGAGGAAATCTACCTCGCGCTCGCTCCCGAATTCGCGACGCTTTCGCGCGCGACCGTCTACAACACGCTGCGCCTCTTCGCGGAAAAGGGCGCCGCGAAGCTCATCACGATCGAAGAAAAGGAAATGCGCTTCGATTCGCTGACCACGATTCACGGGCATTTCAAGTGCGTCCGCTGCGGCTGCATCGAGGATTTCCCGATCGACGAAGCCGCCGTCCGCAGACAGCTCCCGGCGGGCGACGCCGCGGAGGAATTCCACTTTTACGTGCGCGGCACCTGCGCGCGCTGCCGAGCCGAAAACCCGCAAAAGGCCTGCTGACGCCTTTTCCCGCTCACGGGAGGGCAGTGCGTCCCGCTTGCCCTCTTTTTTTTCAACAGGGATTGCGGGGATTTTGAGGGATTTCTTTTGGGAGCTGGTTTTCTCGAAGGCTTTTCGCTTCGCATGAGTGGGGACCATCGTCTTCTCGGGCGACGGTTCCACGGTGACCTTCGAGGGGAACACAGCTTCCACCGGCGACGGCGGCGCGATTTTCGCGACCAGGGGCGTCTCCTTCTCGGGCGCGGGCGCTCAAACCGTCGGCGGCGCGCTGACGCTCGGCGGCGCGCTCGCGCTCGGCGACGTCAAAATGGGCGCGGCGAAATCTCTGCGACGGGCGACCTGACGGTTTCCGGCGCGATCATGGACGCGGTGGGAACGGGCTCGGCGATCGTCACGCTCTCCGGCGCGAACGTGACGATCGACCTTTCCGCGCAGACGCAGCCGCTCGGCGACGCCGCCGCGCTCAAAGCGACGGATTCCGCCGCGGGAACGCTCGCTCTGGCGAATTTCGCGCTGAGTCCGGACGGCACGACGGCGTCGGTAGGCCTGGGCGCGGACGCGCGGGGACACGCTCGGGTTCACGGCGGCGCTGAGCTACGAGGCGTCGTACGCGTTCGCGGTCGCGGACTGGGCGAAGCTTTCGCCGGTGGCGAGTCTGAGCGTCGCGTGGAACACGATCGAGGGGTGGACGGAAAGCGGCGCGGACGCATCGCTGCGCTGCGGCGACCAGGACGCGCTCACGTGGCTCGCGGGCGTGGGCGGTCGCGCGGACTTCGAGTTCGCGAGTCCGTTCTCGGACGCGGCGAAGGCGCGCGCGGGCGCGTACGCGCTGTTCACGGCGGAGTTCGGCGAGCGCAGCTGCGGCGTCGATGCCGAGTTCGCGGACACGGGCGCGGGCTTCACGGCGCGCTACGACGATCCTTCGCGCTATGCGCTTCAGCTGGGCGTGACGGCGTCGCTCCCGCTGAGCGGGAACACGTCGCTCTTCGGCGGCGTCTCGACGGAACTGCGCGAAGACGAGACGAACCTGAACGCGAACGTCGGCGTGCGCTTCGCATGGTGAAGCGCACGCGTTCGCGCGCTTTTGGAGAAGCGACATTCTTGTCGCTTTTCGGAATCCTTCAAAGAAAATTTCCTTAAAAAAAAACTTCAACAAGCGACTGGAAAGTCGCTTCCCCAAAAAGCCGCGGGAACGCTGAGCAACAGCCGCCTCGCCGGGACCTGCGCCATCCACTATTCACTATTCACTATTCACTATTCATTATCCATTATTCATTATTCACTATCCGTTATCCATTATCCATTATCCGTTATCCATTATCCGTTTCCCGTTCCCGTTTGAAGCGCGGAACAAAAATAACCTCGTGCCGCGCGTTGGCATTTTTTTTGCATGGAAATGCGCCATGAAGATTATCCATACTGCTGACCTGCATCTCGGACAGACCATTTACCAGAACTACGAGCGCGCCGACGAGCACGCGCATTTCTTCGCGCAGCTCGAAAAATGGTGCGTCGACGAAAAGCCCGACGCCCTCGTCGTGAGCGGCGACGTCTTCGACGTGCCGCAGCCGTCCGCCGCCGTGAAAAAGGCCTTCAACGCGCATTTCGTGCGCCTGCACGCGCGGTGTCCCGAAATGCGCATCGTCGTCACGGCGGGCAATCATGATTCGGCGTCTCGTCTCGAAGCGGACCGCGAACTCTGGGAACTCGCGGACGCGCACGTCGCGGGAACGCCGCCGCCGTTCGCGGACGTCGTCGAGGGCGACGCGGAGTACTGGCGGGAACGCTTCATCGTGCGCCTGGCGAAGGGCTACGTCGTCGCGCTCCCGCACATGAACGGCACGCGCACGGCGCAGATTCAGAGCATTCTCGAAAAAATCGCGGCGGAGAACGCGGACGGCAAGCCCGTCGTGATGACGGCGCACCTCGCGCTCGCGGACTCGGACACGACCGGGCACGACCAGATCGGCGGCATCGCGACCGTTCCCGCGACGGTGCTCGGCGAGGGCTACGACTATCTCGCGCTCGGGCACATTCACCGTCCGCAGACGCTCGGCGAGAAGCCCGACGTTCCCGGCGAAAGCGTCGAGCTGCCCGCGCCCGTGCGCCGCTATTCCGGCAGCGCGCTGCACGTGAGCTGCGACGAGACGTTCCCGCACAGCGTCAGCCTCGTCGAAATCGACCGGCACGGCGGCTCGGTCCGCGTCACGCCGCTGCGCATCGACGAACTGCGCCATTTTCACGTGCTGCCCGAAAGCGGAGAGGCGTTCGCGGACGCGAAGAAGGCGGTCGCCGCCGTGAAGCGTTTCGCGGAGGAAAAGAAGAGCGGCTATTTCCGCCTGCGCGTGCGCCACGACGCGGATCTTCCCGCCGATTTTTCGCAGAGAATCTACGAAGCGATCGCGCCCTTCGGCGGCGAAATCCGCTTCAATCCGAAGCACGTCGTCGAAGGCGCTCCCGCGCCGTCCGAGGCGTCGGCGGAGAAGCCCGTGTTCGCCGTCGCCGATCTGCAGCAGATGGCGGATCCGCTCGAGTTCATCGAAAAGACGATCGCGGATTATCCCGGATTGGAGATCGACGAAGTCCGCGGGCTTTTCGAAGAAGTGCGCGAGGAGGCGCGGCGCCTCGACGACGAAGCGGCGAAGAAGGCCGAAGAAGCCGCGCGAAAAAAGAAGTCCGCGGGAACGGCGGAAAACGACGACGAAGACGCCGACGAAGAAAACGCCTGAAAATTTCAAATCTCGAACGCCATGAAATTCAAACGACTCCATATCCGCAACATCGCCTCGATCCGCGAGGCGGACGTCGATTTCGAAAAAGATCTCACGGACGCCGCGACCGGCGCGCCCGCTCAGATGTTTCTCATCACGGGCGAAACCGGCTCGGGCAAGACCGCGATTCTCGACGCGATTTCGCTCGCGCTCTACAAGACGACGCCGCGCGTCGAGAGCATGAACGTAAAATCCCCAAAAAACGGAAGATTGATTCGCTCAAAAAATGTTTTCGTCGAAGATTTTTCCGGAAAGGAAATCTACATAAACGCCGTCGAACAGTACACGCGTTTGGGCATTTCCTCGAAAGATGAATGTTACAGCGAACTCGTCTTCGAAGGAAACGACGGGAAGACTTATCGCGCGAAACTGGAATTGGGGCGCGCGCGCACCATGAATTTCAAAGTCCCAAAATGGACGCTACGCTGCAAGGAGGACGGAACGGAAGTTTCCGGAAAGGAAACGGGCAAAGAAATCCTTTCCGTCGTCGGGCTCTCGTTCGAGCAGTTTTCGCGCATGTCGATGCTCGCGCAAGGGCAGTTCGCGGCGTTTCTCGTCGGCGGGAAGGAAGAACGCGAAACGATTCTGGAACGCCTGACGAACACGGAGCATTTTTCGCATTACGGCACGGCGATTTCCAATCTCAAAAAACGGGCGAAAGGCGACGTGGACATCGTCAACGCTCAGTTCGACGAGGCGGCGAAGGGCGCGCTCCCGCAGGAGAAACTCGACGCGCTGGCGCGGGAACGTGACGAAAAATCCGGCGAGCGCGAAAACTGCAAAGCCGCGCTTGTCGAGCTTGAAGGGAAGCTGAAAACCTTGCGCGATTTCGCGACGCGGAAGGAGCTGCGGGACCGCGCCGACGCGGAAGCCGCGCGACTCGGCGAAACGATCGCCGGCGAAGATTTCCGTGCGAAAGTCGCGCTCGTCGAAACGTGGGACGCGAGCGCGGATGCTCGGAAATCGCTCGACGCGCTGACGAAGGCGCGGCGGGAACGCGAAAAGCTGTTCGCGGAAACGCCCTCGCTCCGCGCCCGCTTCGACGCGCTTTCGGCGGATCTGCTCGCACGGCGCGAGGCGGCGAAAACGCTCGCGGAAACCTTGCGCGGACGGCGGGAACGCCTCGACGCGCAGGCTCCGCGCGCGCCGCTTTACGCGGACGCGGGAACGCTCTGCGAAAAAATCAAGCGCTTCGACGAGGAACGCGGACGCGAAGCGACGGCGACGCGGGAGCGCGGCGAACTCGAAGCGAAGAAAACGGAGCTCGACGCGAAGCTCGACGCCGCGCGGAAAACGGCGGAAGAGACGGCGGCGTCGGTCACGGCGAAGCAGAGCGAAATCGACGCGCGGACGGAAGCGCGCGCGGAGCTCGAGCCCGAGGAGACGAATCGCGCAATCAGCGAGGCGCACGAACGCAAAGGCGCGTTGGAAAATCTGGAAAACGAGCGCAGGCGCCACGCCGACGCCGTCGAAGAAACGAAAAAACTCGCGGAAGCGATCGCCGAGCGGGAAAAGACTTTGAGCGGACTCGAGGCGGAAAAAATCGCTGCCGAAAAAGCGTTCGCGGACGCGAAGAGAAAATTTGAAGCCGCGCGGGAACGCTTCGGGCTGATGGAGACGAGCACGAAAGAGGTGCTGACGGACCTGCGGAAACGTCTGCGCGACGAGCACGCGGAAGTCTGCCCGCTCTGCGGTCAGAAGATTCTCGAAATGCATTGCGACGAAGAGGAGTTCCGCGCGATTCTTTCTCCGCTCGAACGGGAACGCGACGCGGCGAAGAAGGAGCGGGACGCCGCCGAGGGCTCGAGCCGCAAAGCGGAGGAAAAATTCAACACCGAAAAAGGCGTGATCGCCGCCAAGCGCGAGCGTCTCTCGGAAACGGAAAAGACGACCGCGAAAATTTTGGACGAGCTGCTCGAAGAGGCGGGAACGCTCGGGCTCGACGTCGGGGCGCCGCTCGCGGAGCAGATCACCGGGGCGCTCGCCGCGCTCGAAGAAGAGCTGGCGGGGCTGAGCGAAAAACAGCGCGCCGCCGAAAAGATTTCGGAGGAAATCGCGAAGCTCAACAGCGAGAAAAAACCGCTTGACGCCGAGAAGGCGAAGGCGGACAAGGCGTTCGCCGCCGCGCGGGAAGCGCTCGCGAAAAACGATTCGGAAATCGCCGCGCGGAAACGCGCCGCGGACGCCGCCGCGAAAAAAATCGAAGAACTTCGAGACGAACTCGCGCCTCGCCTCGCCGCGTTTTCCCCCGAATGGGAAAGCGATTGCGCCGGGACGCGGGAACGTCTCGCCGCGGACGCGCGCGCCTACGCCGAAGAAAAGGACGCGTGCGAGGCGGCGACGCGCGACCTGAAATCCGCCGAGGAGACGGCGGCGCGCTTCGACGCCGTGCGCGCGGGCGTGCTCGAAAATCACGCCGAATGGAAGGACGCGCCGCGCGTTCCCGCCGCGTTCTTCGGCGACGCAGCCGGCGCGTGGAACACGCTCGCCGGCGACGTGCGCGCGCAGGCGCTGAATCTGCGTTCCCGCGAAGGCGAAATCCGCGAGAACGAAACCGCGCTCGCCGCGTTTTATGAAAAGAACGGCACGACGGAAACGGAGCTCGCGAAGCTCGCCGCGCGGGAACGCGAAGTCTCCGCCGCGCGAAGCGAAATCGCGGACGTCCGCGCCGCACGCAAAACCGCCGCGGAAAACGCCGAAAGAGCGCGCTTCGAGATCGCCGGAATCCTGGAAAACCTCGGCGTCGCGACGGAGGCGGACGTTCCCGCGGAGGCGCCGCTCGCGGCGGAAAAAGCGGCTCTCGACGAGCGCCTCGCCGCGCTCGCGACGCGTCTCGGCGAAATCGGGAAGGAGCTGGAGGCGGACGCCGGCAATCGGGAACGCCTGAAGGAAATCGAAACGCGCCTCGAAGCGGCGAAAACGCGTTTCGCCAAGTGGGAAAAACTGGACAAATGTTTCGGCGGAACGCGTTTCCGCACGCTCGTGCAGTCCTGCATTCTTCGCCCGCTGCTCGCGAACGCCAACATTTACCTGAGCCGCATCGACGAGCGCTACGAGCTGACCTGCGTCGACGAGAACGAGCAGCTCTCCGTCTTCGTGCGCGACCGGCTCAACAAAAACTGCGTGCGCAGCTCGACGGTGCTTTCCGGCGGCGAGCGCTTCAAGATTTCGCTGGCGCTCTCGCTCGCGCTTTCTTCGCTCAACCGAGCCGACCTGAACACGGACGTTCTCTTCATCGACGAGGGCTTCGGCACGCTCGACCAGAAGAGCCTCGTGGACGTGCTGAACGCGCTCGAGCGTCTGGGCGAAATCGCGGGCGAGAGCCGTCGGCGCGTCGGCGTCATCTCGCACCGGGAGGAGCTGAAGGAGCGCATTCCGGTGCGCCTCGCCGTCCGCCGCGAAGGCGAGAGCGGCAGCGTCGTCCGCGTCGAAAAAGCGTAAGCGGGAACGCGGGCTTCAGCGCGCCATGGAGAAGGCGCCGCCTTTGCCGAGCGTCGGCGATTCCGTGACAGTGCCCGTCGTTTCCGTGTCGCCGCTTTCGCGGTTGAAGCGCATCGAGAGCAGCTGCGTCACGCCGCGTTCCTGCATCGTCACGCCGTAGATTGTTCCCGCGGCGGAGACGGTGCGCTTGTTGTGCGTGACGACGAGGAACTGCGAGTAGCGCGTGAACTCGCGCACGATGTCCGTGAAGCGGCCGACGTTCGCGTCGTCCAGCGGCGCGTCGAGCTCGTCGAGCACGCAGAACGGCGACGGCTTCACCATGTAGATCGCGAAGAGCAGGGCGACGGCGGTCATCGTGCGCTGGCCGCCGGAGAGCAGCGAAATGCTGCGCAGCTTCGTTCCCGGCGGGCGCGCGATGATCTCGATGCCGCTGTCGAGCACGTCTTCCGCCTGCACGAGCTGCAGGTCGCTCTCGCCGCCGTGGAAGAGGCGGTCGAACGTGAACTTGAAGTTCTTGCGGATCTGCTCGAAGGTGTCGGAAAAGAGCTTCTGCGAGGTCGCGTTGATTTCGTCGATCGCCTTGACGAGCTCGTTCTTGGAGCTCCACAGGTCGTCCGCCTGCGTCTTGAGGAAGGTGTAGCGTTCCCGCAGGTCGGCGTATTCGTCGATGGCGGTGTGGTTGACGGCGCCCATGGAGAGCAGGCGTTCCCGCAGGTCGGCGACTTCGCGGCGCAGCGGCGCCCAGTCCGTGTCGTCCATCGCGGCGAGGTCTTCCTCCGTCGGCTCGCCGCGTTCCCGCCGCGCGGGCTTCGGGCGTTCGGCGGCGGCGCCGTTCTCGTCGTCCTCTTCGAGCTCGTCGAAGCGCACCTTGGTCTCGAGCTCCTCGTCGGCGTTCCAGAGACTGCGCTTCCAGTCCACGCCCGCGACGTCGAGCTGGTATTCGGTGGAGACTTTTTCCGCGATGAACGTGCACTGCGAAGTTTCTTCGGTGAGCCGGACTTCGAGCGCGCCTAGCCGCGTCTCGTTTTCGCGGAGCGCGTTGCGGTCGCTGGTCATCGACGCGTCGAGCTCCTCGATGCGCGCCTCGACGCTCTGCGATTCGGCGCGGAGCGTCTCGAGCGCGCCGCCGGAACTTTCGAGCGTTTCCGCGAGCTGGGCGACGCGCGCCGCGGCGTTCGCGGCCTGTTCCGCGAAGGCGGCGATCTGCGCCTCGGCGTTGCGCTTTTCGCCTTCGCGCACGTCGATCCGGCTCTGCAGATCGGCGAGCTGGCGGCGCACTTCGGCGACTTCTCGCTCGATCATTTCGAGCTGCTGCTTCTTCTGCGCGAGGTCGAAGCGGACTTCGTTGACGGCTTCGCGGCGCTCGTCCGCCTCCGCGCGGAGCGAGGCGATTTCGGATTCGCGCCGCGCGATGTCCTCCTTCGCGGCGGCGATCGCGCTTTCTCCGGTTTCGAGAACGTGCTTCGCCGCCTCCATCTTGGCGACGGCGGCGTCGCGGGAACGCTCGAATTCGGCGAGGAGATTTTCCTGCCGCGCGAGCGCCTGTTCGTTTTCGCCGAGCGCGCGTTCGGCAGCGCGCTCGTCCGCGGCGATGGCGGAAACTTCCTGCGCGAGCGCGGCGGCGGAGACGCGGAGCTCTTCGGTCTCGGCTTCGGTCGCGTCCATTTCCGACTGGATTTCGAGCGTGCGCTGGTTGGCTTCGGTCAGCGCGTCGTTTTCCGCGGCGAGGCGTTCCCGCAGCTCACGAATCTCGCTTTCGCGGCGGAAGGCGGACGAAGTCTTTTCGCCGCCCGCGCGCGTGCGCAGCAGCCCGCGGCAGTCCACGAGCTCGCCGTCGAGCGTCGCGACGAGGAGAAAGTCGAAGTCCGGGCGCGTCGTCCAGAAGTCGAGGAACTGCGCGGCGTCGTCGCAGACGAAGCAGCGTTCGAAAAGGGCGGCGAGGCGCGGCGCGAATTCGGGAATCTTCGCTTCGACGAGCGTTCCCGCGGGGCGGAGAAATTCCGGCAGTCCGGCGGGCGCGGAGCGGGGCGCCTCGTGCGGCGGGAGCGCGAGCACGGCGCCGCCGAGATTGCGCTCGCCGAGCTCCCGCAGCAGCGCGGCGACGCGGGAGTCTTCGTCCAGAAAAAGCGCTTCCGCGGCGGAGCCGAGCAGCAGCTCGACCGCGGGCGCGTAAACGTTCTCGCGCACGGAAATCAGCGCGTTGAGCGGCTTCGCCGTTCCCGCGGGAACGACTTCGGCGAGCTCACCTTTGAGAATCGCCTTCGCGCCGGAGGAAAAGCCTTCGAACTTCGCCTGCAGCTGTTCGAGCATCGAGAGCTGCGCGGACGTGCGCGCGACCTGGCGGTCGAGTCCGGAAATGATCTGCTGCTGCTCGCGGAAACGCGTCGCGAGCGCCTTGCTTTTTTCGCGGGACTCCTCCACCGCCTGCTGCGCGCGCGCGTGGTCGGCGCGGCGGGCTTCGGCGAGCGTCCGCGCTTCTTCGACGCGCGCGTCGAGCGCGTGCCGGGCCTCGCGGAGCTGCGCGAGCGCGTTGCCGATCTCGGCGTGGCGGATTTCGGAGGTGCGCAGATCGACTTCGATGTTCGTCACGGTGGAGCGGGAACGCGTGATCTCGTTTTCGCGCATCAGCAGATCCTGCCGCGCGACGGCGATTTCGCGTTCGAGCGCGGAAAGGCGCGCGAGCGTCTCGTCGAGCTCGCGCTGGCGCACGCGGAAGGCTTCGTCGGCGGCGGAGACGTCGCCCGCGCTGCGCAGCTTGGAGTCGCCTCCGCCCTGAATGCGCGTCTCCAGCTCGTCGCGGCGGAGCGCGATGGCGGCGATTTCCTGCTCGATGCCCGCGATGCGTTCCCGCAGGTCCTGAGAGCGCACTTCCGAAAATTTGATCTGCGCCTCCGCGTTTTCCTTTTCCGAGCGCAGCGCGAAGATCATCTGCTGCGCGTTTTCGATTTTTTCGCGGAGCACGCTGCGCTGCACCTTGGACGAGGCGAGCATGTTCTCGCGCTCCGAAAGATCCGCGCGCTGCGCGGCGACCGTTTCGCGGAGCGTTCCCGCGGCGGCCTCCGTCTCGCGGACGGCTTCGCGGTGCCCGCAGAACTGAAACGCCTGGCTCGCGAGATCGAGATGCGTCAGCCGGTGCCTGAGGCGTTTCCAGCGCAGCGCCTTGGAGGCCTGGCGCTTCAGCGAGGCGATCTGGCGGGAAAGCTCGTCGAGGCGGTCGGTGACGCGCGCGAGGTTCTGGTCGACGAGCGCGAGCTTGCCCAGCGCCTCCTTGCGTTGCGTCTTGTAGCGCGTGATGCCCGCCGCCTCCTCGAAGAGCGTGCGGCGCTCCGAGGGATTCGCGGAAAGAATCTGGTCGATCTGCCCCTGCACCATGAACGAATACGAGACGCGCCCGACGCCCGTGTCCATGAAGAGCCGCTGAATGTCGCGCAGGCGGCACGCCTTGCCGTTGAGAAAATAGTCCGACGAGTCGTCGCGCGTCACGCGGCGGACGATGGAGACTTCGTTGAACGCGGTGCCGAGCTCCTTTTCGCATTCCGCGAAGACGAGTTCGACTTCGCAGTACTGGAGCGGCTTGCGCTTGTCCGTTCCCGAGAAGATGACGTCGTGCATCGAGCCGCCGCGCAGCGCCTTGGCGCTCTGTTCGCCGAGCACCCAGCGGATCGCGTCCACGATGTTGGATTTTCCGCAGCCGTTCGGTCCGACGATCGCCGTGATTCCGGGGCGGAGCTCCACGCGCGTGCGGTCGGCGAAGCTTTTGAATCCGTTGATGACGAGCTGTTTCAGATACATCGTTGCGAACTTGAAATTTCTTTGCGGTTGAAAAGAATCGAGCCTAAAGCAAAGCGCCGCGGATTTCAACGCGTCTTCACGCGAAGACGCCGCCGCCGAGCAGGACGTCGCCGTCGTAGAAAGCGCAGATCTGGCCGGGCGCGATGCCGCGCTGCACGTGCCTGTAGGCAAGATGCGCGCCGCCGTTCCCGTCGGGCGTGAAGACGACGGGCGTCGAGGCGTCGCGGTAGCGCACGCGGACGAGCGTTTCGCACTTTTCCGTCAGCGGGCGGTTCAGCCACGAAAGATTGTGCACGCGCGATTCGGACGTGTAGAGCGTTCCCGCCGTCTCCGGATGGTCGAAGGCGACGACGAGCTCGTTTTCCTCGAAGCGCTTGGCGACGACGACGTAGTATTCGTTGTCGGCGTTGGACGGCACGTTGATGCCGCGGCGCTGGCCGATCGTGTAGTGAAAAAGCCCCTTGTGCTCGCCGAGCACCTTGCCCGCCGTGTTCACGATTTTCCCCGGTTTCTGCGGGATGTACTGCTCGAGAAAATCGTTGATGCGGATTTTGCCGATGAAGCAGATGCCTTGGCTGTCCTTGCGCTTCGCGTTCGGCAGTCCCGCCCGGGCGGCGAGCTCGCGCAGCTGCGGCTTGAGCAGATGCCCCACGGGAAAGAGCGCGCGGCGCGCCTGTTCCTGGCGGAGCAGGGCGAGAAAATACGTCTGGTCCTTGTTCGGGTCGTTCCCGCAGAGGATGTCCGTCGTGCCGTCGGCGTTGTCGCGTCGGCGCGCGTAGTGTCCGGTCGCGACGAAATCGAAGCCGTCGGCGAAGGCCTTGCGCGCGAAGACGCCGAACTTCATCTCGCGGTTGCAGAGCACGTCCGGATTCGGCGTGAGCCCGCTTCGGTATCCGTCCACCAGATACGCGACGACGTGCTCGCGGTAGTCCTTGATCAGATCGACGATCTTGAAGGGGATGCCGAGCGTTTCCGCCACGGCGCGCGCGTTGGCGACGTCGTCTTCCCACGGGCATTCGCCGAGGAATTTTCCGCCTTCCTCGTTCATCCACGTGCGCATGTAGGCGGCGTGGACGTCGTGTCCCTCGCGCTTGAGAAGGAGCGCGGCGACGGCGCTGTCCACGCCTCCGGAAAGAGCCACCAGAACTTTTGCCATAACTGCGCCTAAGCCTATCCTCGCCGCTCCCGCGACGAAAGCACATTTTCAGGCGACGGGGCCGCGGAGTCGATTTTAGGACGCGCGCCGCGCGGGCGGTTTTCCGCGCATTTTGCGCTTGCGCGGAGGCGGGCGCTGTGAAACACTGCCCGTGTTGATTTTCGGAACCACGGAGCGTTCTCAAGTTTCTCCGCCGGAAGTCTTTCGTTCCCCGAACGACGCGGGAACGCCGCAATCTCCCGTCACGGCCGCGCCTCGCCGCGTTCCCGCGCCGCGCGTTGCGGAAAGCGCATGTACAGAATATTTACAGAACACTTACAGGACAGAAGACCATCATGAGCGAAACAGATTCGCAGAAGAACAGCGGAGACGCGCGGAGCGTCGCGCCGGCGGGCGTTCCCGCCCCGGAGGAAATCGTCGTCGAGGGCGTTTTCGTGCTCGATGCGAAGGGCAACGGCTCGCTGCGCTCCCCGAAGCGCCGCGGCAAGGCGTTCCCGTCGGATCCTTTCGTGCCCAAGGAAATCGCCAAGCGCTTCAAGATGAAGACCGGCAGCTGGGTCGTCGCCAAGGCGCAGCAGAAAAAAGGGCACGCGAACGCGAAAGTGAGCTACGTCGATTCGATCGACGGCGTCAACCCGAACGAGCGCCATCGGCGCCCGCAGTTCCAGACGCTGACGCCGCTCAGCTCGAACCGCCAGCTCGTGCTGGAGACGAAGGACGGGCGCATGACGAACCGCGTCGTCGATCTTTTCTGCCCGATCGGCAAGGGCCAGCGCGGGCTCATCGCCGCGCCGCCGCGCACTGGCAAGACGACGCTGCTGAAGGACATCGCGATCGGCGTCCGCGAAAATTATCCCGACGTGAAGATCATGGTGCTGCTCGTGGACGAGCGGCCGGAGGAGGTCACGGACTTCGCGCGCGATCTGCCCGAGGCGGAGTTGTATGCGTCTTCCAATGACGAATCCGCGAAGACGCACATCGGCATCGCCGAAATCTGCATCGAGCGCGCGCGCCGCCAGGTCGAAGTCGGCAGGGACGTCGTGCTGCTCATCGATTCGCTGACGCGCCTGACGCGCGCCTACAACAACGTCGCGCCGCGCGGAAACACGATGACGGGCGGCATCAGCTCCAAGGCGCTCGAAAAGCCGCGCCAGATCTTCTCCTCGGCGCGCGCGACCGAAGAGGCGGGAACGCTGACGATCGTCGCGTCGGCGCTGGTGCAGACGGGCTCGCGCATGGACGACCTGATCTTCGAGGAATTCAAGGGCACGGGAAACATGGAGATCGTGCTCGACCGCAAGATCGCGGAGCTGCGCATCTGGCCGGCGATCAATCTCGCCGCCTCGGGAACGCGCAAGGAGGAGCAGATTCTCGCTCCCGCCGCGCTCGAGGCCGCGTCCTTCCTGCGCCGCGCCGTCGTCGCGGGCAAGCCGGAGGACGTCGCCGAAGCGATGACGGACCGCCTCGCGAAGACGAAGACGAACGCAGATTTTATTCGACTTATTCGCGCGGGATGACAAAAATCGAACGATACCTTAAAAACCAGTAAGACACCGCAGATGCATAATTTTGCAGAACAATGCATGGACATGGCTCGCGCGATTCTGAGCCATAACATCGAAGCCGTTAACGCTGACGGGACCATCGCTCCCGTTCCCGGGGAAAATCCCCGCTCGGACGAATCCGGGCACGCCGCGCTCGCGCTCGGCGAATTCTACCGCGCGACGCACGAGACGAAAATCGGCAAGGCGGACGTCGCCGATCTCGTCGCCCGCTGCGTCGCCGCGCAGCTCAACCAGGAGACCGAGTCCGAGAACGGGCTCGCCTACGCGGCGCTCGGCCTGCTTTCCTTCGGACCTTCCAAGGACCGCAACGCGCCGTGGTCGAAGCTCGACGCCGCCGCGCAGGAGCTGCTCGACAAGCGCCTTCTCGTCCGCACGGACTACAACGACCACCGCCAGGCGTTCAACGTCGGCAAGGCGGTCACGCGCTTTTCGCTAGGCCTTTCCAAGAAGGACGAGACGGGGCGCCTGATCGAACGCTTCATCGAACGCGTCAAGGCCAATTCCTCCGGCGGATTCTGCGACGACGCTCCGCGCGGGCCCGAGGCGCCCGCCGCGCTCGGCGGCTGCTACGACGTCTACGGCGTGCTGCAGTACGTCTTCATCCGCCAGTCGCTCCAGCTCCACGCGAACATCCACCTGCGCGAACGCAAGCTGCCGACGCTGCGCACCTACGCGGAAAAATACCTGAAGCTCATCCCCGACCTCGTCCGCCAGGACGGGCTCGGCTGGTGCTTCGGCGCGGGAACGGGCGCCTACGGGCAGATGCACCTCATCAGCATCATCCTGCAGTCGATGCGCGACGGCTGGATTCCGGCGGACAAGATGCCGCTCTACAAGGACGTTCTGCGCCGCCTCTTCCTGTATTTCTTCGTCACGTATCTCGACCAGGAGCAGGGCTTCCTCGTCATCCGCGACGGCGAACGCGACACGGACGACGTGCACACGACGCGCATCGCGAATTTCGACGCGGCGCGTTATCTCTGCCAGTGGTCGCGCCTCGCGAAGACCGTCGGCGGTTCGCTCGGCGACGCCGTTCCCGCGCCCGCGACGCGCGCGACCTGCCGCACGATCTCCTTCGACAAGTGCGGACGCAAGGAGCAGGCGCTCATCGTCTATCAGAACCCGAAGACCCGCCTGCACGTGCAGATTCCGATCGTCTCCGGCGGCGCCAAGGGCGGCTCGGATTCGCTCGCGTTCCCGCACATGCCGGGCATTTTCGACGTTCCCGTCGGGCAGTACGTTCCCGCGTTCATCCCCGAGTTCGTCATCGGCGAAGAGACCTTCACGCCCTCGTTCTACGCGAAGAACGTCGCAACGCGCATCGGCATGAAGAACGCCTTCACGGTCTCCTACGAGCAGCCGGATCTCATCACCAAGGACGAAAAGATCGTTCCCGGCGTGGGCTCCATGCGCGTCGAATGGGAATTCCTCGAAGGCAGAATCCTCGCCCGCTACACGCTTTCCGTCAAGCAGCCCGCGACGCTTTCGCAGATGCGCATGGTGATGCCGCTCGCGGCGTGCCACAGCCGCTACCACCTCGGCGCCTCCTTCCGTCTCGGCGAAAAAAGCCTCGGCTGCACGATTCCGAAGGACGACTTCCAGGGCGAATGGCTCAACTACGAGGACGTCTCGCAGGATCCGACCCAGCGCACGCGCTGCGGCAAGGTCTATTACTATCAGACCTTCATCCGCAACCACCCGCTGAACCTGCGCCCGGGCCAGCAGTACCGCATCGAAATCGCCTTCGAGCCGGACGTGGCGACCATCGGCTGATCCGCTCCGGCGGCGACACGCGAAAACGCGCGGGAACCTTCCCGCGCGTTTTTTATTTGAACCGGAAAGTCGCGGAAGAGAAAAAAGAGGGCAATTCGAGGACTCAAAAAAATTGCGGAAATCCGCGGGAAGTTGCGCCTTTCAGGCGCGTGTTTTTTCGACCTCGTCCCCAAGCGGCGTCGCGCCGCATGGGGTTATTTTTGTTCCGCATTTCATGCGGAGAGAAAAGCCTTCGAGAAAACCCGCTCCCAAAAAAGAAATCCCTCAAAATCCCCGCAATCCCTGTTGAAAAAAGAGGGCAAGCGGGACGCTTACCCTCCTTTTCGAGCAATTCGCGGTTTCAAAAATCTGCGGAAATCCGCGAGATCTGCGGGAAAAATTTGTTTGGGAAGGATTTCAAAAAAGCGACAGGAATGTCGCTTCTCCCCCTAAAAATTTTTCTTCGCGTTCTTTGCGTTTGAAAATTCAAAAGCAAGCGGGGCGCCGCTTCTTATTTGTCGGCGAGCTGCTTTTCGATCGCCTTGATGCGCGAGAACATGTCCGGCAGGCGCATCTTCAGCACCATGAGCTTTTTCGCGAGGCCAATCGGGATCGCGGGCGAATCGAGCATCGTCGCGCCCGGCTCGACGTCGCCGAGCACGCCGCACTGCGCGCCGATCGTCGCCTTGTCGCCGATCTTGATGTGCCCGGCGAGGCCGACCTGCCCGGCGAGCGTGACGTAGTCGCCGACCGTCGTCGAGCCCGCCATGCCCGCCTGGCCGCAGACGAAGCAGTATTTTCCGATGACGCAGTTGTGTCCGATCTGGACGAGATTGTCGATCTTCGTGCCCTTGCCGACGCGCGTCGAGGAAAAGCGCGCGCGGTCGATGCACGTTCCCGCGCCGATTTCGACGTCGTCCTCGATGACGACGTTGCCGATCTGCGGAATCTTCTCGATTTTTCCGTCCACGGGAATGAAGCCGAATCCGTCCGCGCCGATGACGGCGTTGGGCAGAACGTGGACGCGCGCGCCGATCTGCGTGTAGGCGCCGATGCGCGCGCCGCTTTCGATGCGGGAATTTTCGCCGATCACGACGGCGTTGCCGACGGTCGTGTGCGCTTCGAGCACGACGCCGTCGCCGATCTTCGCGTTTTCGCCGACGACGCAGAACGCGCCGACGTGCACGCCCTTGCCGATCTGCGCGGAAGGCGCGACGACCGCGCTTGGGTGCGTTCCCGCGGCGGGTTTCGGCCAGAGCGCCGCCTCGATCTGCCCGCAGATCAGCGCGAGCGTGTAGGAGGGCTTTTCGACGAAGATGTAGGCCTGATTTTCCTTCGGAGAGGAGCCGACGTAGTCCGCGGGAACGAGAATCGCGGACGCCTCGCAGGTCGCGACCTGCGCGTGGTATTTGTCGTTGCCGAGAAAGGCGAGGTCGCCCGGCTTGGCGGAATCGAGGGCGCCGATGTTCGAGAGCGGAACCGTCGTCGAGCCTTCGACGCGGATCGGGTCGACGACGTTGCAGAGCTGTTCAAGGGAAAACGCGAGAGCCATGTTTTTTTTGGGGGAAGAATTAAGGTTGATGAAGTTTTGCGGAAAGAGCGGGAACGTCTCAGAGCGTCCTGAATTTTTCGTAGGCGGCTTCCCACGCGGCGCGTTCGTCCGCGGCGGGAACGTAGGTCTTCACGTCGAAGGACGCGCGGACGACTTTGCGGATTTCGTCGAGCCCGGAGAGCTCTCCGGCGGCGACCGCCTGGATCAGCAAGTTCCCGCAGCTGGTGCCTTCGACGGGTCCGGCGACGACCGTCCGTCCGGTCGCGTTCGCGATGAACTGCATGAAAAGCTTGGAGCGCGAGCCGCCGCCGACGACGTGAAGCGTGTCGATCGGCTTTTCGGCGAGCGCGGAAATGTCGTCGAGCGCCTTGCGGTAGGCGAGGGCGAGGCTTTCGAGAATGCAGCGCATCGTCTGCCCGACGTTTTCGGGAACGGGCTGCCCGGTCTCGGCGCAGAAATCGGCGATCTTCTGCGGCATTTCGTTGGGCTTGAGGAAGCGCGCGTCGTCGGGATTGATGTGCGAGCGCAGCGCGGGTTCGAGCGCGGCGAGCTTGTCGAGCTCGGGCGCGGGCGTGTCGTTCCCGTGCGCCTTCCAGTAGCGCATCGACTCCTGCTGTATCCACATGCCGACGATGTTCTTGAGAAAGCGCGTCGTGTGCCCGAAGCCGACTTCGTTCGTGTAGTTGGCGCGGCGGACGGTTTCGCTGATGAACGGCTTCGGCGATTCGACGCCGATCAGCGACCAGGTGCCGCAGGAAAGGAACGCCCAGTTCGTCGCGGAATCCGCGGGAATGGCGGCGACGGCGGCGCCGGTGTCGTGCGAGCACGAGGCGACGACCTCCGTCTCCGGCGCGAGCCCGGTCTCCGCGGCGATCGCGGGAAGAATCCTGCCGAGCGTCGTGCCCGAGGCGACGATTTTCGGGAAGATCTTCCGCGGAATGCCCAGCGCGTCCGCCGTCTCGAGCGACCACGCCTTCGTGCGCGGATTGTAGAGCTGCGTCGTGCTCGCGAGCGAGATCTCCGCCGCGGGAACGCCCGAAAACAGCCAGTTGAAATAGTCGCCGATGTTGAGAAATCCGTCCGCGAGCGCGAGGATTTCCGGGCGGGAACGCGTGTCCTCGAAAAGCTGGTACAGCGTGTTGATGCCCATGAACATGATGCCCGATTCGGCGAAAAGCTTTTCGTCGGGAATAATCTCGCGGACGCGCTCGACGGAGCCGTCCGTGCGCCCGTCGCGGTACTGATACGGCGCCGTGAGCATTGGCTCCGCGCCCTTCAGCAGCACGTAGTCCACGCCCCACGAATCCGTCGAAAGGCTTTTGACGGCGATGCCGCGGTCGGCGACTTTCTTCAGCCCCGCCTTGAGCTCGTCGAAGAGCCGGACGACGTCCCAGCGCAGGGAACCGTTGACGGGAACGGCCTTGTTGTAGAAACGGTGGATTTCTTCGAGCGAAATTTTTCCGTTTTCGAGGGTTCCGAGAATGACGCGGCCGCTGTCCGCGCCCAAATCGAGTGAAAGGTAATTCATAAGCAAAATTTTCTGCCTCATTGAAACGCATTTGCGTTCCCGCGGCGAGCAATTTTTGAGCATTTCGGCGCCGCCGCGATGCCTCAATAAAAAAGTGCACCGAAGGCAAAAGAT